>CAMCYH010000012.1 GCA_945883745.1 Candidatus Kuenenia stuttgartensis
AGGATGTCGCCGCTCTTTTGGAAGCGGACGATGACCGAGCAGCCGCAGGCGTAGTCGTACCGCACCTGGCCACAGCCGAAGAGCGTATTCCGCGAGCTCTCGCACGGGCAGCCCTGACAGCAGGCCGGCAGGCAGACCGGCACGTTGACCGTGCAGCAGGTCTCGGGGCTCGTCACGCAGAGAACCGTCTCGTAGGTCGGCTCTTCGCAGCAGCCTTTGGCGCACTTGTGCTTGCAGGCGTGCTTGTGGTGGTACTTAATGCAGGGATTGGTGGGGCAGCAGGGGGCGGCCCCACACGACGGCTCGGCACCACAGGTCGGCTCGAACTGCGTGCAGCCGACTTCCTCGGCACAGCAGTCGGGCTCGGCGCCGCAGCCGGGTTCGGCATGGCGACGAAGGTGACCAAATCCAGCCTCGGCTGCAGAGCCGATGGCGAACGACAGGACGGCGGCGACGCCGCACAGGAAAAGCGAACGACTCATGATTGAGCCTCCTTGGCAGTGACTGGGGACCGGCGGTTCCGTGCCCGACGGTGGATTCGGGATGCGAGCCACGACTCCATCCAACCATGGCATACGAAGGGTGAATGTCAAAAAAAGCCTTATTTTTCGGCTTTCGCGTTCGTTCCGCTGAACGGAACTCCAGTTCCGGCAACTGGTTACGCCCCCAGCATCTGGCGAAACCGGGTGAAGAGATAGGCCGAATCATGCGGCCCGGCGGCGGCTTCGGGGTGGTACTGCACGCTCGCGGCATTGGCCGACTTGTGCCGCAGCCCCTCGATCGTGCCGTCGTTGAGGTTGCGATGGGTGACCTCGAGTTCCGGTGGAAGCGATGCCTCGTCGACCGCGAAGCCGTGGTTTTGCGACGTGATCTCCACCGTGCCGGTGGCCAGGTTCATCACCGGCTGATTCGCGCCGCGGTGACCAAACGCGAGCTTGAACGTCTTCGCGCCGCAGGCGAGCGCCAGCAGCTGGTGCCCGAGACAAATACCGAACAGTGGTACCTTGCCGACCAGGTCGCGGACGGTGTCGACACAGTAGCCGAGCGCCTCCGGGTCACCAGGGCCATTGGAAAGAAATACTCCGTCAGGCTTGTGGGCGAGCACCTCGGTCGCTGTCGCCTTCCCGGGGAGCACGGTCACACGGCAGCCGGTGCTGGTGAGATGCCGGGCGATGTTCCACTTCATGCCGTAGTCGAGGGCCACCACATGCTTGCCGGCGAAGGCTGTGGCAGCAACGGGAAACACGCCCCCTTCCGTGGGCTGCGGCAACGGCTGACCCCATTCGTCGAGCGGTTCTGTCCACTCGCTTTCCTGCTCGGGCATCACCTCGCGGACGAGGTCGCGGCCCACGAGCCCCGGCGCCTGTCGGGCCATCTCCACGAGCCTGGCCGCGTCGAGCACCTCGCTCGAGAGCACACCCGTCATCGCGCCGCGAATCCGCAGCCGGCGAACGAGGGCCCGCGTGTCGATCCCAGCCAGGCCGACGACTCCGGCCCGCGCGAGGTAGTCACCGAGTGTATCGGTGGCCGTAAAGTTGCTCGCGATCCGGCTCGCCTCGCGGACGACGAACCCTGCCATCTGGAGCTTTCCGCTCTCGACATCGGCAGCGTTCACCCCGTAGTTGCCGATCTGCGGCGCGGTCATCGTAAGGATCTGACCGCGGTAGGACGGATCGGTGAGAATCTCCTGGTAGCCGGTCATCGAGGTGTTGAAACAGACCTCGCCCGACACCGTGCCGGCGGCCCCGAATGACTCACCGAAATAGACCGTGCCGTCTTCGAGTGCCAGTGCCGCGTGCGCCACGCCAGGGTCTCCTTCGGGGTTGGCCTCATGATACAGGCCGACCAACCAGCGGGAAGGACGCCACCATGTCACTGGGGCGTTGGCGTCGCCGTGACGAGCATGTCCTGCGGATCCTCGACGATCCTTAGGCCGCGGAAACGAACCTCCTGCGGCACCTTGTTGGAGTGGAGTTGGAGACCGATCGGCCCGGCCTCGCAAAGCTCTGGCTTCGGGTCGGTCCAGTCGAGCACTTCCTTGCCGTTGACGGCCAGCCGGATCCGGCTGCCGATGGCGAGGATCTCCATCTGGTTCCAGTCGTGCTGCTTCCCGGCGGCCTTCGCCTTGCCGTCCTGATCCTTCGCGATGCCGCCGCGGCGATAGAGGTCATAGAGACCCCAACCCGAGGGAAACATCACAAGATGGCCCTGGTAGCTCGCTGCCTCGCCGTCCTTGTCGAATTTCTTGCCCCAGATCGCGACACCGGAATGCATCTCGCTCGTGACGAGTTTGCCCTCGAAGAGGAGACGGAAATTGCGATACGGCTTCTTCGTGAGGAGGTAGGTGCTGACCTGCGGGGCGTTTTCGGCCGTGTTGCGGCCAACGATCTCGGCACCGTCGATCGACCAGTAGGGATCGATGTGCCCTTCCCAGCCGTCGAAGTCGCGACCATTGAAAAGCCGCGCTGCACGCCCCTCTTCCGCTGTCGGGAGCGACACACCTCCGGCCCAGTCGGCCGCAGCGGCTGCCTCGCCCGGGGTAAGCTTCAGTTCGGCCGCGGGCTTTCCATCGTCGCCAAGCTTGCCAGTGGCCCACAGCAGGCCCCGTGTGATCAGGTCGAGATACCGATCGTCGGCGACGGTCTCGTTGTTGTGACCCAGCGACGTGCTGAAAATCCGCGTCCGCTGCGGGCCGTACTCATTGGTCCAGACAACGGCTGCCGAAGCCTCGGTCGGCTTCGCGGCGGGGTCGGCTGGCTCCCCCGGCTTCGTCTTCGGCGGCACAACTTGCCGGCCCCTGGCGAGCACCTTCGCCGTCGACAGCACCTGGATGTTGTTGTAGAGCTCTTCCTTGAGCGTGGTCCAAGCGGCGAGCCCCGTGAGAATCGGGTGGGCGGTGTCGGTAAAGATGATGTCGATCGGCAGTTGCGGGCCGTGGCCCGTCGACTGCAGGCCGATCATTTCGTACCAAGCGGCATTGTCCGCACCGGCCGCGACCGGCTCCCGGAAATTGCCCCAGCGATAGGAGTGCATCGCGCAGTGCAGATTCACGGCCGGCGTACCCCGGCGGTGGGCGGCGAGAATCCGCTCCACGTAGGTGCGGTCAGTCACATCGGCACTGCACTCATCGTGCAGGATGATGTCGTAGCCCTTGTCCCAGTCATCCTTGGAGTAGACGTCAAAGGTAGCCTTTGTCGACTTGTCAGGGTTGGAGGCCACCTCGACCCGCGCCCGCAGCCGTGACTCGATGCCCTTTTTAAGCAGCTTGGTCTGCGTCGCATAGTCGTGACAACACCCCCCCGCGACGAGGAGCACCTCGAGCGGTTTCCCCGGCTCAGCAGCATTTACAGCCGTCGCCGGAAGGCCGGCCGCAAGCAAGGCAACGATCGCGATCAAGGCACGCATCGGGCAACTCCTGGGGGTGGCGATTGCCGGCGGAGCATACCATGGGCGGCAAGGCGTGGTGATACCTGCCGTCTCGCGGCCCGTGAGACCACTCGGGTTCGGCTTTTCGGGTATAATTGACTTTGCATCTGCAAACGAATGAGCAGTGTCTTCCCGTAAAACATGGGACAAAGCAAGCATGTGTTCCTTCGGTCACCGCTCCACATCATTGCTGGGACTGTTGGTGATGCTGCAGGCCACGGCAGCCACAGCCGCCGATTCGGCGAATCCCGTCTCGCCGGCGTCGGCCCCGGCGAGCTTCGTGAATGACGTGATGCCGATCCTCACGAAGGCGGGCTGCAATTCGGGTGCCTGCCATGCCAAGGCCGGGCTCGGCCAAAACGGGTTTCGACTCTCTGTTCTCGGGTTTGAACCGGCGGAGGACTACGAACACATCGTCTACGAGGCCCGCGGACGACGCATCTCCGTGGCCGCCCCGGATGAGAGCCTGCTCCTGCTGAAGGCCACGGCCCGCGTGCCCCATGGCGGTGGCCGCAGGATCGATTCGTCGGCGGCGGATTACCAGGCGATCCGGCGATGGATCGAACAGGGTGCACCGCCGCCATCCGCAGACGACCCGGACCTCGTCTCGCTCGCTGTCGAGCCGGTATCCATGACGGTCTCTGCCGGTGCTACGGCCCACCTACAGGTAACGGCGCGGTTCAGCGACGGCGGCACTCGCGATGTCACCGGCCAAGCGGTCTACGAGTCGAATGATCCGGCCCGTGCCGAGGTGGATGCCGATGGCACCGTACGAATTCAGAAACTCGCAGGCCGAGCCACCGTGATGGTGCGGTACCAGGGTCTCGTCGGTGTGGCGACGTTCGCTGTGCCTGCCGGCCCACCGGCGCCGATGCCCAAAACCCGCAACTTCATCGATGATCTGGTCTTCGAAAACCTGACTTCTCTTGGCATTCCCGCCTCTCCCGAGAGCGACGACAGTGTCTTTCTCCGGCGGGTCGCGCTCGACATCACGGGCACCCTGCCATCCGCCGACAGAGCGGCGGCGTTTCTGGCGAGTTCCGCGGCCGACAAGCGGGAGAGGCTCATCGAAGACCTGCTGCAATCCTCCGAATATGCAGATTTTTTCGCGAACAAATGGACGGCGCTGCTCAAGAACCGCCGTGACGACAGCAGCGATCTTCTCTCCAACTTCGCCTTCCACGCCTGGATACGCGACAGCCTCCTTACCAATAAGCCCTATGACGCGTTCGTCCGCGAACTCGTCGGCGCGACAGGCAACGTGATCTCGAGTCCGCCGGTGACCTGGTACAAGCGGGTGAAGGATCCGAAGGAACAGATCGAGGACGTCGCGCAGCTCTTCCTCGGGGTGCGGATGCAATGCGCCCAGTGCCACCACCACCCCTTCGAGCGGTGGAGCCAAGACGACTACTACGGCATGGCCGCGTTCTTCAGCCAGGTCGGCAGGAAGCCCTCGTCCGTCCGCAACGAGGATTTCATCTTCCACAAACGCGGCCCCGCGAGCTTCCCGAATCCGCGGACGTCGGCCGGGGTGAAACCCGTGGCGCTGGGCGCCGTGCCGCAGCCGATCTCCGCCGACGAGGATCCCCGGCTCGTGCTCGTCGATTGGATGGTAGCGCCATCCAATCCGTTCTTCTCGAGAGTGCTCGTGAACCGTTACTGGAAGCACTTCTTTGGCCGCGGACTGGTGGAGCCGGAAGACGACCTTCGCGACACAAATCCGCCGACCAACCCGCGGCTGCTTACCGCGCTGGCCGAACACTTTGTGGCCTCGAAGTTCGACCTCAAAGAACTGGTACGGACGATCGTGAACTCGCAGACCTACCAGGCGGCCGGTGGGATCGAGGGCAATCAATGGGACATGCAAAACTTCTCCCATGCGTCTGCCCGGCGGCTGCCGGCGGAGGTGTTGCTGGATGCCATCGACAAGGTTGCCGAATCGACCAGTTCGTTTGCGGATCTGCCGACTGGCACCCGTGCCATCGCCCTGCCAGACACCAGCTACAACCGATCATCACCGTTTCTCAAGGCATTTGGCCGGCCCGAGGGTGCGAGTGTCTGCGAGTGCGAACGGTCGTCATCGCCGAACCTTGTCCAGAGCCTATTCATGGTCAATGCGGCTGACATCAAGGCAAAACTCTCGTCGCCCCAGGGGCGGGCGGCGCGGTACGCCCGCGAAGACCGCCCCGACTCGGCGAAGATTCATGAACTCACCCTCGCCGCGGTCGGCCGGGAGCCAACCATGCACGAACTGCTCGTCGCCGCAATCTACCTGGGCGGGGCCGGCACGGGGAAAGGGGCTGAAGCTGCCCGCAAGGAGCGATTCGAGGACCTGATTTGGGCCCTGATGAACACGAAGGAATTCGTCTTCAATCACTAGTCGTCAATCACGAGGTGTCTGGTCAGTTGCGAGGCCGACCCTCCGGCATTTTCGAAAATGCTTTCGAAAATGCATCCCGCGCAGTGCATGCACACCGCTGATATGATCTTTTTCCGGGCAGCCGAAAACACCCGATATACACTTCGCCGGTGCTGCAAGCCGATAAAACGTCATTCTCCAGGAAGCAAAAATCATGGGTAGCAAGAGCTTTTCCGAAGCAATGCGACTCTGTTCTGGCCCGGGAAATCGTCGGCACTTTCTCCAGGCCGGCCTGGCCGGTTTCACCGGCCTGTCGCTCCCCGGGATGCTGCGTCTGCGGGCCGAACACCCGTCTGCGGTGAGACCGTCTTCAACCGCCGTCATCATGGTCTGGCTTCCGGGTGGGTGCTCACAACTCGACACGTATGACCCCAAGCCAGGGGCCTCGAGCGAGTACCGTGGCCCGTTCCGCACCATCCCCACGAAGATATCCGGCCTGCACTTCACGGAGTTGTTACCTCGACAGGCGGCCTTGGCGGACAAGATCACCACCGTGCGGTCGATGACGCAGACCGCGCCCGGCCATCCCGCAGGGTCGATGCAGATGCTCTCCGGCGACATGGCCACACAGGACAAACCAAAGCCGAAATATCCCGACTGGATGTGCGCCACCAACTACCTCCGGTCTCAACAGATTGCCCGAACCAACCCCCTGCCGCGGTACGTCGGCATCAATCCGCCTCTCGAATACAACGGTCCGGCCTACGTCGGAGATGCCTATCAGCCCTTCACGGTGTCGGGAGACCCGAGTCTTCCCACCTTTTCCGTTCCCAATCTCGGGGTATCGAATCCCGGTGAGCTCGCGCGGCTGCAACGTCGGGCGGACCTGCGCCAGCGGCTCGACGGACTGCAGCGAGTTGTCGACCGACAACTCGAGATGGAGGCGCTGGACCAGTTCGAGGCGCAGGCGATGATGCTCCTCACTGATCCACGGGCCAAGGATGCGTTTGACCTCTCTCGCGAAGACGACAAGACCCGTGACCGGTACGGCCGCAACGCCTGGGGCCAGCAGTTACTCATGGCCCGACGGCTCGTGGAGGCCGGCGTCGACATCGTGACTACCCAGCTGAGCGGTCCGCTCTGCGGCCGCGTCGGCAACTGGGACGACCACGCCGTCAACCACCACGTGTTCGACGCCCTGCGGTTTCGTGCCGACGCGTATGATCAGGCCGTCGCCGCGTTGATCGAAGACGTTTTCGACCGTGGGCTCGACAAACGGGTGCTCGTCGTCGTCACCGGCGAGTTCGGCCACACGCCGAAAATCAGCTACGCAGCGAGCACCGGCGCGGGGAACGCCAGCGGCCCTGCCGGTACCCAGCAGCCCGGCCGCGACCATTGGCCGGCCGCCTTCTCGAATATCTGGTTCGGTGGCGGGATTCAGCCCGGCCAGATTGTCGGGGCCACGGACAGCCGTGCCGAGGCCGTGATCGATCGCCGTTGCACGGCCCATGACTTCCTCGCAACGATCTACCACCATCTCGGGATCGATTCGTCGCGGGTGACGATCCAGGACTTTGCCGGCCGCCCGACCCATCTCGTCGAAAATGGCCGTCCCATCCCGGAACTCATCGGCTGAGAAGCGGCTGTTGGCATTCAGCGCTGAGCCGAACCGACGATCGTCGCCATTCCGGAAACATCGCCGCCATCATGGCTTCGGCGCGGCAGCCGGCGGCTTGACCGAAATCCGAATCGGTTCCGAGACCAGAAAATCGAGAATGTCCTGCGGGGCCGTTGCCGCGGTCATCGCCTTGAGATGACGGTCTGCCTCTGCCAGCGCACTCTCGGCAGCCTTCTGCCTCCCCAGGGCGTCGCTCGCGGCCTTGGTGGCTTCGGCACGCTGCGGTTCTGCCGCCTCTTTGGCCTTCTGTGCCAGCTCTTTTGCGGCGGCGGTGTCGGCAGCGACCGCCTCGCTGGCCCGCTTCCGCTGCTCTTCCGCCGTCTTCACGATCGCCGCGTTCGCCCGATGCTTGACCACGCTGATCCCGCTGAATGCGAGCAGGTAGTCGCCAGGGGGCGTCTTCAGGGCGGCCAGATCGAGCACTGCCTCGGCCGTGGTTGCCTTGACGGGCAGGTCGATTGGTTTCAGGCCGGAGAATACCGTGCCGAAGGGCTTGAGCTTGATCGAGGCGCCGTTGAACTCCTCACGCCAGGTGATCCGCAGCGGGATTGTCAGTGTCTGCCCAGCCTGTGCCTCCCAGACCCGTGGCTCCGCCGCCGCGATGGAGGCGGTCGCTTTTTCAAAATCGGTGACGGACACAGGCGCGTCGGCCGTGATCCGCGACCGCGGGAAGTCATTGGGGGCGTAATCGATCGTCCACACCACGGAAGCAAGGGGGCACCGCCGCCTCACCTCAGCGCCATCGATGCGGGCACTTCCGAAGATTTGCGCGACCGACCACGCGGGCGTGGCCGTCTCGTCGGCGGTGATGAAGATCATGCCCAGTTGCTTGCCTGCCGGAATCGTCATCCCAGCGGCCCGCACACCGGGCGGCAGGCCCTCCATGGACAGGTCAATCGCCCCGTCGAATCCGTCGCGTCGCACGGCCACCACCTCCAGCGCCATTGTGCCGCCGGCCCGGAGGGCGATCGGCTTCGAGAACGTGCCGAAATCGTTTTGCCGCATCTGCAGGTGCGCCGCCCAGGCCACGAGGGCGAAGTCGGGCGTGGCCTGGCGTACCAGAAGCCGATACACGCTACCGTCGGCACTCCCGGGGCCCCCGAGCAGGTCGCGCACCCTGAGCCGATAGGTGCCGTCTTCGCTGATCGCGAGTTTCCCCAGCACGTCGGGCGATCCTGCCGCATACGGTGGCCCCGAATAGGTCGCCGCGGGGATGAAGGCCCCGGGCTTCACCGGATGCGCGATGTCGTCGAGCTCGACCACGTCCGATAGTGTCTCCCGGCCATCTTTTGAGACGACTCGCTGCACGAGCACGTAGGGGTCGGTCTGCATGCCGAGTCGCTCCGAGGCCACCTCGACCCACCACACCTCCCCTTTCTTCCCCTGAAACTCGAACACGTCAACGTCGTTCCCCGGGGAAAAGCTTCCGGAGATGTCGCAGGGAAGCCCGATCTTCTGCGCGGCTGCCGGCTCATCGTTTGGCTCGACTTCGGCGGTCACCGCCTCGGCAGACAGTCCCTCCGGCGGCCAGGAGAAACCACTGACCCGGAGCGAGGCCGCCCGCCGTGGCGGCAGCGCTGCCGACGCGTCGCGGAGCGCGAGGCGATAAAACTGTTCGTTGCCTCCCTGGTATGCCAGACCGTGAACTTTGATGAGGTACGTGCCGTCGTCGGGCGGCGTGAAGACGAGTTCCCCCCCGTCACGGCTCGTCAGCAGATCGCGACCAGCTGCATCGGCGACGATCACCACCGGATTGAGCTTCGAATCAATTTCCAGCACGTCGCATGTGACGACGACCCGCCCCCCCTTGACCGCCCGAAACGAGTAATAATCGATGGCTCGGGGCGTTGTCTTGGCATTGCAGACGGCACCCGTCGGCAATGGCACTGCCGTTTGAATGGTTTGGTGGGGCGCAGAGCAGACGATTTCCGGAAGGTCACCCACGGCGAATGCCCGTGGTGTCGACACGCCGAGCCGCGAAAGAATTCTGGCGTCGTGCACCCCGACTGGGGCATCCGATGCAATGGTCACGACAAACCTGTTGGAAACGGGCTTGCCATCGGCGGCAACCACCGGCTGTGCCGTAATCTTCGGTGTCGAGAACAGCAGCTCCAAGGCCTCGTCGATGTGCTGATGGGTGATGGTCACCTCGACGGCCGTCCCCGCCTGCCCTCCCATGGGAGTCACCGTCAGAAGTCGGGGCAGCGGCAGGCAGACCTGTTGGGCGAAGCCCGGAGGAGTGATGCAGAGGCCGGCCACAACGAGAGCCAACGGCAGCGTGAACGAGCGGATCATGGCGAAAACCTGGTGAGTGAGAGGCGGCCGCGACGAGTGACTCCCGCTTCCGGAGCGAACACAACTCCCCAAGAGCGTATTTGCCGTACCGCCACCTTCGCAAATGGCAAAGCACCGCGACCTGCCGAGAGGGTACGGAGTTATGTTTTTTCTGAGGCCGTGGCCCACCATCCAGCCTCACTGAGCGGCCCCGGTAAGCGGTGTGTCCCTCATCCTCGCTGCTAGTAGAATTGAAGTTGACGGTTGGCTGTGCCGAAGACTTCCGCACAGCGACAGCTCAAGGAGCCCAGCGATCATGAACGACCCGCATGCCCGCCTGGCCACCACGGCTGCCGCCGGAGGCCGATTGATGCACTGCCTGCCCTGCCTCGTCGTGAGCATGTTTCTGGGGCCGCTGTTTCTCGGATCTTTCCCTGCCGCTGCGGCTCCCCCGCCGGCTGCGGCTCCCGGACAGCGGGGGCCCGTTCGGTTTCAGGACGAACTGCTGCCACTCCTCGCGGCCAACTGCCTCGCCTGCCATAACTCCAAAACAATGGAGGCGGGCCTCTCGCTCGAGACAGTCGCCACGATCGTCGCCGGAGGGGATTCCGGCCCCGGTGTCGTGCCCGGTAAGCCAGACGAGAGCATCCTGCTGGCGCGAGCCGCGCACCGTGATACCGATGCCGACACGATGCCACCGCAGGGCAACTCCGTCGGTGCCCGCAGCCTTTCCCCGAAGGAACTTGAACTGCTCGAGCGCTGGATCGCCGAAGGAGCCACCGCTGGCTCCACGGCAACGGCACGCCCGATCGACTGGCGCCCGATCGCGGCAGGAACCGGCGCGGTCGTCTCCGTGGACATGTCGGTTGACGGTCGGCTTACCGCCGGGGCCCGTGGCAGCCGTGTGGGTCTCTTCGACACGATCTCGGGCATGCCGCTGTGCGATCTCATCGACGGAGCAGCGGGGTACGACGGCTCAGTGTCTGCTCAAGCCCATCGCGATCCCATCGGTGCCCTGGCCTTCTCACCAGACGGCAACACGATTGCGACAGGGTCGTTCCGCACGATCAAGCTCTGGTCGAGGATGACGCCGCGAATGTCCGTGCTGGCAGACACGGCGGCAACGACCGCCACCGCGGTCTCACCAGACGGATCACGCCTCGCATTCGGGACGCCTGACGGCACGGTGGCCGTTGTCGAGGCAGCGTCGGGCAAACCTGTCGGCGTTCATACGATCCACGAATCGCCGATCACCGGCATCGCCTTCGCAGCCGACGGCGCGACGCTCTTCTCACTGGCCGCATCGGGCAATGTGGCGGCCACGACAGTGACCGATGGCATGACAACTGGCCGTCTCGACCGGCCTGCAGGCACGACGACGCTCGCAGTGCTCGACGCCGGCCGCATTGTCACGGCCGAGCCCGATGGCGTACTGCGGGTGTGGGCCCTCCCCCTGCCGCCACCGCCCGAGGCCAACGCGACGAATTTGGTGCCGGTCAAGGAGCTCATCGGCCCACAGCAGCCGATCGCTGCCCTGGCAGTCGTACCGACGATGCCCGGGCACCTCGTGGCGGGCGGCGGTGATGGCAAGGCACGGCTCTGGGACGCCACTGCCGGAAAAGTCATCCGCGAGGTCGATCATGGCGGATCGATCGCGGCCCTCTCGGTCCGCCCCGACGGCTCTCGCCTGGCCACCGCCGGCACCGCGCCCGGCATGAAACTCTGGAGTCTCGCCGACGGCAAGCTCGTCGCCGCGACGCAGGGCGATGTGCGGCCCATACGGCGCTTGGCTGCTGCCGACCTGCGGATCGCCGTTGACAAGCAGGATGTTGCAGCGGGTAAAGCCAGGGTCGCCGCTGCCGAAAAAGCCATCAAGGACGAAGCCGATGAAAAGCAGAAGGCCATCGCTGCCGTCGCTGCGGCCGAAAAGTCACTCGCAGAGAAGGCCGCCGCGGTCGACACTGCGGAGAAGAGCAAGAACGAGGCGACCGCGGCCGTCGGGGCCGCGCAAGCCGCAGTGGCCTCGGCTCCCGAAGCGGCAGCGGCAGCGGCGCGGGTGCAGGAGGCGGAGAAGAAAGTGACAGCAGCCGCGGCCGTGGTCGCCAAGGCACAGGATGAGCGGAATCGGGCCGACAAAGCGCTGGCCAGCGCCAAGCAGGCCGTCGAGTTCGTGGCCGCCCGCGAGATTCAGACACAGGGGGAGCTGCCGAAGCGTCAGGCAGAGCTCCAGGTGCTCGAGAAGCAGCTCGCTGCCGACACAGCGGCGCGGGGAACACTCGAGAAGGATGTGAAGGCATCGGCCCAACCGTTGACGGCACTGGCGTTCTCTCGCGATGGCCGCTGGCTCGTGGGATTGGGACTCGACGGCTGCTTGTCGATCGCCGGCGGCGCCGATGGCGGGCTGCGCGACACGTACGAGGCCGCGCGGCCCGCCGGTGCCGGACCGCCGGTCATGCTCTCCTGGGCCGACGGCCGGCTGCTTATCGCCGGGGCAGGCAGCCCTGCGGCGATGTGGGACATCCGCGAGGCCTGGAGGCTCGAGCGGACGATCGGCGGCGAGTCGACACCGGCAGCCAACGACGACGACCCGGGAGGGCCGCCCATCGGAACGGTCATGTCGCTGGCCTTTTCACCCGACGGCCGATTGCTGGCCTCAGGGAGCGGCCGCGCCAGTCGCAACGGGGAGATCAAGCTCTGGAACATCGAGAATGGCATGCTTTCCCGAGCACTGCCTCAGCCACACGCCGACACGGTGATGACGCTGGCTTTCTCGAGCCGCGGTGACCTGCTCGCCTCGGGCGCGACCGACCGGTTCGTGAAGGTGCACGCGGTCGCTGACGGCAACCTCGTTCGATCGTTCGAAGGGCACACTGGCCACGTGCTCGCTCTCTCGTGGCAGGCAAACGGCCAACGGCTGGCGTCGGCGGGAGCTGATCATTCCCTCCGAATCTGGGACATGGCAACGGGCGGACTGCAACGGACGATCACCGGACCCAAGAAGGAATTGACGGGGGTACGGTTTCTGGGAGTGTCCGACGAACTCGTTGCATCGGCGGCCGACCCGCTCGTGCGGACCTATAACGTCGGCAACGGCGCCGTCGTGCGGGAATTCCGTGGGGCCGGCGACTTCGTCCACGCGCTCGCCACCGCGGCGAATGTCGTCGCCGCCGGCAGCCAGGACGGGAAGCTGCGACTCTGGAACGTCGCCGACGCAAAACTACTCCATACGCTCGAGCCGGCACCGGCGAGAAAGTGAGCCACCGAGGCCGCGATACCCGCTGGCGGGAACGATCCAGGCCGTCCGCCCCGTGATCTGTGGCGGGGCTTCGTCGTGGTTTCCACTGGATACTCGCCCGGCGGTCCCTAGTCTCCTGATCGAGCCACGAGCCGCGCGATCCGCCGGCCCGGGGCGGTCATGGCGAGGGCGTCGAGGCTGGTGACCTTCACCCAGCGCTGGGCCTTCGTCGGCGTCGTTCGCCGCGTCATGATCTGCTCCCTCACCGCGCACTCGATCCGATGGTGGGTGACAGAGTACGTCACGAGCCCAAGCCGCCGCCCTCGCTTTGCCGCCGTGCCACTTCCGCGAGGAAAATCCCAGAGGCCCTCCCACCATTCGCCCGGCCCGCGCCGCTCCACGAGCACGCTCTCACCATGCCGCAGCACGACCGCCGTCTCCTGCACCTGCTTGACCGGCCGCCGCTTCGCCTGCGCTGGAATCGCGGCGACACGGTTCGTCTGATGAGCAACACACGCGCTCGCCAGCGGGCAGCGGCTGCAAAGCGGAAGCTTTGGCGTGCAGATCATTGCTCCGAGATCCATCAGCGCCTGATTGAACCGCCCAGGATGTCGCGGGGGTACGAGCCCCGCCGCGATCTCCCAGATCGGTTCGTCACCGCCGGGCCCGTCGAGCGGCGCGGCATGCCCCACGAGCCGGGCGATCACCCGCCGCGAGTTGGCCTCCACGATCGGCGTGGCAAGATCGAAGGCAATCGATCCGATCGCGCCAGCGGTATAGCGGCCAATCCCGGGCAGCGACCGCAGCCCCTCCACGGTCCGCGGAAACTCGCCGCCATGCTCGTGCACGATCTGCTTGGCGGCCGCATGCAACTGCCGCGCTCGGCGGTAGTAGCCGAGTCCCTCCCAGTACTTCAGCACGGTCGGCTCTCTGGCGGCTGCAAGATCGTGCACCGTCGGAAACCGCTCCATGAACCGCACGAAAAACTCCCGGACCCGCTCCACCTGCGTCTGCTGAAGCATGATCTCGCTCACCCACACGGCATACGGATCGGGTGACGACGCCCGCCAGGGCAGATCCCGCTTCGAGCGGGCATACCAGGCGAGCAGGACACGGCCGATGCTCTCCGGGCGCGTCGTCGCTCCCTTCCGCTTCACTACCGCCACGCCTGCCTCTTGCAAACCTGTTTTCCGTGAGTTCCAACGGAGGCAGTGTAACCGCTTCGAGAAACCCATCTCCCGACCTCATTCCGCATGCCCCAGCCCCGCCCCCGATCGTCTGCCGGCGACAGGCTCCGCGTGGAACGCCGAGAGACAGGAGAAGCAGTGCAGTGGGAGATCGTCCAGCCGCGGTGTGCCCGCAAGCGGCGGGACGACATCGAGGAGGTGGAGGCGATGGTCGAGGCTGGGGAGACTGAGATCGCACGTGACGAACTCGTCTGGCTGCTCTCCGAGTGCCCCGACTTTCTCGAAGCGCATGTGCAGCTCGGGCTCATCGCCCTCGAGGAGGAAGACGCCAAGCTCGCCCGCGGCCATTTCGGGCGGGCGTATGAACTCTGCTGCAAGGCGCTGGAGGCAGCCGGCAGCCCGCAGCCATTGCCCTACGCGCTGCCCGGCAACAAACCGTTCTTCGAGGCGGCCAAGGGGCTCGTCCACTGCCTGCTCGACACCAATCGCCGCCCGCTGGCAGCAACGGTCTGCAAACGGATCCAGCCGCTCGACCCGAGTGACCCGCTGGGCATCCAACGGCTCGTAAAGTAACCGGCATGATCCCTCCCCGTTTCATCGCGCTCGACGGCATCGATGGCTCCGGTAAGTCGTCGCAGATCGGCCCACTCATCGACTGGCTGCACGGTCGCGGCTGCCGGGTCACCAGCTGTCGCGATCCGGGCTCCACACCGGCCGGCGACGCCATCCGTGCGATTCTGCTCGATCGCCATGATCTCCACCTGGCCCCCACGGCCGAGATGTTCCTCTACATGGCCGCGCGAGCGCAACTCGTGCAGGAGGTGATTCGGCCGGCGCTCGATCGCGGCGAGTGGGTCGTGTCGGATCGCTACCTGCTGGCCAACATCGTCTACCAGGGGCATGCCGGCGGCCTCGATCCCGAAGTGATTCGCGCTGTGGGTGGCGTGGCGACCGGTGGCCTCATGCCCGACCTGGTCCTGCTGCTCGACGTCGATCTTGCCGTGTCGGCCGCCCGACTCGATCGGCCGCTCGACAAACTTGAGAATCGGGGCGACGAGTATCGTCGGCGGCTCCGGGCCGGCTATCTCGCGGAGGCGGCAACGCAGCCCGATCTGATCCGTGTCATCGAGGCCGATGCTCCGTTCGACGAGGTCGGTGACCGGATCCGCGCGGTAATCACCGACCGCTTTCCCGAACTCAGATAACGAGCACGACCATGGCATGGCAGGGCATCGAGGGGCACGACGCCGTTGCCGAGCGGTTTGCGATTGCCGCTGCCCAGGGCCGCGTGGCGGGTTCGTATCTCTTCATCGGCCCGTCCGGAGTCGGCAAGAGCACATTCGCCCGCGGACTCGCCAAGGCGGTCGTGTGTCAGCAGCCACGGCCGGGCCTCGTGGCCTGTGATGCCTGTGCGTCGTGCGTGCAGGCGGAGGCAGGCAGCCATCCTGACATCGACGTGGTGCAGAAGCCCGAAGACAGGGCGTCGATTCCGCTCGAGGCCTTCGTGGGCGACGCCGATCACCGGATGCGGGAGGGGCTTTGCTGGCGGGTGAAACTCCGCCCGGCGGTCGGCACCCGGAAGGTGGCGATCATCCTCGATGCCGACACGCTCCTCGACGAGGCGGCCAACTGCCTGCTCAAGACGCTCGAGGAGCCACCCGACGGCGGGTTGATCATCCTGGTCGGTGAAGCGGTCGAGCGACAGCTGCCCACGATCCGCTCGCGGTGTCAAATCATTCGCTTCCGGCCGCTCGGGGCCGATGTCGTGCTGCGGGTGCTCGAGCGTGAGGCGGCCGCCGGTGGCACTGCCGTCGACACAGCCATGCTCAATCGCGTGGCCCATGCTGCTGGAGGCAGCCTGACTCGGGCACGACTGCTGCTCGATCCGGCGGCGGTGGAATTTCGCGCGAAGCTCATCGGCCTGCTCGCAAGGCGGCCGCTGCGGGGCGTCGAACTCGCCCGCGAAACACTCAGTTTTGTGGAAGCCGCCGGCAAGGATGCACCGCCGCGACGGGCGCGGCTGAAGGTGGCGATTGACACTGCAATCGACTTCTTTCGAGCTGCCCTGCGACAGGCCACGACCGGTGAAGCTCCGGCCGATGTGGTAATCGCGCACGCCGTGGCAGAATGGGCGGTCGAGGCAGGCGAGGCAGCGGCCATTCTCCTCGAGCATTCGCTCGATGCCCTCGATTCGGTGGATCGCAACGCCAATCTGACGATTCTCGTTGACGCCTGGACCGCGATCCTCGAAGCCCCACGGCTCGCCACCGTTGGTAAACCCTGACGGTTTTCCCGCGGCTGGTCGAATTTCCCTTTTCTGCGTGTCGATCGAATTGTGCGGGGTGTCGGCGGAGCCGTGCCCTTTGACATCGACCAGTTTCGACACGATGGCCGGGGCGGGCATGGCTGACGCGCGAGCGAAGGGAATCGTCGCGATCTCATTTCTTGGGGGGATTCTGGTCGCAGCGGCCATGGTCGCCCCAAGTGTGTGGGAGCCGATTCCCGAGCCGTTCTTCGGCCTCGAGAAGCCGGTTCCAGTGGCGGCCCCCTTGCCGCAACAGCCCGCAATCGCCGCGGCAGCGGCAGCTCAAGCGTCGCCTCCAGTCGGAGATCTCTCCTCGATGGCTGCCGCCATGCCGGCCGTCGTCAAGCCCGGACCTCGACCGGAGCGGCTCGCGCTGGCCCCCATGCCGGCCACCGCCCAAGAACTGCGGTCGCGACAGCCGGCGATTGCTCAGGTTCTTCCGCCCCGCACCGGAGAAGGCCGCCCACCGCAGCCTGCCCCGGAGCCGATCGCCAATGAGGCGTCGCCATCCGTCTCTGAGCCCTTGGTGATCGAGCCGGCGGATGCCAGTTCGCTGAAATCACTCGTGACGCGTGTGCATATTCATCGCTTGGCTGCTGAAGAGCCCGCCGCTTCAGCGACGGCCGTAGCCGAGACACCGTCCCGGCCGGCACGCATCGAGCCCCCGCTCGCCACCGACTCGCTCGGCGCGGCCCCACTGCCCGGTGCCGCCTGGTCAGACCCCGACAGCGTGAACTGGACCGACACCAGCGCCGAACCACGGCTCGCAGCGTCTCCAGGGCCGGCAGCAGGTTTGCCTCCGGGATCAGGTCGGCTCTTCGACCGTCTCCGCAAGGGGGATCGAATCTTTGTCCGCGGCCGGCGGGAGGATCATGACGACGACGAGCGGGTGGCGTCGTTGCAGTCGGTTCCCGACGTGCGCCGCCCTGGTTGTCTGTGGCCACATCCGGCAACCCTCATCTCCGACCTCCATGACCTGCACCACACTCAGCCTGATGGCATGCGACACGAACACGTCGAAGCCTGGTCGCGCGACACGCTCAACACGCTCGGCAACGTGCTGCTGAGTGCCGGCCCCCGCGATCCGGCTGCGGGGACGACGCTCATCGTGCTCGGTGAAGCGGTCCATCGCGGCATGGAGGTGGCTGACCGCATCACCGAAGGGAGCGTCGCCTCAAACACCCGCCGCGCAGCGTTGGCCGTGTCGCGCCGCGTGGCCATCTGGCGGGCAGCGGCCGGCATGCTTGCAGCGCCGCTCGATGCCGGCACGGGTCAGGAACAGGCCCAGCTGGCCACTCGTGACCCGCACTTGACGGCTCGCTGCGAGGCCGACGTCGGTCGCCTGCTCGAGTCACTCGAGCGGTACGAGATCTCGTGCGGCGTGGTCGATGCAGCGGTCGTAAAGGAAACCATGCGGACGATCGAGGCTTCTTCATTGCCGGGCTCAGCCGCGGTCGTACGGGCGGTCAACGAGCACTACCTTTCGCCAAACGTCCGGGTGGCGGTCCATCAGGCCTTCATCGAGAAGCTCCTCCCTGAAGCAGAGCAGGAAACCGGCCCGGTCAACGAGATCATCAGCGGCCGACAGGTGCGCGGCACACGCACGGTCACCCGTGCGACCGCCGTACGGTTTGTGCCTGATCATGACGAGATCGCATTGCTCCTGGAGATCCAAGGCGATATCACGTCGCGGAGCGTGACCGACGCCGGCCCCGTCTCGCTCACCTCGCGAGCCGCGTCGAGTTTCGTGGTGCGGAAGCCGGTCAAGGTGTCGCCGCACGGCCTGCTCTTCGGCCCGGCCACCGGCACCGCCTCCAACAGCTCGCAGCTCGCCGGCATCCAGACCAGCTTCGATGCGGTGCCGGTGATGCGATCACTCGTTCGCCAGCTTGCCAGGAGCCAGCACGATGACGCCCTTCCGGACGTCAATCGAGAGGTGATCAACAAGATCGTGGCGCGGGCCTGCCGGGAGACCGACGAGACTGCGGAACCGCAGCTCGCGGAGATGGCTGAGCGGGTGCGGCAGAAGCTGTGGATGCCGCTGGTTCGTCTCGGTCTCGAGCCGACGCCGGTGGTGCTCGAAACCTCGGCCTCCTTGGCCACGCTGCGGCTTCGGCTGGCGGCCGACACCCAGGTGGCTGCCCACACGCCCCGTCCACGAGCGCCGGCAGACGCCCATCTCAACATGCAGCTGCACGAGTCGGCAATCAACAATGCACTCGAGCGACTCGCGATCGCCGGCCAGCGGTTTACGCTCGAAGACCTCTGCCACCATGTCTGCGAAAGGATCGGCATCGACCGGTTGGTGCCCGAGGATCTTCCTGAAGGAGTCGAGGTGACGTTTGCCCGCAGCGAGCCGGTCCGCGTCACCTGCGTCGATGGACTCGTGCAGGTGCGAGTGGCGCTCGAGGCGGTCGAGAGCAGCCGCCGCAACTGGTACGACGTCATCGCACAGGTCTCGTACCGACCTGTTGTCGCCGGCCCGCAGGTGTTTCTGGAACGGGAAGGACCGATCCGGATCAGCGGACCCGGCCATCAGGGCCGCATGGAGATCGCGCTGCGGACGATCTTCGGCAAGATCTTTCCGAAGGAGCGTCCGCTGCCGGTCGTGCCCCAGCGGTTCGTCGCCAACCCACGGCTGGAGGGAATGCGGGCCGTGCAGGCGGTCAGCCACGACGGCTGGTTCGCCTTGGCGCTGGCCACTCGCGAGCCTCCGGCAACGGTGGCCACCCCACCCGGGAGCACGCAGGAAGCCAGCCGCCCCACGATCTTTCGCTGACCTGCGCTCCCGCTACACTTGGAAGCGGAGGTGACCGATGGCAGCGCAGCAACAGTTCCGCACCGAGTCTGACAGCATGGGCGAGGTGCAGGTGCCCGCCGACCGCTACTGGGGGGCGCAGACCGAGCGATCACGCGACAATTTCAAGATCGGTGTCGATCGGTTTCAGTGGGGCCGGGCCGTGAAGCGGGCCCTCGGTATCCTGAAAAAATCGGCCGCGCTGGCCAATGGTGATCTCGGCCAACTACCGCCCGACACGGTCAAGCTGATCGTGCAGGCGGCCGACGAAGTCATAGCCGGAAAGCTCGACGATCACTTTCCGCTCGTCGTCTTCCAGACCGGCAGCGGCACGCAGTCCAACATGAACGCCAACGAGGTGATCTCGAATCGTGCAATCGAGATTGCCGGCGGCGTGATGGGCTCGAAGAAGCCGGTGCATCCCAACGACGACGTCAACCGTGGTCAATCCAGCAACGACACGTTTCCCACCGCCATGCACATCGCCGCCGTGGAGGTGATCCACGATCGGCTGCTGGCTGCGGTGCGGGCTCTCCGCGACGTCTTTTTCACCCTTGAGAAGAAGCACGCCGACCTCGTAAAGATCGGCCGCACGCACCTCCAGGATGCGACGCCGATCACGCTCGGCCAGGAGATTTCCTCATGGCGGGCCCAGCTCGACGACCGCCTCGCCGGGATCGAGCGGGCGTTGCCCGGGCTCTATGAACTCGCGATCGGCGGCACCGCTGTCGGCACCGGGCTCAACGCCCACCCGAAGTTTGGCGACACGGCCGCCGCCTTCATTGCCAAGGAGACGGGGCATCCGTTCGCGTCGGCCCCCAACAAGTTTGCCGCCCTGTCGGCCCACGACGCGCTCGTGGAAGTGAGCGCGGCGGAACGGGGCCTCGCGATGGCGCTCCTCAAGATCGCCAACGACATCCGCTGGTTGGCCAGCGGGCCGCGGTGCGGGATCGGCGAGATCTCGATTCCCGAGAACGAGCCAGGGAGTTCGATCATGCCGGGCAAGGTGAACCCGACGCAGTGCGAGGCGATGACGATGGTCTGCGCCCAGGTGTTCGGCAACGATGCCACGGTCGCCTTCGCCGGCAGCCAGGGCAACTTCCAGCTCAATGTCTACAAGCCGGTAATGATCCACAACGTGCTCGAAAGCGCCGATCTGATCGCCGACGCCTGTGACTCGATGCGGGTCCACTGTGCGACGGGCATCGAGCCCAACCTGGCCCGGATCCAGCATCACCTCAACGACTCGCTGATGCTGGTGACAGCGCTCAACATGCACATCGGATACGAAAAGGCCGCCAAGATCGCCAAGAAGGCCCACGTCGAGGGAACGAGCCTCAAGGAGGCCGCCGTGGCACTCGGCTTCGTCACGCCGGAGCAATACGACCAGTGGGTCGTCCCGGTCGAAATGACCCGCCCGCTCGCGTAGGAAAAAGCCCGAAAAAGCTGAGTTTGGGTAGATATTTTCTGGCCCCCGTTAGTTTTTCCGCAATCTGGGCGATACTTATGGTTGTGATGAGAGTGTCGGCAGCCCACGCAGCGGTCTGGTTTTATGCCGCCTTCCTGACGGCCACGGCCGGCGGTGCGGCTCCATCCGTCCATCTCCCCGACACTCACCGTTCGGTGCTGGCCACTCACTGTTTGAAGTGCCATGGCGCCGAGGATGCCGAAGGGAATGTCCGGCTTGACGACCTTCCCTACGAGATCACCTCGGTGGAGACCGCCGAACGCTGGCAGAAGGTGCTCAATGTGCTGAACTCCGGTGCGATGCCGCCGGAAGACGAGCCGCCGCTGCCTGCCGCAGCCAAGGCCGACTTCGTGGATGACCTCGCGCAGACGATGGTCGCCGCCCGCAGGAGCCTGGCCGACCAGCGGGGCACGATCACGATGCGGCGGCTCAACCGCCGCGAATACCGTAACACGCTCCGTGAACTGCTCGGCGCCGAAATCAACGTTGCCGAGTTGCCGGCCGACACTGGCAACGGCTCCTTCGACACGGTCGGCTCCAACCTCTTCATGTCAAGCAACCAGTTTGAGCAATACCAGGCCCTCGGCCGCGAGGCGATCGAGGAGGCTCTTGCCCGGCATTCCGCCCGCAGTGTCGTCCAGCGGCATCGCTACGAGGCGGAGCAGGCGGTGCGAAAGCTCGTGAAGGTGATCAACGAGGAGATCGAGCAGCGGGACCGGGCCCGTCGCTGGGTGGCCGCCGTCGATGCTGCGGCGGCCCGGCCGGAGAACGCCACGGTCGTCGCGGAGATCCGCAAACAGGCGAAGAACGATGCCGAATTTCGCCGGTCGTGGGAGCGGATCTCGGGAGCTCCCTCCCCGGTCGAGTATGGATTCGGCGAGCCGTTCATCGCCGTCGTCGGCAACGCCGTCGACAAGGCCAACGCATCGTTGAATCCGTACTTCCTCCCCTATCATGAAGACGCCCTCACGCCGCCGGGCATCGATACGGGCGCCTACCTCGCCAACCAGACGGTGCATCCGGCGATCCTCGATAACGGCTACGTCTCCACCGTTGTTCCTCACCACTGGCAGCCGGGCGACTTTATCGTGCGGTTTCGGGTGGCGGGGAACGAACAGGCGACACCTGAGCGGCGGTTCATCGAATTCGGCATCCATCCGCGGTTTGGTCAGGTTCTTTCGACCCACGAGGTGACCGGCACGCTCGAGCGGCCGCAGGTGATCGAAGTGCCGATCACGCTGACCCGCAAACACACCGACACCGGTGATCGCACGCTCTTCATTCGCGAGAAGAACAGCATCGACTCCAACGAGTTGGCTTCCCGGCGGTACAACGAGTCGAAGAAGAAAAACGGTATCGGCCCCGAGTACACCATCTGGGTCGACTGGCTGGAGATCGAGCGAATGCCTGCGAAGGAAACAGCGCCTCCCGGCGTCGCGATTCTCGACGGCATGCTGGATGACAAGAAGGTTCCAAGCCGCAGCCAGATCGAGGCCACGATCGAGGCGTTCTCTCAGTCGGCATTCCGCGGCACGCTGCCGCCGCCGAGTTTCGTTGGCAAGTTGATGGCGGTCTACGACCATCGGCTTGCCGCCGGCGACAAGCATTCCGCCGCCCTCAAGGAGACGCTTTCCGTCGTGCTGGCGGCGCCGATGTTTCTCTACCTCGCCGAGCCGGCGGTGGACGGCCAGCCGCGGCCACTCACGCAGCATGAGCTCGCGAGCCGGCTCTCGTACTTCCTGTGGGGCGCACCGCCCGACCAGGAGCTCCGCAACCTTGCCGCGTCGGGCAAGCTTACGGAGCCGGCCGTGCTGGCAGCCCAGGCCGAACGACTGCTCGACGATCCGCGGTCAAAGGGGTTTCTCGAGCCATTCGTCTACCAGTGGCTCGGTCTCCACCGTCTCGACTTTTTCGAGGTCAATCGCACGAAGTTCCCCGAGTTTGACAACTCCACGCGGCTGGCCGCGAAGCATGAGATCTACGAAACCGTCGGCCACCTGCTCCGCACCAATGGCAGCCTGCGGGACCTGCTGGCGGCGGACTACGTTGTGGTCAATAACGTGCTCGCCCGCCACTACGGCCTCGATGGTGTGGCCGGCGACCACTTCCGCCCGGTGCCGCTGCCGGCCGACTCACCGCGGGGCGGCTTCCTCGGCATGACGGCCTTTCACCTGATGGGGGGCAATGGCGACGAGACGAGCCCGGTGGAACGCGGCGCCTGGGTGCTGCGAAAAATGCTCGATGATCCGCCACCCCCCGCGCCGGCGAACGTGCCGGCCATCGCGCGGCTGGCCGGCAAGGCGGTGACGCCGGCCGAACGGCTGCGGATGCACCAGGAAGAGCCGCAGTGTGCCAGCTGCCACCGCCGGATCGATCCGATCGGGCTGGGCCTCGAAAACTTCGATGCCATTGGCCGCTGGCGGACCACCGACAGCTACAAGGCGGAGGGCAGCAAAGACCTAAAGACGTGGACGATTGAGCCGGCTGGAGCCCTCTTCGGCGGCCCCGCCTTCGCCGATTTTCATGAGCTGCGGGCGGTCATCGCGGAGCGGCCCGACGCCTTCGTCCG
The DNA here is from genome assembly GCA_945883745.1 of Candidatus Kuenenia stuttgartensis. Classification (GTDB taxonomy): domain Bacteria; phylum Planctomycetota; class Planctomycetia; order Pirellulales; family UBA1268; genus CACORA01. Next base: position 23,299 of record CAMCYH010000012.1, read on the forward strand.
GGGCTTCAGCCGGGCGCTGGTCGAATACGCCCTCGGCCGCCCGTGCGGCTTCAGCGACGAGCCGCTGCTCGACGCGATGGTCGCCCAGGGCAAAACCAAAAACTTTCCGGTTCGTGAACTGATCCAGGCCCTTGTGGCCAGCGATCCCTTCCACACCAAATGAGGCCCTCACGATGAGCCATCTCCCCAACCGTCGCCTCGTGCTCAGCTCAGCCGCCGGCGTTGTCGCGTTGCCGTTTCTGCCATCGCTCGGGTTTCGACGATTTGCTGCGGCGGCCACTGCCGCGGCCGCGCCTCCCGCCAAGCGGCTTGTCTTTCTCGGTTTCGGCTGGGGAGTCACCGACGACTTCTGGTATCCCGACCTCAAGACGCCCGGCCCCGACTATGCCCTGCCGCCGGGCCTCGCGCCACTGGCCCGTCACAAGTCTGACTTCACGATCGTGCAGGGCCTCTGGAACAAGTATTCAAATGAAGGCCACTGGGGAAGCACGATGTGGCTCACCGGGGCCAACCGCTATGCCCAGCCGGGGCAGAATTTCCACAACAGTGTCTCAGCCGATCAGATCGCCGCCAGCCAGCTCGGCCTCCACACGCGTTTTGCATCGCTGCAGTTCAACTACAGCGAGAAGGAAGGCGACTCGGGCCACGGCCCCGGCCTGTCGATGGCGTGGGATGTCCGCGGCAAACCGGTCGGCGGCCAAAACGGCCCACTTGCCGCCTATCACCGGCTCTTCTCGGCCGACAACACGCCGATCGAGAAGCAGCGGGCGCTGCTTGCCGAGAAGCGGAGCGTGCTCGACGCGGTGCTCGACAACGCCCAGTATCTCCAAAAGGGACTGAGCACCTCCGACCAGCGGAAGCTCGATGAATACTTCGAGGGCATTCGCGACATCGAGACGAGGCTGGCCAAAGACGAGCAGTGGATCGGTGTGCCGCAGCCGCAGGCGACGCTCGCCGAGCCCAAGCAGCCGGTGTCGGGCCGCGACGAGATCGGGCTGATGTACGACATCATCGTTGCCGCGCTGCAGACCGACAGCACGCGGGTGATCACCTACCGCCAGCCAGTGGCCTCACTTCTGACGAGCCTCGACATCAAGGTGAATCCGCACGACATGAGCCATTACCACGGGAGCAAAAACGAAAAGCTCGACGCCTCCCAGCGGCGCGACCTCGCCCAGAGCGAGCTCTTCGCCGGATTCCTCGACCGGATCAAGGCCGCCTCCGAGCCGGAGGGCACGACGCTCTTCGACCATACGACGGTGGTATTCGGCAGCAACATCCGCACCGGCCATGAACTGACCAACTGCCCGACGGTTATTGCCGGCCGTGGCGCAGGCGTGAAGCTTGGCCACAACCTCGTCGTGCCGAAAAACACGCCGCTCTGCAATGCCTGGCTCACGCTGCTCAAGGGCTCGGGTGTCGACGTCGACCGCCATGGCGACAGCACCGGCACGATCTCCGACCTTGTGAGCTGACTTGTTCAGCTGAGCATCGCGGCCGCATTTTCGGCAGGGAAAAATCCCGGCGTTAGATTCGGTGAGGCGGCGGGGATACCGCTGTTCGCCACGTCTCAATCTGCTCATTCAGCCGTCGAAGGGAGGGGTTTCGTGAAACCACAAAAAACTGCCAGCGGGTTTACGCTCGTGGAGCTTTTGGTCGTGATCGCCATCATCGGCACGCTCATCGGCCTGCTCCTACCAGCCGTCCAGGCGGCCCGCGAATCAGCCCGGCGGAGCAGCTGCTCGAATAACCTCAAGCAACTCGGGCTGGCCCTGCATGTCCATGAATCCTCCCATAAGTCGCTCCCCTACTCATGGGGTGGACCGCTCTCCTCGGCCGTGACGACCCCCACTCCGGAACTGACCGGGCGGCTGAGTGGGTTCTATCGGCTGCTTTCCTTCATGGAGCAGCAGGCCCTGTTCGACGCCATCGGTCCGAATCCTCCGCAGGTATGGACCGGGACTGTCTACCAGACACAGCCTCAGGGACTTCTCTGCCCCTCCGACAGCCCGCCTGACCGGGCCATTACCACCATCGGGCAGCACAACTACGTCTTCAATCTTGGCGACCGTTTCAACAACTTCGATACCGACATTCGGGCCACACCATCCGCGCTGCGCGGGCTCTTCGGTCGCGAAAGCAGCGTTCGCTTCTCGGAGGTGACCGACGGGCTCAGCAAGACCCTCGCACTGTCGGAATGCGTACGGCCTTCGCGATCTGGCAACGGGAAAGTCCCACTCAACGATGCGTTCGCGAACATTTCAAGCAATACAAACAATGCTGTGAACTGCCAAAACAGCTATACGAGCCAAGGCTATTCCTCCGGCAGCTTCCTTGACGTAGATCGTTCTGTGGGCACGCGCTGGAGCGATGGCCGATCGGGCTACATCGGTTTTACGACTGTCCTGCGCCCGAACGGAGCTCTCTGCAACGGACAGAACACAACAGGTATTCAGCCGCCGCGCAGTCGCCACCGCGGCGGTGTACTCGGCCTCATGGCCGATGGGGCAACCGTCTTCATCAACGAGACGATCGATGCCGGCAATCCGGCAGGCGGCGAGAAGACCTCGGGAACGAGCAACTTTGGTGTATGGGGCGCCTTGGGAACCAGGGCGGGCGGGGAAGCCAAGACGCTGGACTGAGGAATTCACGTCATGCGAATACATTCTCTCTTCGCCAAATTTTGTTGGCCTTTATCGATCGTTGCGCTGATGGTCGCCGCGGGTTGCAGTCGCCAGCCCGACAAGTGGGAGCAGGCACGCCTGCGAACCATACCCGCCGCCGGTCGCGTCATGCTCGATGGTCAACAGGTCTCGCAAGCGACCATCATTTTCTGGAACGACGCCGTACCGACGTCGCCATCGGCGCTGACCGCGGACGACGGCTCGTTTCATCTACGAACCTACGTGCCCAAGGATGGCGCCCCGGTGGGGGCGTATGCGGTGTCGATCGCCAAGACGACTGAGACCCGGCCGCCGCCCACGGATCCGGAGGCACCGCCCCCACCCATCGCGATCACTCACCACCTGCCCAAGCGATATCAAGATCCGAAGACCTCCGGCCTCACCGTCGAGGTGACCGAAGACGGCCCGAACGAGTTTGTGTTCGAACTCTCGACCAAGTGAGCTGCCGAAGGCTGACGGGCCTATGACTCCCGGTGATGAACTAACTGACGAAGCTTCCGAGGAGTTCGTGACCGCGCTCGTCGCCCACCAGCGGCAGGTCTACGCATTCATCGCCACGCTCCTGCCTCATGCGACCGACATCGAGGACGTCTACCAGCAGACCTGCCTCGCCCTGTGGAGGAAACGCGATCTCTACGATCCGGCCCGTGACTTTTTCCCGTGGGCCTGCGGCTTCGCGAAGCATGAGGCCTACAAGCACATCCGCCGTGACTCCCGCAGCGTGAATCTCTCTGAGCAAATGCTCGCCCTTGTGGCCGACACGGCGCTCGCCGACCCGCGGCCCGACGACCGCAGCCTCGCCCTCGAAATCTGCCTCGGCAAGCTCCAGGCCGACCACCGCGACCTTCTCCGCCGCTGCTACGAGGGCGCGCAGCCGATCAAGGAGATCGCCGCCGCGATGGCGATCTCTGCGGCCGCCCTCACGATGCGGCTCCAGCGGATCCGTCATGCGGTCGTGCGGTGCGTGGACAAAACACTCGCCGCCTGGGAGGGTTCATGATCGGCTCGTCAAACACGACCGACCTGGGCGGCAGCGGCGATTTGTCCCGGCTCACCGCCGCGATGTGCGACGGCACAGCCACGCATGCCGACCGCGATCAGCTTGAGCAACTCCTCGCGAACCCATTGGCCCGGCGAGAATATGTCGCCACCCTCCGCGTGCATGCTGAACTCGCCTGGCGGTGGCGGAAGGCGCCACGGCAGATCGTTCCCCGACCGCGGCCAAAGCCGACGGGCTCGCCGCGTGACGCCACGCCGCTTCCGGCCCAGCCAGCGCCGACCGCTGGCCACGCACCGCGGTGGCGGGTCGTCGCCGGAACAACGCTCGCCGCATGCATCGTGATCGCCGCGGTCGTCGTCATCCAAGCCATCGATCAAGGCTGGTGGCAGCCAGCCAGCGACTCGCTTGCCCGCGTCGTCGCGAGTGACGGGGCAGAGTGGCAGCCCGACGCGGCTGTCTACGCGATCGACGATGCAATCGCGGCGGGCGACGTGCTCAGCCTGGCTCGCGGCCTTGTCGAAATTTCCTACGCGGACGGCACCGCCTTGGTCCTCGAAGGGCCCGCCTCATTCGAAATTCGAACCGCGGCCGTCGGCCGGCTCGCCCGCGGCCGGCTCACCGCCACGCTTGGCGGGCAAAGCAGGGACTTCGCCGTCCACACACCCTCGGCCGTGATCACCGATCTCGGCACGCAGTTTGGGGTCGAGGTCGATGCGAATGGCCGGACCGATGTGCGGGTGTTTGAGGGGCTTGTCGAACTGGCCGCCGTGGCTTCGCTCGGAGCGGTCGCTCCCGCGCGGCTGGCCGCCGGCAACGCCGCCGAGGTGGATGATGCCGGCCGCATCACGCTCGTCGATGCGCCCACCCCGAAGAAATTCGTGCTCTCCGTGCCGAAGCCGGCTCCTCGGCCGCCCAGACCTCGCGACTACCGCTGGAATGACGCCACCGCGATTCAGCTTCACACCGACTCCTTCATCGGCTCGGGGGCCCTTGCCGGCACGTCGCCCTCGAACCGTGGCGGCACGGGCGAGGCAACATGGATCGCCCCCGACGCCGGCTGGCAGCTCGACTCCGCCCGCAACGCTCTGCGGGTGACCTCCGCCGGGGCGGCCTTCCTGCCGTTTGTGCCCGAGCGCGGCCGCGTGTACCGAATCTCCGTCACGCTCCATGTGAGCGACGGCAGCTGGGCCGCGATTGGCCTCACCGAAAAAGCGCACACGCAGATCGCGGGCCTCGACCATGCATGGATGCTTCAGCGGCATACGACCACACTCCGCCTCCACGACTCGACAAAGAAGGTGCCCAACGCCGCCTATCTTGGCCCTGGCCAGGCGGGCTCGGTGGGCCGCGGCGACACGCTCACCGGCGAGCAGACCCGCACGATCGTACTCGACACGACCGGCTCTCGCTGGCGGGCTCTGTTCTTTGCCGGTGACGAACTGCTGGGCCAAGGCGAGTGTGACACCACGCCTGCGAAGATCAGCCACGTCGCGATCTCGGTGTTTGAAAACACCACCGCCGAGTTCCGCAATTTTTCCGTCGAATGCTGCCGCCCGTAAACCCACAGCCAGCCGCGGCCACACGCAGCCCCCGGGCTCGAGCCCGGGGCTTCCTGGTTTAACGCGATATCCCACATGCAGCCGCCAGGCGCAAGCCGGCGGGATGCGCCGCCGATCGACGCCGCTCCAGCCCCCGGGCTCGCGACCTGCGGCTGGCTGGAGGCCGTCTTACTTTGGTGGCTCGTCTGGCGCGGGCAGCTCCGCCAGGCTCGACACCTTGAACACCTCGAGAAACCTCGACGTCGTGCGGTAGCTCGGCTCGCCGCCATCATCGGGCCGGACGAGCTCCAACAGACCGCGGCGGATCAAGGCCCGGAGCGTCGACGGCCGTGCATCACAGCCAAGCTCCACGAATCCGTCGCGGGCCACCGGCTGGTTCCAGGCCACCGCCGCCAGCACCTCCAGCGATTCCGCGTCGAGTCGCACCTGGCGAATCCGCGACTCGATGATCGTGCCAAACTGGCGAAACTCCGGTCGCAGCCGCATCACCCAACCGTCCTGCACCGCCGCCACCTCATAGGGACAGTTGTCGGCGAGGTAACGCCGCCGCAACTCTTCGGCCAATTCGTCGACCTCCTGCGGCCTCACGCTCCGCATCAGCCCCGCCACCGTGCGACTGGTCACCGGCCTCCCGCCCGGCAGGCCCACAAAGAGCATCGCCTCGAGAATCGTCAACGGACTCACGCGGCAGGACGCGTCGTCATCGGTCGGTGACGCGAAGGCCTCGTCGAGGTCGGGTGAGGCATCGACCCGCACGACGCTCTCCGCCTCATCGGCCGCCGGCTCACTGTAAGGATCGGCCGTGCCCATCATTGCCGCGAAGGCCTGGGCAAGCCTGTCGATCGACAGGCCGCTATCGGCCGGCGGGGCCGAAAAACCGGCGGCGCCTGCCGCAGGAGAAGCTATTTTTTTTGGCATACGGAGACTGGTTCGCTTGCCTTAGCGACGTTTCGCCACGTGCTGCTTCATAAACGCGAGCGAGTCGGTGGCGAGTTGATCCTCCGACGGAAACATCTTTCGCCAGATCTTCGTGGCCGCGACGATGTTGGGCAGCGCCAGCCCGAAGGCCTCCACCACCATCCAGCCGTCGTAGCGGGCGGCATGCAGGGCGTCGAACGTCTCGTCCCACTGCACATGGCCCGTCCCGGGAATGCTGCGGTCGTTTTCCGAGATGTGCACGAGCACGGTCCACGGGGCGGCCGCGTGGATCGCCGCCGTGAGATTCTTCTCTTCGATGTTGGCGTGGAACGTGTCGTACATCATCCGCACCGCCGGATGGTCGACTGCCTGTACGAACCGCACCGTCTGCTCGACACTCGTGAGAAAGTAGTTCTCGAAACGGTTGAGATACTCCGTGGCGATCGTCACACCTGCCTGGGCGGCATGCTCGGCCACCTGCCGCATCGTATCGACGCCCCACTTGAACTCGTCTTCCGTCGGCCCCTTGCCGGTGAATTCACCGATGGCCGAGTGAGTGGGACCGCAGAGGATCTTCACACCCGCCGCCTGGCAGCAGTCGAGTGTCCGCCTCATCGCGTCGACCGCCGCCGCCCGCACCGTCGCCGATGGGCTGATGGGGTTGTCGCCCGCACCGCGGACCGTGACGGCCGTCCTCTCCAGCCCGATCGCGTCGAGCCGCTCACCCCACTGCTTGTGCAGCGACTCGTTGAGCTCAAAGATCGGCATCTCGATGCCGTCGTAGCCAAACGCCTTCACCTTCTCGACGACAGGCACCATGCCCTCATGCATGCGGTCGGTCCAAAGAAGAAGATTAAGGCCGTATTTCATGGATGCACCTGTGGAGTGAACGGGCAAAAGAACCCAAATTCAAACACGGGCCAGTGCTTCGGGGCAAGGGCAATGCGGCGTCGGACGAGAGGGGCAGCCGGCCCTACAACGCCCGTCGCCGACTGGTCTTCGTGGCTGCCTTCGCACGTCGGCGACCGTTCTTCGTGGCCGGCACGCTCTTGAGCGGCTCGGCCGCGCCGTCCAGTCGGTCGCCGGGCTTGATGCATGCCAGCCGCTCGTCGATCCGTGCTGCATACGCCTCGGAAAGTTCGAAGCCGAGGAACGACCGGCCGAGTTTCTTCGCCACCGCCAGCGTCGTGCCGCTCCCGCCAAACGGGTCGAGCACGGTGTCGCCCTCGTGGCTGCAGGCCCGGATGATCCGACCGAGTAACTGTTCCGGCATCTGGCAGCCATGCCAGCCCGACCGCTCCTTGAACGTGCCGCAGACCCGCGGGAAATACCAGGTATCACCGTCCGACTCGAATCCCTCGGGCAGATCCTGCGGCCGCAGGATCCAGGTATCGTCGGGTAGCCGCCCGGCGGCATTGGCCCGCTTGTCCCCATACACGAGTTCGCGGGCCGAAGGCACTCGGATCGCGTCAACGTTGAACGTAAACGCCGCGGGATCCTTCACGAAGTGAAAGAGGTGGGCATGGGAACGGCTGAACTTCTGTTTGCAGTTCACGCCAAAGGTGTAATACCAGACCACCCACGACCGGCAGGTAAGACCGAGTTCCCGTGTGGCGATCACCTTCAGTTCGGCGGCATATTCATCGCCGATCGCCAGCCAGAATGTGCCGTCGTCGCGGAGCACCCGCTTGATCTCCCCCATCCACCGCCGCGACCAGGCGAGGTAGTCGTCGGCGGACCGGCGATCGTCGTAGGTGTCGTAGTCGTAGCCGATGTTGAACGGTGGGTCGGCGAAGGCGAGATGCACGCTGCCGGACGGCGTGCGGGAGAGAAGATCGAGGCAGTCGCCGCGATGCACGCGGCCGAGAGCGGGAGAGGAGTGGGGTGCGGGGCTCATGCAGGTGAATATAGCGGAGCGAGGAAAACCGGCCCGCAGCTGGCTGTCGACCTTCACAAACTACGAAACACGGCTTCGAATTCGCTGCGTGTGCGGGACGTGATCGTCTGCACGTCGGCCGCGAGCGCGGCGGCGTCGCCATAGCCCAGCAGGTGGGCGAGCTTCCGCTGTTCATCCGGATCCGCCGGAAAATCATGCCTCGCCGTGGCATCGAGCAGCCGGAGCCGCCCGTCGATCAGACGCAGCGTGCGATACGAGCGAGAGAGCGCGTCGAACTGGGCGTCGGTGAGGTGGCCCTTCTCATGCAGGATGCGTAGGGCGGAAAGCGTCTCGGCGGTCCGTAGCTGCGGGTCGACGCCGCCGTGCACGAGTTGTAACGCCTGCGCGATGAACTCGATGTCGACCACACCCCCAGGGCCCCGCTTGAGATTGGTCGGCTTGGCGCCTTCTTCCATCCGATACCGCATGTCGTGGATGGCACGGATGTCGGTCGCTGACCATTGGCGGTCATAAGTGCTGCGGCTGATGATGCGGCGAACGCGGTCGGCAGCCGGCTTCGCCCCCAGCACGACCCGTGCCTTGAGCAGGGCCTGTCGCTCCCAGACCGCTGCCGGCCCCCCCTCCGCGAAGTATCGCTCGAATTCGTCCAGCGAAATCGCTGCCGGGCCACTGCGGCCGCTGGGGCGGAGCCGCGAGTCCATGTCGTAGAGACGGCCCTGCGGCGTAAAGGTGTTGAAGACCCGCATCGTCCGCTGGGCCAGTTCGCTGAAGAAGTGCGCATTGGTGGTGGCCTCGGTCGACCGGCGGGTCCGCCGCGTGTGAAATGACAGACCGTCGTGGTCATAAAGAAAGATGATGTCGATGTCACTGGCGTAGTTCATTTCCCGGCCGCCAAACTTGCCCATCGCCAGCACCACGGGCCCCGCCCGTACGCCCACGGTTTCCCCCTGGCCGGCCATTGGCTCGCCGAGCCGCTCCACCAGCTTGGCCTCCTCGTGGGTCACGACGGTCCGCACCGTCGTCTCGGCGATGGCCGTCAGCGCGGCGGAGATCTCGCTCGTCTCGAGACGGCCGAGGATGTCACGGACGCCGACCCGCAACTGCTGCGAAGCCTTGAAGGCGTGCAGGATCGGCTGCATGTCGACTGCTCCGCGACAGAGTTCTCCGAGGCTTGCATCGAGCGACTCGGCAGTCGGCAGTCGTTCGATGAGCAGGCTGTCGAGTAACTCGTCGATCATGCCCGGGTTACTCACGAGCAGCCGGGCCAGGAAGGGGCTCGATGAGCAGAGCTTCACGGTGAGGTCGAGGGCCGGTGGTGAAAAACTGAACAGCTCCCACAGCACACCCTTCCCGCCGAGCGAGTCGGCCACGGCATCGAGGTTGGCGAGGGTGGCGTCGGGGTCGGGCGTGTGGCCGATGGCGGTGAGCAGCCGTGGGGCGATGGCCGCCAGGAAGTGGCGGCACCGTCGGGTGGACAAGAACCGCACCTTCTCTTCACCGAGCGAGGTGAGCATTCGCCGGGCCGTAGGGATGTCACGAAATCCGTGGCCCTCGAGCACCTCCCGCATCTGTTCCTCAGCGGGCTCCGGATCGAGCACGAGATCGACCTCGGGCTCCGGCTGCGTGTCATCGGGGAAGGCGTCGTGGAGGAGGTGGTCGAGGATCTTGCGATTGAGGCTCGTCGCCTCGGCCAGGGCATTCTCCAGTGCAGTGCGGCCGGCATCACCCGGCCCAAAGCCGGCGCGGATCGCCAGGCGGTTCCGCTCCGCGGCGCTGGGTGGGAGGCGGTGGGTCTGCACGTCGTAGAGAATCTGGAGGCGGTGTTCGATCATCCGCAGCAGGGTGTAGGTCCGCTCGAGGATCGATCGCTCCTGATCGGTCAGGCTGCCCGTCTCGGCCAGCCGCCGGATCGCCTCGAGCGTGTTGCCGGTGCGGACGCGGGGTGTGGCGCCCCCATTGAGCAACTGCAGGAATTGGATCGTGAACTCGACATCACGGATGCCGCCGCGGCCGTGTTTCACGTCGCAGCCGTCGCCACCGCTTCGGCTGGCCCGCTGTTCGATCTGTCGCTTGAGCGACTTGATACCGCTGATGTCGGCCGCCGAGAGCCAGTGGCGGTAGATCCAGGGCTCGAGTTCCGCGAGCACGCGGCTTCCCATCGCCTCGTCACCCGCCACGCACCGACCCTTCACCCAGGCCTGCCGCTCCCAGGTGCGGCCCGACTGATCGTAGTACTGGAGAAACTGCTCGATAGGCATCACGACCGGCCCGACGGAGCCATGCGGCCGCAGCCGCAGATCCACCCGGTAGGCCATGCCGAGCGGCGTGGTTTCCGTGAGCAGCCGGACGGTCTCCCGGACCACCCGCTCGAAGAACTCAAGCGTGGAGCACGGCTTCGGCCCGACCACGCGGCCGTCACCGGAGCAGACAAAAACGAGGTCGATGTCGCTGGAATAGTTGAGTTCGCTGCCACCGAGTTTGCCGAGCGCAAAGACGGCGATCGTGGCCGGTCCGCCGTCGTGGTTCAGCGGGGTACCTCGCTGCCGACTCACGCGTAGGACGGCTGCCTGCAGGGCGGCCGCTACGACGCAGTCGGCCACGTGGGAGATCTGGACCGCGACCGTCTCCAGCCGCTGGCCGCCAACGATGTCGCCGTAGGCGATGCGGAGTGTCTGCCGCCGCTTGAACCGCCGCAGCGCCGCCAGCACGGCTTCGTCGTCTTCGAGCAGCCCCATCTCGCCGGCGAGCGTTGCGGCAAGCGACTCCTTCTTTTCTGGACGGCCGCCGCCGAGGCGAATTTCTTCCCACGCTTCCGGATCGGCGATCACGACCTCGGCAAGGTACGGGCTCGCAGAGAACAATCGGGCGAGAATCGTGAGCGACTCTGCGTCCCGTTGAAACAGCGTGCCGGCAGAGAGCGGGCTGCGGACGGCGGCGAAGAACCGCTCGAGCGACACAAGCACGCGGTCGGGGTCGCTCACCGCCGGCAGGATCGACGCCAGATGGCTGGCGACCGCGGCAATCAAATCAAACGTGAGCCCTTGCTGGGCGAAGCCACTGAGGGCACGGTGGGCGATCGAGGGATCAGCAAGTCCTGCCGACTGGCCCCAGGCCGTTGCTGCCGCGGGTTCGTCGATCAGCCGCTGCGCGTCGGAGGGGGAGAGGGGGGCATATCGTGTCACGTGGGCAGCTTGATCGAGTGGAGCGTAGGCGGAGGGGGAGCCGCTTCGTCCGAGTAGCGGAGCGCTTCGAGCGGCAGGGCGTCGGCGACGCCAGCGGCGACGGTGCCGGCGAGCGACCAGGCGCCGGCCGACTCGATGTCGACGTCGACCAGTCGGCCGACCAGCCGCAGCGGCGCGTCGAAGACGACGATCCGGTCGCACATCGTCCGCCCGGTGAGCTGCGCCACGCCGTCGGGCCCAGGATTGACCGCCCGCTTCTCATCCCGCGTGGAAAGGCCCTCCACGAGCACCTGCTGCCGCGACCCGATGAACCGCCGGTTGCCGGCCAGGCTCACCTCGGCCTGGGCCTCGAGCAGAATGTTGTTGCGTTCCTTCTTGACCGCTTCGGGCACGTCGTCGGCCTGCCGCTCAAAGGCCTTCGTGCCGGGCCGCGGGCTGTATTTGAAGATGAACGAGTTTTTGAAGCCGGCCGAGCGGACCAGATCGAGCGTGGCCTCGAACTCGGCATCAGTTTCACCGCAGAAGCCGACGATGAAATCGCTGGTGACGGCCGCGTGGGGCAGTTCCTCACGAACGCGGCTGAGCATCTCCATGTATTCACCGATCGTGTAGCCCCGCTTCATGCGGGTGAGCACGTCATCGGAGCCGTGCTGGGCCGGGACGTGCAGGTAGTGGCACACCTTCGGCAGATCGCGAACGGCCGCGATCAGGTCGGGGGTCATGTCCCGCGGATAGTTGGTGACAAACTTGATCCGGTCGAGCCCGTCGATGGCATCGAGCATCACGAGCAGATCGGCCAGCCGCGTCGTCTTGCCCCCGTCGGCCCACCGGTAACTGTTGACCGTCTGGCCGATCAGCGTGATTTCGCGGCAGCCCTCGGCAACGAGTTTCTTCGCTTCGGCGACCATGGCCTCCGGTGGTCGGGCCTGCTCCGGCCCCCGCACCCGCGGCACCACACAGAACGCGCAAAACTTGTCACAGCCGGTCTGCGTACGGATGAAAGCCTGGAACGGCGTGGGCCGCATCGCCGGATCGCGGTCGGGATCGTAGCTTTCGAAGCTCTGCGCCACGGCGTCGCGGGAGCCGGCCTTGCGATCGAGGCTCACCTCCATCTGGGGACCGCCGCCGCCGAGCACAAGGTCGACGAGCCCTGGTACGCGGTGCAGCTGGCCGGGCCCGACGACGAGGTCGACCCACGGTGCCCGCGCCCGGATGAGTGCCTGATCTTTCTGTGCCATGCAGCCGAGCACGCCCACGACCAGAGCGGGCCGCTTCTCCTTCTCGCTGCGAATGCGGCCCAGGGCCGAATAGATTTTGTCTTCGGCATGCTGCCGGACGGAGCAGGTGTTGTAAAAGACGGCGTCGGCCTCGGCGGTGGTGGCGGCCATCTCCCAGCCCTGGCGGCGGAGCGCCGCCACGACGAGCTCGCTATCGAGCACGTTCATCTGGCAGCCGACCGTTTCAATCCACAGGCGTTTCACGGCGACGCAGTTTACCAGAAAGCGCTGAGCGCGAGACTCCCACCAGCCAGCCCCGAACGCGAGCCCGGGGGCTGCAGCGGCGGTGGATCGTTCGTCAGCCCGCCGGCTTGCGCCTGGCGGCTAGGTGTGGGATCAGCACCAGCCAGCCCCGGGCGCAAGCCCGGGGGCCAGGGGCCGCTCACAACTACCCCAGCACGGCGCCGGGGTGGATGCCGTTGCCGCGGAGGAACTCGGCGGCCGACATGCTCCGCTTCCCCTCAGGAACCACCCGGCGGATACCCAGCGCGGTGCCACCGCCACAGGCCACCACGATCCCGCTGTCATCGGCGGCGAGCACCGTGCCCGGGGGCTTGGCATCGCCGTCTGGCAGGAATGTGATGTCGAGCACGTCGCACTCCTCCACGACGAGTCGCCGCGTGTCGCCATCCCGGCGGTACACCGTCGCCGTTCGCGGCCAGGGCTCGAGCGCCCGCCGCATCCGCGCGATCCGGCTCGCGGGCTGCGACCAGTCAATGATGCCGTCGGCCTTTGAAAATCGTGGCGCGCGGGTGGCGCGGGCGGCATCCTGCGGCGTGCCGATCGACTCTCCGGCCGTGAGCGTGCCGATGCTGCGGGCAGCCTGGAGCCGGTCGATCGCTTCGAGTACCGCGTCAGCGCCAAGCGTCGCCAGCCGCTGCTCCAACTCGGCCGCCGTCTCGAGCGGCCCGATGGGGGTAGAGAAGGCCACGATCACGGCGCCGGCATCGAGCGCTGGCGTCATGTGGATCACGCTCACACCGGTCACCGGATCACCTTCCAGGATCGCCCACTGCACCGGCGCTGCTCCTCGGTGCCGTGGCAGGAGCGATCCGTGAAGATTGATGCCGCCGCACGGGGCGAGGCCAAGCACTTCGGCGGAGAGAATCTGCCCATAGTCGCAGACGACGAGCAGATCGGGGGCGAGCCGCCGAACCGCGGCGATGCTTGTGGCGTCGTTGATGTTTGCGGGATCGAGCACCGGCATCGCGGCTGCGGTGGCAGCCTCCCGCATTGGATTGCGGGGGGGCCGGCGGCCGGGGGCGACGCGGTCGGGCCGAGTGACCACGGCCACGATCTCGTGGGGCGATGTGCGTAAGGCCTCGAGCATCGGCACGGCGAAGGGTCCAGTTCCCATGACGACCAGCCGGAGCGGTCGCAGCGAAGGCGTGGCGGCCGCAGGGTGGAGAGCGTCGGCAGGCATGTCAGACGACACAGCGCTCAGCTTCGAGGGCATCGAGACGGGCAACGAGCTGATCGTGCGAAGGAGACTCGCCGCGGGCTTGGCGACCGCTGAACACCTCCTGCATGCTTGCCAAGGTCCGACGGGCTTCGAGCGCGGCCGCCTCAGGAAGCCGGTCGGTGAAGAGGCGACCCTCGAGGTGATCAAACTCGTGTTGCACCACGCGGGCCAGGAAGCCGTTGAGGTCGAGATGAACCGGCTGGCCATCGAGCGACCAGGCATCGAGCACCACCTGCTCCGGCCGGCGGACATCCATGCGCAGACCTGGCAGGCTCAGGCAGCCCTCCTCCTGCACGGCCGTGCCCCGCGGGCGACTGAGCGACGGATTCAAGAACACGAGTTCCTCGCCCACCCCCCGTCGGCCAGTGACATTCACGATGAAAAGCCGGTATGGGAGGGCGACCTGATTGGCGGCGAGCCCCACGCCCTGGGCCTCGTACATGATGTCAAACATCTGGGCCACCGCATCGCGGACAGCGTCGTCGATCTGCGCCAGCGGCTTGGCCTTGCGGGCTAGGGCGGGATGGGGGTATTCGACGAGTTCGAGGCGGCCGATCGCGGCGGACTGGGAAGGGGCATTGCTCATGATGAAACCTTATCATACGCACCATGGCTTCTGATCCGGATGGGCTGACGACTCTCCCCGCAAACACCCCGCCCTGGCTTTCGCCGGCGGTTTTTTTGGCGACGTGCGGCGGCGTCGGGCGGCTGGGGCTCGCCCCCGGCACGGCGGGGGCTGCCGTGGGGGCCATGCTGGCGGCTGGCCTGGCCGCTTGGGAACTCCCACTGCCGGTGGAGGCGGCGTTGTTGGTCGCCATCAACGCTGTGGGGGTGCCGATCTGCACGCGGGCCGTCGCCCTGCTCGGCCGGGGCAGCGACCCTGGGGCGATTGTCTATGACGAGGTGGCGAGCCTGCCGCTGGGGCTGCTCGTAGTGCCGGCCGTCGCCCGCTCGCCGGTGGTCATCGCGATCGCGTTTTTGTTGCATCGGCTCTTCGACATCTCAAAGCTGCCTCCCGGTCGCCAACTCGAACGGCTGCCCGCAGGGCTCGGCATCATGGCGGATGATTGGGCGGCGTCGGCATGGATGGCCGTGGGCCTCGTGGCCATTCAATGGCTCGCCCGGGCCGGCGGTGTGGCATGGATCTGACGTCGATTCAGGGCGGCGGGGGCAGGCGGATGCGGATCCTGCTCATCGACCATGCCAACTGCGATCCTCCGCACTCCCGGGCCCATCGGCTCCGGGCTGATCTCGAGACGGTACGGGTGCGGGCGATGGTGTGCGGTCCGGCGTCGGTACCAAGCCTGGCTGAGCAGCCGCAGGGCATGTTCGCCATCCATCTGCTCGATACCGTGGCCGCGTCGCGGAAGCTCCATGCGGCAGTCCAGTCCGGGGCTGCGCAGCCGTTCCTCACGGCGGTGGCGGCCGTATCGCCGCGGCTTCTCGGCCTCGTGCGGGAGACGGCGCGGCAGGGCATCACCGAGGCGGTTGATGCCACAAATCCCGATGCGATCTTCGTGATCCATGCCGGCATCCTCGCCGATCTGGCGATCGAAACGGGGGTGCCGGTGGCGGTGCATGTGGCGGCCGGCGACCTGGTGGCGGCGGCGACCGGGCCGGTGCGGGAGTTGGTGCTCGCGGCGCTCGGCTCGTGCGGTGCCGTGGCAACCGAATCGGCGGAGACGGCGGCGGCGGTCCGACGTGACTGGGTCGACGATGCGTTGCTGCTGGCGGAGTCGTGGGGAGTGGGGCCGGAGGCGGCATCGCACGTTGTGGCCGCGTGTCGCGCGGCCCTCCAGCGCCGCCGCGGCAATCACCGCTCCTCAATCAGCTGATCGATCGCGCCGGTGCGCAGGGCGTGGGCAAACTCGTCGACATCGCGATACACCGCGTTGCTGGCCAGCTGCACCACCCAGTTGTGAACCAGCGGTGTCACGGTCACCACCACGCGGCCGTGGGTGTGGGCCTCCCACATTTCGATCGCCGTGCCCATCGACGCCTCCGGCACGAACGCGATCACGAGGTCAAACTCCCGGCACATGCCGACGTGCTTCGTAAACACATCGCGAGCCCGCCGCATGTCGTAGCCCACCGACGTGGAATGATTGGCAAACGGGTCGTAGACTTCTGCCTGCGGCCAGTGCTGCTGCACGAGGTCGCGAAAGGTGGTTCGATAGGTCTGATCATGCACAAGCGACGCTACATGCGAGCCCTGCATGATCCCAGCCAGAAAGATTCGCATGGCCCGTTCCGTGAAAGGCTCCCAGCGGGTGTCGAAGTCGACGAAAGCCAGCAGTGTACGCGATGAGCGGCAGGATGCGGCCACAGCTCGGCCCGACCTTGCCCGCGCCCGCCGCGTCGTGCTCGACCTGCTCGGCATCCCGGGCAAGAGCGGCGAGGAGCGGGCCATCGCCGAGCGGATCTGCTGGTGGCTCAAAGAAGCCGGCTGCCCGCGGTCGGCATTTTCTTTCGACGACGCCCACACCAAGACGCCGCTCAAAGGCGACGTCGGCAATCTCGTCGTGCAACTGCCGGGCACGCTCCCCGGGCCGCGGCGGCTCCTGATGGCCCACATGGACACGGTGCCCGTCTGCGTGGGCACCAAGCCGGTGGTGAGCGGACGGTTTGTGAAGAGCGGCAATGCGGCCACGGGGCTCGGCGGTGACGACCGGGCCGGCTGCGCCGTCGCGCTCTCCACGGCCCTCGAGATTTTGGAGAAGAAACTGCCCCATCCGCCCCTCACCTTCTTCTTCGCGATCCAGGAAGAGGTGGGGCTCTACGGCGCCCGGTTTGCGAAGGCGGCTACGCTCGGCCGGCCAAAGCTCGCCTTCAACTTCGATGGCGGCGCGGTGGAGAAGATCACCGTGGGAGCGACCGGCGGCTACCGGCTCGATATCGCCATCGAGGGTATTCCCAGCCATGCGGGCGTGGCGCCCGAGAAGGGCGTGTCGGCGATTGCGATCGCGGCGCTGGCGATTGCGGCGCTGGTGGAGGATGGCTGGCATGGCCTGGTCGAAAAGGGGGGCAAGCGGGGCACGAGCAACATCGGCGTGATCCAGTCCGGCGCGGCGACCAACGTGGTGGCGGAGTCGGCGGTCTTGCGGGCCGAGGCGCGAGGGCACGATCCGGCGTTTCGGGAACGGATCGTCAAGGCGATCGAAAAGGCGTTTACAGATGCGGTGAAGAAGGTGAGGAGCGTCGACGGCAAGACGGGAAAGGTGACGTTTACGGGCCGGCTTGACTATGAGGCCTTTCGGCTGGCCGACGACGAGCCGTGCGTGGCCGCCGCAGTGGCGGCGGTGCAGGCCATCGGCAGAACACCCCGCATGGAGGTCTCCAACGGCGGCCTCGACGCCAACTGGATGGCGGCCAATGGGATCCCGACGGTGACGCTCGGCTGCGGCCAGATGGAGATCCACACCACGAAGGAGCAACTCGACCTCGACGCATTCGAGGCGGCCTGCGCTGTGGCGCTCCGGCTCGCGACGGGCCAGTGACGAATTCCCCAGCCAACGGGCGGGATGACACACCAGCCGACGCCGCTGCAGCCCCCGGGCTTGCGCCCGGGGCTGAGTGATGGTGGGTACACCCAGCCGCCAGGCGCAAGCCGGCGGGATGAATCACCACTTAAAGCCACCGCTTGCCCTTGGGGCTGAGTGGAGTGCTGCGAACCGCCGCTACTTCGCCAGCCAGCCGACGACGAGAAATCCACCGACAAGGAGCAGGCCCAGCCCGATCGTCACCACTTCGAGATACCGGTCGAGAAAATCACGGGCTCGCACACCGAAAAGCCGCATGACGGCCGCGACGAGAAAAAACCGCGCTCCCCGCCCGAGCACCGACGAAATCACCAGCGTCAGCAGCGGCACCGAGCAGACACCCGCCGCAATCGTGAAGATTTTGTACGGAATCGGGGTAAAGGCCGCCGAGAAGATCGCCCAGCCGGCGTTGGCCTGATAGAGGCGTTCCACGAAATCAAACTTCTCTGTTGAAAAGCCGGGCACATACCGGAAAAACCACGGCGCCAGCGCTGACCAGAGGCCCCAGCCGATCGCCCAGCCTGCCACGCCTCCGGCCACGCTCGCTACGGTCGACACCGCGGCATAAAGAAAGCTTCGTGCCGGCCGCGCCACTGACATCGCGATCTGGAGAACGTCAGGTGGGATCGGAAAGAATGAGCTCTCGGCAAATGAAATTGTGGCCAGTGCAGTGAGGCCATACCGGGAATCAGCCCATGAGAGCACCCAGTCATACAGTCGTCGCAGTGGCCCACGACGCCGCGGCGTCTCTGATGCAATCTGGTCGCTCATGCCTTCCTTGGCAGCGTCGTTCATGGAGTTTCAACAAGCTTCAGGACAGGTGACAACTGCTCAGCGAGCAGCCGGCGCGAGCACTTCACCAGGAAGCACGAGGCCCACGCCCGCTCATCCATGCATCGCCCGCGGCCGCGATTGTACCCGCATGCGAATCCAGAGCCAGGTCAGTGCCACCGGCACGATCAGCGACCAGATCAGCATCCATTGCAAATGGCCTCCCTCCCGTCCAAATGCGCCAGCCACGCTCCAGGCGAAGGCAATCACGAGGTTACCGCTGATGGCTGCGGCCAGAAAGGAGCGAAACGGCACCGCGGTTGCGCCGGCCATGATCGCCGCCGCCTCGGCGATGAGCGGCAGCGGACGGGTAATCACGACGAGCACCGGGCCCAGCACACTGTGAAACCCTGCTCCTGCCCCACCATGCAGGTGGCTCGTTTCACAAGCGGCCAGACTCGCGCGGGCGTCATCATCGAGGCGGGCCACGGCCGTGCGTCCGACCACGCGGCCCAGCCCCCAGCCGGCGATTGCTCCAAGCGTCATGCCCAGCCCGGCGCAGGCCGTTCCCATGGCGATGCCAAGCTGAGCTCCGCCGAGTGTGGCGACCAGACTCGATGGCACGGGCAGCAGGATGTCGACGGCGAGGATGCCGACCTCTGCCATAGCCAACACCGCGGGAGACGGCAGCGGGTCGAGCCAGGCGGAAACCGCATGATCGAGCCGAGTTCCGAACGCGAAAAAAGGAACCAGCGGTACGGCCACCGCAAGGGCGGTCAGGACCAATAAAACATGGAGCGGGCTGCGCATGAGAGTGGGACGGTCGATGTGGGCTCCCAGCGGCCGGTCAATCCCGAGAGGCGCCATACCCCATGGCCTGGATGCCGTGGTAGGCGACAAGCCCGAAGCCGACTTTGTTGATCACGTCGGCGATGTTGTAGATGATCTCCCGCAGTTCACCATTGCCGGAGCGGGCCATGAGAAACCCGATCGGGTAGATCGCCCAGCCGATCAGTACGAACAGCCGCATCGTTTCCAGGGCCTTTGCCAATGGAGCCGGGGCCTCGGCGATCGCCTGGCCGAGCGACACGAACAGCACGCCCACGATCAGGGCCTCGAACACACACGACACGAGGAAGAACGTCCACCACCGCTCCGAGTTGATGGGCGCGGTCTCAGCGATGAAGGCGGTGACGATCATCGCCACGTCGAGTGCGACGAGCTGCCAGAAAAACTTCGTGCCCCGCTCGCCCATCCGCAGCAAGAGCGGAAACTTGACGAGCAGCAACGGCGTGGTGAAGAGCCAGTCGATGTAGCGGAGTGCGGTGGGGAACTGCCCTCCCGTCGCCTGGTAGACGCCGGTCATCTTGTAATAGTGGAAGCAGGCAATCGCACAGACCAGTCCGGCCACCACCATCGTGCTGCGATAGACCGGCTCGACGTTGTTCCGCAGCAAAAAGAAGTAGAGTGCTCCCGCCCCCATCGCCACGGTGCCGGCGAAGAAGAGGTAGAGCGTGATCGACTGCAGCGGGGCATTCTGCGTGAAATCCATCGACAGGGCGGCATCGGTTGCAGCCAGCAGGGGAATCATGGAAACCTCCAGAAAAAAAGGGGGGGCCGCGCAGGCGACGGGAAAGGGCCGTCGCAATCCCTACGAGGGTCTCCCGCCCCGGTCGTGACCTGTGCGACAGGCACAGGCTTGGGGCAGGAATAGCGACGCGTGTTTCACCAACGCCCGAACGGCGCTCATTCTACGGTACCGGATACCATCCTTGCCTGCGCGGCAATATCGACTCCCACAGCCCCATTCCAGGCCTCCAGGAGCATTCGATACACCGGCCCTGGACGCCCGTCAGCGATCGGTGTTCCGTCGAGTCGGGTGGCCGGAAGAATGCAGCTCGGGGTGCTCGTCAACAGGATTTCATCGGCGGCAGCAAGGTTCGACATTGTGAGCGACCGCTCGTCCCAGGTGATTCCGGCTGCGATTGCAAGCCCACGGGCAAATCCAAGGCTGACCCCTGGCAGGGCATCGGAAGGCGGGGGCGAGATGATGCGACCGTCGCAGACGATGGCAATATTAGCGGTGGACGTCTCGCTCACCCGACCATCGGCATGGCAGATCACGGCCCGCGCGGCCCGCTCAGCAGCATGGGCCTCCCGATCGGCCAGGAAGTAGTGGAGCCGGCTGCGGACCTTCGCATGAATCGGCCAGCAGGTTTCCGGGACCTGCTGTACTGCCACGCTGCGCAGCGCGAGACCAGCCTCGTAGCCATCGGCCCACAGGGCAAACGCCAATGGAAACGAGTGCACCGCCACGACCGGGCGGCCAGACGCAGCTTCATTCTGGGAGGGCTGGTCCCCCGGCGTCACAAAGATCACGACGCCGAGATCACCATCGCCGACCCCGGCATGATTGGTGCGGGCGACTTCCGCCGCCGCCGTCATGACGTCGTCGAGCGACACTCCGACATCGATGCCGACCGCAGCGAGCGATCTGGCCAGCCGATCACGGTGCGGATCAGGAAGAAACAGGTTGCCGCGAAACGTTCGCAGTTGTTCCGTGACCGTCGCCCCGAGCACGAAGCCCGCGTCACCCACTGACACCGTGAGCGACTCACGCGTGACGAAGCGGCCATTGAGCCACGCCCGGTCACCTGGCCGCATCCCTTTCACGAAAGTGCCCCGGCACTCTTGAAACTCAGCACTCTACCTTGAACCCCAGCACTTCATCCTAAAACCTGGCATTCAAGCCAAACCCGGCACTCAAGGAAATGGAGGATAGGGGATTCGAACCCCTGACCTTCTGGCTGCCAGCCAGACGCTCTCCCAATTGAGCTAATCCCCCAACGTGTTTGGCGCGTTGGACGGGAGTGCCGCAGGGCGATTGGAACCGCGATTCCAAC
>CAMCYH010000013.1 GCA_945883745.1 Candidatus Kuenenia stuttgartensis
GGTATCGGCATGCTTCGGGCAAGAATCACGTGCTTTGGCCGGGCTCGTCGCTGTCGTATTGCGATATGGTGCGTCGAGCCGACATCCAGGACTTTATGCCGCGACCCACGGCTGTGACGTTGCTCGCGACGCGAGCCGGCAAGAAGAAG
This sequence comes from Candidatus Kuenenia stuttgartensis, assembly GCA_945883745.1. GTDB lineage: Bacteria > Planctomycetota > Planctomycetia > Pirellulales > UBA1268 > CACORA01. Next base: position 150 of record CAMCYH010000013.1, read on the forward strand.
CTTGCGGCGTGACCGGATCCGCAGCGACCTGTGGTCGCGTAGGCCTAAGCCTGCAGGGGGCAGGGATGCCCCTGCGGGCGTGAAATCAGAGCCCGCGGTCTTCGAGGAAGTTGAGCAGGTCAGCGACGCGATTGGAGTAGCCCCACTCGTTGTCGTACCAGCTCACCACCTTCACGAAGTTGCCGAGGCCGATCGTGTCGACCGCCGAGAAGATCGAACTGTGCGGATCGCCCTTCAGGTCGGTCGATACCAGTTCCTTGTCCGTGTAGCGGAGAATGCCCTTGAGCGGGCCCTCGGCCGCCTTCTTCATCACGGCGTTGATGTCGGCCGGCGAGGCGTCTTTGTTAAGCAGGGCCGTGAAGTCGACCACGCTCACCGTCGGCGTCGGTACGCGGAAGGCCATGCCGGTGAACTTGCCCTGCAGTTCGGGAATCACCAGGCCCACCGCCTTCGCTGCACCGGTGCTCGAGGGCACGATGTTGAGCGCGGCGGCGCGGGCGTCGCGGAGATCCTTGGCGGCCGTATCGACCGTCTTCTGCGAGTTGGTGTAGGCGTGCACCGTGGTCAAGAGCCCCCGATCGATCCCGTAGGCCTCGTGGAGCACCTTTGCCACCGGCGCCAGACCGTTGGTCGTGCAGGAGGCGTTGGAGATAACGTGGTGCTTCTTGGCGTCGTACATCGTGTCGTTGACGCCCAGTACGATCGTGAGGTCTTCATTTTTGGCCGGCGCCGAGATCACCACCTTTTTGACGCTGTCCCGCTTGTGGGCAACGGCCTTCGTGGCGTCGGTGAAGAAGCCGGTGCTCTCCACGACGATCTGCACGTCTTCCGTGCCCCACGGAATGGCCCCCGGATCCCGCTCGGCGAAGACCTTGATCTTCTTGCCGTCGACCACGATGTCGTTGCCGTCATAGCTCACCTGCCCCTTGAAGGGGCCGTAGTTGGAGTCGAACTCCAGCAGGTGGGCATTGGTCTTCGCGTCGGTGAGGTCATTGAGTGCCACGACCTGCACATCCCCGTTGAGCCCGTACTTCTCGTAGATGGCGCGGAAGGTGAGGCGGCCGATGCGACCGAAACCGTTGATGCCGACGCGAATGGACACGGCGAAACTCCTGGGGCGGGACGGGCGGGAGCCGGACGGCGCCGCGACGCAGCGGGCAGCCGGCCCCCGGAGAGTGACGGAATATACATCGTGCCGCGCAGGCCACTCAATCGGCCTCCGGAATTCGGCGGTTTCGACTATTCTTGCCAGGAGCATGGCCCCACCCGTCATCCAACTCGAACATGTGCGGAAGCGATTCGCCCTGCCCGGCGGAGAGGCGGTGCCCGTGCTCGACATCGAGTCGTTTGCGATGGCCGCCGGCGAGCAGTGCGCCCTCGAGGGGCAAAGCGGGTCGGGCAAGTCGACGCTGCTGCACGTGATCTCCGGGATCATGCGGCCCGATGCGGGCCGCGTCGTGATCGACGGTGTCGATCTCGTACGGCTGCCCGAGGCCCGTCGCGACCGGGTGCGGGCCGACAAACTGGGCCTCGTGTTTCAGCAGTTCAACCTGCTGCCGGGATTCACGGCCCTTGAAAACCTGCTGGTGGCGATGTCATTCGGCTCCGGCAAGGCTGACCGGTCGCGGGCCACCGACCTCCTCGCGGCGGTGGGGCTCGCCGATCGACTGCATCACAAGCCGGCCGAACTCTCGATCGGCCAGCAGCAGCGGGTGGCGGTGGCCCGGGCGCTCGCCAACCGGCCGCGGGTGATCCTCGCCGACGAGCCGACCGCCAGCATCGACCCGGCCCACCAGCAGCAGGTGATCGATCTCCTCAAGACCACATGCTCCGAGCACGACGTGGCGCTGCTCGTGGTCACGCATGCCCCCGAGGTGGCCGGCCAGTTTCCGCGGCGGCTACGGCTCGAGGACTTCAACCGGGCGGCGCGAGCGGGGGCTTCGGCATGACGCTCCTTGGCATCGCCTGGCGGAATATCCGGCAGCGGTCAGTCACCAGCAGCCTGACGGCCCTCTCGCTCGCCCTCGGCGTGGCCCTCGTGGTGGCCACGCTCGTCACCGGCGGAATCGTCAAGCAGGCCTTCGATTCGGGCTCCGGCCTTGGCTACAACATGATCGTGGGCGCAAAGGGGAGCCCGCTGCAGCTGGTCTTGAACAGCGTTTACTTCATCAGCAGGCCAATCGAAAACATCTCCTGGAGCTTCTACCAAGAGTTTCTGCCGGCCGCCGAGCGGGTGGACGGCGCGGACGGCCGATTCGCCGCCAGTACCGCCACGGCCGTGCCGATCTGCATGGGCGACTACTACCGCAGCCACCGCGTGGTCGGTACGAATGCTGCGTTTTTCAGCCGGCTCAAACGAGGCAACGGCGAGCCCTACCGGTTTGCCGCCGGGGCCAACTTCACCGACGACGACTTTTTTGGCGGCGTGATCGGCGCGGCGGTGGCCGGCACGCTGGGGCTGAAGGTTGGCGACCCATTCGCCCCCACCCACGGAGCCGATGATGGTGCAGTGCACGATCCCTTTTATGTTCGCGGCATCCTCGCCCGCACCGACACGCCGATCGATCGCGGCGTGTTCGTCAACATGGAAGGGTTTTATCTGCAGGAGGGGCACGCCAAGCCGCTGTCGGATGGAGCGGTCGCTGGCGGGGGCGACGGGGAGAATGCTGACAGCACGGCGGGAAGCCCCCCGCGTGTGGATGGCCAGCCGCAGCCGTTGCCCTACGACCAGCGAGAAGTGACGGCGATCCTGCTGGAGACGGCGTCTCTGCCCGGCCTGCCGCCGGAGCTCACGAGCATGGGGCTGCGGACGACGATCAACGAGGGTCGCGAGGCTCAGGCGGCGTTGCCAATCGCGGAAATCCGCCAGCTGCTCGATCTCTTCGTGAAACCCTTGGAACTGTTGCTGCTACTGGTCACCACGCTCGTGGTGATCGTCTCGGCGATCGGAATCCTCGTGAGCATGGTGGGGTCGTCTCTCGAGCGGAGTCGCGATGTGGCCGTGATGCGGGCCCTGGGGGCGCGGCGGGCACATGTGCTGGCGACCGTTCTTTTCGAGGCCATCCTGCTCGCGGGCTTCGGCGGGCTGGCCGGCTGGGCGCTCGGTCATGCGATCGTCGCGGCGATCGGGCCCTGGATCACGACCAACGCCGGCGTGTCGGCGAGTATTTTCTCGGGCTCCTGGGCAGAGGCACTCCTCGTGCCGTTTCTCGTCGCGCTGGCGATCGCAGCCGCGTTGATTCCCGCCATCGCCGCCTACCGCACCGACGTTGCGAAGTGGCTGCAGGGCGGTTAGGCCGATCTGGGCGACGCGGGGTAACGCGGGAGTGCACTCCACCCAGCCCCGGGGGCTAGCAGCGGCGTTGGCGGGTGTTTCCATCCCGCGGGCTTGCGCCCTGCGGCTGGCTGGGATGGGCTTCCTGCGGAACCGACATTCAGCGTCCTCGCCTCGCTGGGCGTGGAGCGGATAGACTGCCTTGCATGAGGAACTCCCTGCGATTTTTGTCGGTTCGCTTTTTGTTTGTTCTGTGCGTGGCTCTTATGCCCGCCGTCACCCGGGCATGTCCGTTTTGCTCGGCGGTGTCGCTGACCTTCGCTCAGGAAATCGCCCAGAGCGAAGTGGCGGTGATCGCCAAGCTTGTCGAGCCCCCGCCCGCCGCCGCACTGTCACCGATCGCGGAAGGACCGCTGCCCAAGGGCAAGTTTGCCGTTGTCGAGGTGCTCAAAGGGGGCGAGTTGGTCGATGCCGGTGGCCACACTGGAGCAGATGCCACGCCGATCGAGACGATCCTGCTTGAAGAGAAGCCGGTCGGCTCGCTCTATCTCCTCATGGCCATCGAGCCGCCGAAGCTCGTCTGGTCAAGTCCGGTGCCGGTGAGCGAACGAGCGGTTGAATACCTTCGCAAACTCGCCGATCTTCCCGAGAAGGGTGCGGATCGACTCGCCTTCTTCCAGCAGTACCTCGAAGACGAAGACGATGCCCTTGCCCGTGATGCCTATGACGAGTTTGCCGTCGCCCCCTACGAGGACGTGAAGGGGCTCGAGAACCGCATGGATGCCACCCAGCTGCTGGCATGGATCACCGACCCGAAGGTGCAGACCAATCGGCGACGTCTCTATGCCACGATGCTCGGGGTGTGCGGCACGAAGGCCGACGCCAAGGAGATCGAGCGAATTCTCGTGGGTGAGGATCTTGCCGAGTCGGAGGCCGAAGTGAGGAGTGGCCTCGACGCCCTCATCGCCTGCCATGTCACCCTGACCGGGGCGGAGGGACTCGATCTGGTCGATCGTCTGTTTCTCGACCGGGGCGACCGTGACGTGCCCTTCACCGAGACGTATGCCGCCGTCATGGCCTTACGGTTTCTTGGTGAGGAATCGGAACTTGTCCCCCGCGATCGCGTGCTCGCATCGCTGCGGCTTCTCCTCGCTGAACCGAAGCTCGCCGACCTCGTGATCGCCGACCTGGCACGGTGGCAGGACTGGTCGGCAGTCGACCGGCTCACCGAACTGTTCGAGACCGCGACGGCAGACAACATATTTGTCCGCGAGCCGATCGTGAACTACATGCGGGCCTGCCCGCTGCCGGAGGCGGCCGTAGCGCTGGTGAAGCTCGAGAAGATCGACCCCGACGCGGTCCGCCGGGCGGCGACCATGGCCGGGCTGGCGGGCGCCATCACAGCAGCGACTCCCTCCGTACCATCTGCCGGGGGTGAGCCGGCAGATCCGGGAGATCCCCAAGCTGGGACCGGCGGTCCCACCGTGCCACCAACCGCAGCCGATCTCGAATTGGCGAAACGAGTCGCGCCCGTCCTTGCCGATGAGGACTTTGTCGGTGCCCCACCGGCGCCGCGGACTGCAGCGGGAGGCTCGGAAAAAACCAGCCCCACCCGCGGCGGTTCGGGCCTCATGTGGCTCATCTGGGTCGCGGTTATTGTGCTCGTGGGTATGATGTCGAGACGGATGTTGCGGTCAGGTTCGGCCGCTCACTGATGTCCTTGCCGACGCGTTCGAGCGATCCATGGCCGCAGGCCTTTTTGACTCACCCGCCCCTGCCGATCTCCTCGTGCACGACACGGTTGCGGACGATTCCTACCGCGCTGTGAGTGGCGTGACGGTGGCGGCGGCTGCACTGGCCCTGCTCTCGCCGCTGGCCTTTATCGACTGGTGGCTGGCGGTCGTCCCGCTCTTTGGCATCGTTCTGGGCGGCGTAGCGCTGCGGGATATCGCCCTGCGGCCCGCCGAAGTGACCGGTCGCGGCTTCTCGTTGGCAGCCATCGCCGTGTCGGCCCTGACCTTCGTCGGTGGGCTCGGGTACCAGACCTTTGTTTACGCGACGGAACTGCCGCCGGGATTCGAGCGACTCAACTATGCGATGCTCCAGCCGCTCCCGGGCGATCCCGCCGCCACCGTGCCTGACTCAGCGATGGCGATGAGCGGTCGCAATGTGCTCCTCAAAGGCTACATGTATCCTGGCAAGCAGCAGCAGGGCATCACGCAGTTTCTGCTGGTGCGGGATCAAGGAGACTGCTGCTTCGGTGGGAATCCAAAGATCACTGACCGTGTGCTCGTGACGCTGTCGGATACCAAGGGCATCGCCTTCTCGGCACGGATGCGGAAGATCGCCGGCCGGTTCGTGGTGAGGCCGACTGGCACGGCCGTCCTCGACGGCGGTGTGCTGTACCATCTCGAAGACGCGAGCATGCGCTAGTTTCACGCGGCGCTCGCCCTCCTGGCCTCGCTTCGCGGGCGCGACTCTGTCGCGATGAAACACTGGCTCCCGGCCCGTGCGGTCGTTTATGCGGCGCCTGAAGCAGGATTCGCTACCATTGCTCCGATGAATCGTGACGTGAAATGCCTGTGGCTGCTTGTGCTTGTTCTTGCTGGATGTGGGGGCAACGCGACCACGCCGTCACGGGTGGAGCCTGTGGCTGCCCAGGAGGCGGTCGATGTGGTGCCCAACCGGTCGACCCCTCCGTCGCAGACGGGAGCGCCACGGGAGATCACGTTTGACGACATAAAGTTCGACATGGAGAAGGGCGCACCGTTCACGACCGACCTGCTCCCCAAGCGGGTGACCGCCCTCGAAGAGACACGGGTGCGGATCCGCGGTTACATCCTGCCGAGTTTCCAGCAGACTGGGCTGACGCAGTTCGTGCTCGTCCGCGACAACATGGAATGCTGCTTCGGGCCGGGGGCCGCCCTCTACGACTGCATCGTGGTGCGGATGCAGCCGGGAAAGTCGGCCGACTTCTCGATTCGGCCGGTCGCCGTGCAGGGCACGTTTCGCCTCCAGGAACTCCGCGGCCCCGACGGCAACCATCTGGCGATTTACGCCATGGATGGCGAAGACGTGCGGTAATTTTCGTCGGTGAGGCCTCCGGCCGACAGCCCCACGGCCGATTCCGGTGGGCCGCTGCACACGCCCCTGTCCCGTGTGTACGATCCCCGGCATGTTTCGCCCTGAATCCTGGTATTGGCTCTACGACATCCCACCGGCACGGCTGGCGGGTTTGTTCATCGCCGCATTTGTCGGCTTCTATTGGCTGGGGGCGATCATCATTCGGCCCATCCTCCGGCAGTTCGTAAAGCACACCGCCAGCTGCAACGACATCGTCGGCTACGTCCTTTCCTGCTTCTGTGTGTTTTACGGACTGCTGCTGGGCCTGATCGCCGTCACGGCGTATCAAAATGTCGCAGACGCCAACGAGAATGTCACTCGGGAAGCAGCCGCACTCTCGGCCCTCTACGAGGACGTGTCCCGCTATCCGGCACCCTACGGCCAGAACCTCCGCTGGCTGCTCCGTGATTACACCCGTTACCTGATCAAGTACGGCTGGCCGTTGCAGCAGCGGGGTATCGTACCGGAAGAAGGGACGATCCGTGCCGAGGCGGTTCACGACCAGCTCCTCGAGTTTCAGCCCCGCACGCCGGCCGAGGAGATCGTGCATGCCGAGGCGTTGCGGCAGTTCAACAACTTTCTGGAGTGCCGACGGATGCGGCTCTTCTCCGTGACTTCCGCGCTGCCGGCCTCGATGTGGTACGTGATGATTCTGGGTGCTGTCTTCAATATCGCCATCTGCTGGCTCTTCGACATGCGGTTCTTAACCCAGCTCATTCTCGGCGGCATCCTTGCCGCCTACCTGGGCATGATGATGCATCTCATCTTCGACATGAACCAGCCCTTTCGCGGTGACGTGAGCATCACGGCAGAGCCCTTTGAAATGCTCTACGCACGAATGAACGAGGGCTGACGACGACCCCGGTCAGGAACCTGCGATGGATCGAGATGACATCCCCCCCGGCATGACCGCCCAGCCATTGAGCCGCCGTGCCGCCCTGCGGCACGGGGCCGCGACGACGTTGGCGGCCGCCCGCCTGCTCGCGCCTGCGCTGTTTGTCGGCTGCTCGACCGGGATCCCGCCGCGTCAGCAGACGGTGTCCGTCGGGCTGCTGCACTCGCAGACCGGCACCACGGCGGTCGGCGGTCGGTCGCTCCGCGACATCGAGATGCATGCCTTCGAGCGGATCAATGCGGCTGGCGGCATTCTCGGTCGTCGGGTGGAGATATCCGCCCCCAACCCGCGGTCGCGGTCCGAACTGCGGGTGGCGAAGGCCCGGCAGATGCTCGATCGCGGAGCCGTGGCGGTGTTTGGCTGCTGGACGAGCGGCGCCCGCAAGAGCGTGCTGCCGCTCTTTGAGGAATACAAGCGGCTGCTGCTCTATGCGGTGCAGTACGAGGGGAACGAGTCGTCACCCTACTGCGTGTACGGCGGCATGACGCCCAACCAGCAGATCCTGCCGCTGCTTGACTGGCTGACCGGCGCCGCCGGCGGAGAAAAAAAGCGGATCTTTCTCGTCGGCTCCGACTACGTCTTTCCTCGGACGGCCAACTTCATCACGAAGAAGTATCTGAAAGAAAAGGGCCTGGTGCCGGTGGGCGAGGAGTACGTACCGCTGGGCGACCGCAACTTCTCGGCGGTCGTCAAGAAGATTCGTGAGGCCCCAGCCGACTGTGTCATCAACACGGTCAATGGTGACTCCAACATCGGCCTTTTTGCCGCCCTGGCCGAGGCGGGGATCGAGCCTGCCTGGCTTCCGGTGATCTCCACAAGCATTGCCGAGGATGAATTGCGGAGCCTCCTGCCGGAGCAGGTCGTGGGCCACTATGCCGCCTCCTGCTATTTCCAAAGCCTCGACACCGACGCCAATCGGCAATGGGTGAAGGGCTTCCAAAACGAGTTTGGGTACGACCGCGTCACGGGCGATCCGCTGGAGCCGGCCTGGTGCCTGGTGCACCTCTGGCAGCAGGCGGTGGAGAAGGCCGGCACGTTCGAGACCGAGGCGGTGCGGCAGGCGTTTCGGGAGGGCCTCGAGTTTGCGGGGCCAGGCGGCAGAGTACGGCTCGATCCGAAGACACAGCATACGACGAAGTATTTTCGGCTCGGCCAGATTCGCCCTGATCGGCAGTTTCACATCGTGCACCAGTCTCGCGGGCCGATCGAGCCCGACCCGTATCCGCAAATCGCCTTCCCTGGCTGGAGCTGCGACTGGACCCAGGATGGCGTCGTCCGGGGCGCGGAGGTAGACATCGATGGCGACGTTTGAGATCGAGCAGGCCGAAGGCATGCGGTGGGTGCGGGTCGATCTCGAGGATGACGACGTGCGGACGGAGCGGGGCGCGCTCAACCACCTGACCGGGGCGGTGACGATGGACGTGCCGCTGCCGTCGCTCAAGGCCTGGTGGGTATCGCTCTTCTCTGACGAGTCGATGCTGCGGCCGCGATACCAGGGCACCGGCAGCGTCCATCTGGATTCCACGCTCGGCGGCTACCACATCATGGACGTGACGCCCGACGAGCGATGGATCCTCGACACGAAGTGCTTTTGGGCCAGTGACGGCGAGGTGTCGATCGGGATTCACCGGGAGCCGGTCTGGTCAGCCTGGTTGGCCGACCAGGGGCTGCTGTGGTACAAGACCGCGCTGCAGGGGGAAGGACAGGTGGTGCTGTCGGTCGATGGGCCGGTGCAGGAAGTGAATCTGGTCAACGACCGACTCGTGGCTGACGGGCCGTTCGTCGTGGCTCGTACCGCGGGGTTACGCCTCTCGATCCGTCGCCCTGCCCGCTCCCTGCTGAGTTTCTGGCTGTCAGGGCAGCGGCGGGCCTACGTCTACGAAGGAACGGGAAAGCTGCTTCTCTGTACGACGCCCTATTGGCGGCAGCGGATGCAGAAGGAGCGGGTCCGCGACGCGGCGGCGTATGCTTGAGGCATGCGTTGCTGGCGAATGTTGCAGATGGTTGGCTGCTCCCTGTGGGTGACGATTGCGTCGGCCTGCCCGTTCTGCAACGTCGTCGGCCGCCCGCTTGCGCAGCAACGAGACGAGGCGGCGGTGGTGGCCATTGCCGAGTCGCTGGCGGCAGCAGTCGCTGGCGATGACGGCCTCTTGCAGCAGCCCTGGCGGATCGACCAGGTCATCCGTGGCCGGCCGGACCTCGGCGGCAGCGTTGTGACGGCTCACGTGGGGGCGTCGGCGGAAGGCACGGGCGTGCTTTTTGGCGAAGGGATCGTGGGTGAGCCGTTGCGATGGACGGCGGTCCTGGCCGACGAGGCGGTCTTGGGCTATGTGGTCGCGGTGCCAGCGTGGGAAGCGCCGCCGGCTGAGCGGCTGCCCTGGTTTGCCCGACGGCTTGAACATCCCGACCCGGTCATCGCTGAAGATGCCTATACCGAGTTTGGGCTGGCGCCGTTTGCCGCGGTGCGGGCCGCGGCCGCGGCCCTCGATGCGGCGAAGCTCATGGCGTGGGTTGCCGAGCCGGGGATCGACCAGCGGCGGCGGGGCCTGTACGGTCTCTTGTTGGGTTTGGTGGCATCACAGACCCATGACGCGATGATTCGCACCGCAGCTATCAGCGGCTTGCACAACGCGATCGAAATGCCGGCCAATGACTTTCGTTCCGGTTTCGACGGCCTGATGGGGGGCGTGCTCGTGGCGGAAGGCGTGGCGGGGCTCGATTATCTGGAAGGGCTCGGCCTCGCCGGGCCTGCCGGTCGTCCCGTCGATCAGCGGCATCTGCTCAGTGCGCTCCGCTTTGCCTGGGAATTCCTGGGCGATGAAATTCCCCGGGAGCGGATTAGTAGGGCAACGGCGCGACTCTTGGCAGCACCAGCGGTGGCGGCCGATGCGGTGATCGATCTGGCCCGGCAGCAGGCGTGGGGCGATGCCGATGCCGTGGCCGCGCTGTGGGAGTCGTTGGGTGATGACGACCCGCTCGTGCGGCGGGCTGTGGCGGGCTATCTCACCGCCTGCCCGCTCCCTGCAGCGAGTCGGCTTCTGGAACACATTCGCGGCCGTGACCCTGAGCGGCTCGATGCGGCGATCGAGGCCGCGCGGCTGCCAAGGTAGATAGCCCCGGCGCTGCCGGTGGATTAGCCCGCCGGCTGGCGCCCGGCGGCTGAGTGTGGGACGGGCTGGCGGGTAACGCCTGGGTGTGGGGTGGGCTAGCGGGTAACGCCTGGTTGCGCGCTCCACCCAGCAAGCCCGGGCGCGAGCCCGGGGGCTGCAGCCTCGCACGGCTTCCTACTGCGCCGGCGTGGGGATCAGTTCGGGTGCCGGCTCGGGCAAGGCATTCCCTGCTGCCGGAGGCAGCGAGAGCAGCGGTTCTTCCCGCGTGGCAGGATCCCGCGGCGGCAGCTGCATGGCTGGAGCATCGGCACCAACCGCCGAGAAGTCCTGCGTGATCGGGCCGCGGCTAAACACTCCCGGCCGCGAATGCCGGTAGTCGAGGTAGATGCTGGCATCCCGCTGTCGGGCCCGACGGTGGGCATCGAAGTAGGCCTTGCCCGGCCACGGGCCCTCGGCGAGAAACACGCCGTTGTATTCGAGCAACGAGCCCTTGCGGTAGTGCAACTGTGAGATCGAACGGTTGTAGTCGACGAGCGACCGGGCATAGGAACTCTCCGCCTCGGCCCGCCGCCGCTGGGCGTCGAGCAGCTGGTCGAGCGTGACGGTGCCCGCGTCGTAGGCGGCCTGCACAGCCTCCACCTGCCGCTCGGCGGCCACGCGTCGATTGAAGTTGGTCTGCGTGAGGGCAAAGTTGGTGTCGACATTACGGACGGCCTCGACCAGGGCGTGCGATGCCTCGAGTTCCTCGTCCTGGAGCCGTGCCCGTTCGCGGGCGAGCTGCAACTGGTGGTGGCGGACCGTAGACAGTTCGCGGCGGAATCCGAGCGGCATGAGGAACTGGGCCCCCGCCTGCCATTCCTGGAACTGTCCTGAGAGGAGTGTCGAATAGGCGTCGGAACCGAGCAATGGATCGGTGGCATCTGCGGAATAGGGATCGTAGTTCTGGCTGATGAGATCCTGGCCCATGCCGAGGAACCGCCAGCGGCCGACGGCATCGAGTCGGGGCAGCAGCAGGTTCTTCGCGGCGGTCAGTTCCAGTTCCCGCTGCTTGATCACCCACTTCTGGCGACGAAGCTCGGCCGACCGCGACAGGGCCTCCACCAGCGATTGCTGCCAGTCGAAGCTGATACGGGCCGTGGTCGGTTCGTCGGAGGGGCGGATCAGTCGGCCGTCGCTGGCCGAAATGCCCATCATGTAGCGGAGCCGGTTCTCGCAGCGGTAGACGTCGGTGAGGGCCTGCTCCACCTCGCTGCGGAAGAAGAAGTACTGCTCGCGGGCCTGGGCCTCCTTGTCGGCTTCGCCGCCACGTGACTGCTCGACATAGAGGGCATGCACCTTCCGCCAGGCCTCCATGGCGCTGTCGCGGCCGGCCTTGCGTGCCTCCAGGTTGCGGTAGGCGAAGTAGCATTCCCAATAGGCCTGCTCGGTATCGCTTACGAGGTTGCGGACACCGGCCTCGAAGTCGGCGAGTGAAATGTCGGATGCCACGCGGGCCAGGAGGACGCCGCGGAAGACTGGCCGGCCGTAGAGATTTTCGAACGAATCGGGGCCGGCGATCCGGTTGTAGGTGACACCGGCACCCTGCAACAGGGGCTGGTTGAACGTGAAGTCGTAATTGGTGGTCCACGTCGAAGGGACCACGACGTTGCCGCTGCCCGGCGGGTTTTGCTCACGGATGGGCGAATTGTTGTTGTCGTAAATCGTTTCGTTCGCGAAACCCCAGGTGGCACCGGTGGCCGTCCTTTTTTGCACGCCAGTTCGCCAGTTGCCGGTATCGCCCTGCAACACCCGCGGGAAGATGATGCTGCCCGCGCCACGGTCGATATTCTGCGGACGGTTGATCCGCTCCCAGGTGAGCGAACTGGAAAGCTGCGCATCGAACAGCGACAGCGCGCTCTCAACGCCCCGGAAGGGGTCGGTCTCGACGATCGCCGGATCGTAGATGCTTGGCGTGAGCGCGGGAGCGGTGAGCAGCGAGACCGGTGGCTCGCCCGTCTGGGGCCGCGGTCCGCCAAAACTCGAGAACCGGCCGCCGAGGTTTCGCAGCACCTTGCCGTTTTCGAGCGCCGTGCGGATTGCGTCCTCCAGCGAAAGCTCCCAGATCTGGTCAAACTTCGGGTTGGAGAGCGTGAGCGGTTCGACCGTGCCGGCGGCCTCTTCGAGTGGCTTCTGATCGCTGTCTGGGTATTCGAGCTTCTGGATCGCCCCGACATAGTGCGAGAGGTCGCCATCCTCGAAGAAGTAGAACGGCTGCCGTGGGGCACAGCCGCTCGCCAGGAGCGACAGGCTCGTGAAGACTGCCCAGATGATGCGGATCGAGCGTGGCACGGGGAGGTCGCCTCGTGTGTCGTTCGGCGTGCGTTCTGTAAAGGACCGCCGCTGCGCCCAAGGGGAGTGGCCGCAGGATTGCGACCCAGCCCGACGCAGTGCCCCCCGACGCTGCGTCTGCCTCGCATGCACTAGGGCGCAGCGACGGCTCCCTTTGCATCGGTCGATTGAGCCCGCAAACTTGGAAGAACCGTCAAAGTCTGCCCCAGGGTTGGAGGCCTGGAGAAACAGGGCGGGGTGCAGCCATCAGCGGCTGGGGGGGAGGCGCTTTGGCCAATCTGGCGAACATCGCTCCCGTCGCGACCCGTCGGCCTCCTCCCAGACGAACCGGGCAGCTGCTCCGGGCGTGGCCTCCACCAGCCGCATGCCGTCGTTGGCTCCGAGCACGCTCGCCGCTGTGGCGAGAGCGTCGGCGGTCGTGCAATCCCGGGCGATCACCGTGACGGCGGCCGGGCCCTTCACGCCGAGGCCAGTGCGGGGATCGACAACATGGCTGTAGCGGATGCCATCAATCGTCACTGACTGAAAGGCATCGCCCGAGGTCGTGACCGCGGCATCCCGGAGGAGCAGATCGCTGGCATCGTCTGCCGTTTTTCCGAGCGCCGCGACCGCCACCCGCCAGCCATCGCGGTCGGGCGGCGTCCCGATCACGGCGATGTCGCCCGAGGCATCGACCATTCCCGACGTGATCCCGCGGTCGCGCAGGATCGCGACGGCCCGATCGATCGCCGCGCCCATGCCGATGCCGCCGAGGTCAAGCCGCATGCCCCACTGCGTCAGTTCGACAGCTCTTGTTTCGGGATGAAGCTTCAGGGTGTGGGGGCCCACGGCAGCCCGGGCGGCAGTGAGTTTGTCAGGCCGCGGCATCGCGGCCGACCGCCGTGCCTGCCGCCAAAGCTTCGTGAGCGGGCCGACGGTCGGGTCGAACCCGCCGCCACTGGCGTCTCGCCAGGCGACGGCCTGGTCGAGCACCCGCCATAGATCCTCGCTGACCGGCATCGGGTCGCGGGTCGGCGCCTGGGCCGACAGATGAGAAAGTTCGCTTTCGGGATCGTAGTCGGAGAGAATCCTCTCGAGCCGGGCGATCTCATCGTGGGCGGTGCCGATGGCCACGAGGCCCTGGTCGCGGTCTGGAGCATAGACCGTGATTGTCCAGGCCACTCCCATGTGCCGCCGTAGCTCCTGCACGCGACTGAGGGCCGGGGCGACGTCGGCCTCGGCATGGGGGTGCGCAGCCGTCAGCGCAGCCAGCCAGCACACGGGCAGGTAGAATCGTGGTCGCATGAGCAGTTCCAAAGCACCACCGGCCGTGGCGATCGAATTCGATTGCACGCCGCTGCGCAGTGTACCGCGGCTGGACATCCCGCTGGATGCCTCGCCCGGCTACCGGACCCGCCTCGAGCGATTTCAGCAGGCGATCGCCCGGCATGGGATGCGAAATACGTACTATCTCAATAATGCCGCCTGCACATTTCGGTTTACCAACGACTCGGACTCCGGCTGGGTGCGGTTTGCCGTCGAGGGCACGGTGATCACCGATGACACCGATGCCAGGACGGTAGGCAGTGATCTCGACATCCGGCTTGAAGTGGAGACCTGCGATTGGCTCACCCAACCAGCCGTCGAGTGGCTGGCCCTCTCGGCCAAGCATGCCATCGAAGTCGAGTTTGACCGCTACATCGCCGCCGGTGACCTCTCGCGGGCGCTCGAACGGCTGGCCAAGGAACAGGCCGATAGCGATGCCGCCGGCGGTTTTTTGGGGATGAATTTGTGACCCGTCCCGATCGCAGCCCACAGCCAGCCGCCAGCCGGCGGGATGAAGCCGGAGTCGACTTCCACGGTGGATTGGCTCTACCGCTCTTGGCGGGGCTGAATCTCGAGCAGCACGCTCTCGTTGTCGCTGCCGGGAATCGGCCAGGCGGCCAGGCGGCGGACCCGCACCTTCTTCACGAAGCCGCGGTGGCGGGCCTCACCCTTTTCCTCTTCCCACCGCGGGCCCTTGATCACCAAGAGCCGCCCGTATGTCTGGCAGATCGGCTCAAACCAGCCTAGCAGTTTCACGAGCGGCGCTACCGCGCGGATCACGAGCGTGTCGAACGCCCCCGGCCGCTTCGCGGCCACGGTCTGGCCGGCCGCCTCGTGCACCGGCAGCGGCATCCCTATTTCCTCAGTGATCGACCGCACCGCCCGGGCCTTCTTGCCGACGCTATCGCATAGTTCGACATGAAGGTCGGGCCGCAGGATGGCCAGCACGATGCCCGGCACGCCACCACCGGTACCGACATCGAGCACCCGTTCGCCGATGGCCAGATGCGGAGCGATCGCCACCACATCGGCCACGTCACGGGTGACGAACGTCGCGGCATCGGTATGCCGCGTCAGGTTGAGCTTCTCGTTCCACGCCCAGAGCCGCTCGGCGTAGGAAGCCAGCCGCGGCAGCGCGTCGGGGCTGACGGCAAGCCCGAGGCGGTCGCACTCGGCGGCAATGGTCGCGGCGAGGCTCGACGTCACTTGATGAACAGCATCTCGCGGTAGGTGGGCAGCGGCCACAGGTCGTCCGGCAGGATCGCCTCGATCTGATCGGCTGTCTCCCGGAGAGACATCATCGCCGGGATCACCGCATCGTGAGAGTGGCGAGCCTCGGCAGCCACGTCGCCACCGGCGTGGTGTTCGGCCACGGCCTCGAGCGCCTCGATCTTTCGCTCCAACTGGCCCACGAGCTGAGTCAGCTTTTCGAGCGTGCCCATGTGAACCTCGCGACCGAGCGCCTTGAGTTTGGACGCCGTGTCAACCAACTCGCCCTGGTACCGGTAGCCGGCCGGCAGGATCATCGTCTTGGCAATCTGCAGGGCCGAACTGGCCTCGGTGTGGATGTCCTTGCAGTACCGCTCCATGTAAATCTCGTAGCGGCTGCGAACCTCGCGCTCCGAGAGCACGCCGTAGGTGCCAAAGAGGGCGATCGTCTTCGGGTCAAGGAGCACGGCGAGCGCTTCGGGTGAGGATCGCAGGTTGGGCAGGCCACGCCGCTGGGCCTCGTCATGCCATTCCTGCGAGTAACCGTTGCCATTGAAGATCACGGCCTTGTGATCGGTGATAATCTGCTGCAAGACCGCCGCGACGGCAGCGGGCAGCCGCGACGGATCACCCCCGGTGGCCTTCTCCAACTCGTTCGCCACGAAGTCGAGGCTCTCCGCCACGATCGTGTTGAGAGCCACGAGTGGCCCGGCGATCGACTGGCTCGAGCCGACCGCACGAAACTCGAACTTGTTGCCCGTGAAGGCGAAGGGGCTCGTGCGATTACGGTCGCCGGCATGCTTGGGGAGCGTGGGGAGTGTGTCAACGCCGACCGTGAGCGTGCCGATTGCCTTGGAGCCGGTCAATTTCCCCTTCTCGATCTGCTCGAACACATCGGTGAGTTGGTCGCCGAGGAAGATCGACATGATCGCCGGCGGGGCCTCGTTGGCCCCGAGTCGATGGTCGTTGGCGCTGGAGGCAACGACCGCCCGCAGCAGGTCGCCGTGGCGATGCACGCCCCGGATCACTGCGGCGCAGAAGACGAGAAACTGCATGTTGTCGTGAGGCGTGTCGCCCGGGTCGAGCAGGTTGCCCAGCCGGCAGCCGAGCGACCAGTTGACATGTTTGCCAGAGCCGTTGATCCCCGCGAACGGCTTTTCGTGGAGCAGGCAGGCCATGCCGTACTTCGTCGCCACACGGGTGAGCATCTGCATGATCGACTGCTGATGGTCGGTGGCGATGTTGGCATTTTCGTACAGCGGCGCAATCTCGTACTGGCTCGGGGCAACCTCGTTGTGCCGTGTCTTGACCGGCACACCGAGCTTGAACAACTCCCGCTCCGTCTCCAGCATGCAAGCCAGCACACGCTCCGGGATCGCCCCAAAATACTGGTCTTCAAACTCCTGGCCCTTCGGCGGCTTGGCGCCGAAGAGCGTGCGACCGGTCATCACGAGGTCGGGCCGCGCGAAGTAGAAGTTGCGATCGATGAGGAAGTATTCCTGCTCAGGGCCGGCCGCGGCGGTCACCTGCCCCACGTCCTTATGACCGAAGAGGGCCAGCACGCGGCGGGCCTGCTTGTCGACCGCCTGCATGCTTCGCAGCAGCGGCGTCTTCTTGTCGAGCGCCTCGCCGGTCCACGAGCAGTAGGCGGTGGGGATGCAGAGCGTGGTGCCGTTGGGATTGTCGAGCACGTACGCGGGGCTCGTCGGATCCCAGGCGGTGTAGCCGCGGGCCTCGAAGGTGGCCCGGAGGCCGCCGGAAGGAAAGCTCGACGCGTCGGGCTCACCCTGGATCAGTTCCTTGCCGGAGAACTCGGCGATCGCGTCGCCTTCGGCGGTGGGCGTGAGAAAGCTGTCATGCTTCTCGGCGGTGAGGCCCGTGAGCGGGTAGAAGACGTGGGCATAGTGGGTGGCGCCCTTCTCGATCGCCCAGTCCTTCATCGCCAGTGCCACGGCGTCGGCGATCGAGGGGTCAATCGGCTTGCCCTGCTTGATCGTCGCCTGCAGCACCTTGTAGACCGTCTTGGGCAGGCGGCTCTTCATCTCCGAGTCGTTGAAGACGTTGGAGCCGAAGATCGCGCTGGTTGGGGTCTCGCGGAAATTCCACGTTGGACCACTGGCCCGGTAGGCATTGACGGCGGCAACGGCACTGGAGCGAACGCTGGTCATGGGGCTTCCTTCAGGGAAAAAAGATGCCCATTACCTTACCGCACGGGAGAGCGGTTGCGAGGCGGGCTGCGCCACGGTGCGGGGAGCCGGCCGATGAGCCGCGGCAACAGCCGCCTGGAGGTACGGATCGGCGGCTGGGGCGACCATCTGGCCGTCGACCGGCCGGGCCGCTGAATGAACGACCAGATCGGGGTCTACGCCAATGTTGCTGTAGGGCCGGCCGTTGGGCGAGAAAAACTTCGCCGTCGTCAGCCGCAGGCCGACACCCGCCGTGTCGAGCGGAAAGATGCCCTGGATCGAGCCCTTGCCGTAGCTGCGGGTGCCGACGATCGTGGCCCGTCCGTGATCCCGCATCGCCCCGGCAAAGATTTCGCTGGAGCTGGCCGAGTCGCCGTCGATGATCAGCACCAGCGGCACTCGCCACGTGCCGGACCGGGTGGCCGAATAGTTGAAGTCCTCATCGGGGCAGCGGCCGCGGGTGGCCACCACGAGGCCCCGATCAAGGAACAAGTCGGCGACGTCGACGGCCGCGGAGAGGAGGCCGCCCGGGTTACCCCGCAGGTCGATTACCAGCGATCGCATGCCGCTCATATCGAGCCGCCGCAGCGACGTCTCCAGATCGGCCGCCGTCGTCTTCTGAAACGATGTGAGCTTGATGTAGGCGACGCCTGTCGTCGGCTCGACGATCTGCACGTCCTCGATACTCGGCACCTCCACATGCTCCCGGCGTACCGACATCGCCCGGGCCACGGAGCCACTCCGAGCGACGGCCAGCGTGACGACCGAGCCCTCCGGCCCCTGCAGGAGCTGTGCCGCTTCGTCGACGGCCATACCGCCCAGCGACTGGCCACCCACGCCGACGAGGTGATCACCAGCCTTCAGACCCGCCCGCTCCGCCGGACTACCGGGGATCACGTGCACGACCAGAAGCCCGTCGTCGGCGCCCTTCAGTTCGACGCCAAGGCCTACGAAGTTGCCCTCGATCTGGGCGTAGAGATCATCAAGCTGCCCGGTGGTGAGAAACGCGGAGTATTCGTCGAGGCCACCGACCGCAGCAGCGGTCATCTCCATGATGGTGATCGCCGGCGGAATGCCGAGCGTCGAGTGGGCGATGCGGGCCACCCAGGCCGCGATCGTCTCAGCCTCGACCCGCGTGCCAACAGTGCGGCCGTCGATGACCCGCGACACCTGGTCGCGATACAGCGTGCGGCGGTCGGGAGTCGCCTGGGCTGCGTAGAGCGATGCGAAGGCCGGTTCTTCGATGGCCACGTCCATCGCGAGGCAGCCACGCGAAACAAGCCTGGCATAGTTGGGAGCGTCGACGTGGTGCGAACCGATGCGACCAAGCACCTCCCCATAGACCCGCCGGGCGTCGAGTTCCGAGAGCGTTGCCAGTCGATTGCGGTATGCGATCTCGGTGTGTCGCCGGGAGATGTCACAGTGGATCTTGGCGAGGTCGTAGCGCTGGCGGAGATCGGCGGAGAGCGTGCCTTTGCGGGCAGCCGTCTCGCACATGCTCACGACATCCGACCACCGCCTTTCCTGGACGAGCCGAATCGTGCGGCTGGCGAGATCACTCTGATGAGACGCCTGCGTCGGAGCGGCTGCCTGCGACTGCGGGCTTGGATCAGCGGCACCGATGGTCCAGGCCCACCCAGCCAGAAGAGCGACGCCCACCGCCCGAACGAGCCGGGCGGCCATGGGATGGGACATCGTCGGTGCGGGTACGACGGTCACTGGAGCGATCCATTCGCGGGGTGCCGCGACATGTCGCGGCCTGCAGCGGTCTCTCCGTCGACCGCTCGCGATTATGGATCACGTTTCCCGGCCGGTCAAAAAACAGCTGCCGGCTCAAGGCGACAGCGGCCCCGACAATTGGAACGACGTGAATAATCCGAACCAACAGACCTAAGCCGCCTCCTCTGGACCGAGCGGCAGCAGGGCCTTGTCGAGGGTGGCTGTCGGAATGACCATGTCTTGATGCCAGCCGCTGCGAGGGGCTTCGATCACGACATAGCGAAGGCCGTTCAGCCGGCTGAGGTGAGAGTAGCACGGGCGGTTCACTCCCTGCGGCATCAGTTCGATCACCAGCGTGCCTGGCCGGCAATGGATGATGTGCGACAAGCCGGCTCCGTGGGCGGCCAAGACGACGGAGGCTGCGCGAAACGCCGCGGCTTGGCGAGCGAGGGGTAGCTTTTCGAGTCGCTGGTCTTCGAAACCGTGCTGCTGCCGCCAGGCAGCGAAGTGGGTGGCATTCCGTGGGCGACGCGAGTTGCTTCGTTCGATGAAAATCGACCGCGGTGCCGTGGCACGATCGATCACACCCAGACCTCGAGCGAGGGCGTCGGCGAGGGGGCCGATCGCCTGTGCCGGGATGAGCGAGGGCACGAGCAGCTCGTCCGCCTGGAGGTGCAGCGTGGCATGGGGCTGGATGACACGATCGAGCGGCACGCCGAGGGCCGTCAATGACTCGCGCTGCCAGGGGGCATATCCATCGATGACATACCAATCGGCCTGTTCGCCGCTTTGCAGCAACGTCCAGAGCCGAGGCAACACCTCGACTGTCCAATGGAAAAAATTATGAGACCCGGTCGCATTCAGTACGGCCACGCGACCAGGACACCGGCGCAGCGAGGGCACGAATTGCTGACGCCAAAGGTTCAAGGCTGCATGTTTCCAGAACCGCGGATTCAGCCGTCCACAGGGGAGCTGCCGGCGAAAGCCGTCTGTATTCCGCGGTGGCGACTCAAACTCCCGGAGGCAGGCATCGGCGACGGGTACGTGGATCGTCCCGCTGCGGCCCACGACTCGGCCGTCGGGAATGACGAGCACTGACGTCGAGGGCAGCTGCCGGGCGGGGAGCGTTTGGTGGCGACATTCCCCGGTGGTGCTCCATGCATGGTAGTGAAACTCGGGGGGTGACATGGCCTCGTCGACGGCGACCACACGGGCCGCCGTCGGGAACTGAGCCAGAAGCTCGGTGGTGTCCAGGAGCCTGGTCGGCCCGCGCTGTGGTTGGCCGAGCGACAGGAGCGTGTCGTCGGCCAGGACATATTTTCCGAGGCGAAAGGTCTGCGGACGGGGAAAGGAATGGCTCATGACACGCCGCGGCAAAAGTGTGTGATGCCGGGGCAGACTACTGTTTCACAGCCAGATCGGACACTGAAAACCGGTCATCGCGCAGGATGGCATTACGGTCGATTAGAATGGATTCCAATGGACGATGTTTCGACATCTCGGAATTCTGAGGGTGGCCCCGCCAATGGCCAGCCCACGCTCGTGCTGCTCAATCGTGTGCGGCAGGGCGATGGCGATGCCATCAACGGCCTCCTCGAGCGGCACCGCGAGACGATCAAGCGGATGATCGACCGCCGCATGGATCGGGGTGTACAGCGGCGGGTCGATGCCAGCGACATCGTGCAGGACGTGATGATCGAGGCCAACCGCCGGCTGGGCGATTACCTCGCCAACCCCACGATGCCGTTCCAGCTCTGGCTGCGGCACATGGCTCGCGACCGCCTCATCGACGCCCACCGCCGCCATCGCGTAGCAGCCACGCGAAGCGTCGATCGCGAGGTGCCGCTGGTGGTGCCCGACTCGGCCGATCAGTCGCAGTCTGACCTGGGCGGACAGATCGCCGACCGCGACCTCACGCCCGCCGCAGCGGCCACCTGGCATGAACTCGAGCGACGGTTCGCGACGGCGGTCGACATGCTCGAGGAGGGCGACCGGCAGATCGTGCTGCTGCGGCATTTCGAGCACCTCTCAACGGCCGAGGCCGCCGAGGTGCTCGGCCTCTCGAAGCCGGCTGCCGGCATGCGGTATCTGCGGGCCATGCGGCGGCTGCGGGTGCTGCTCGACGACGGTACTGAGGCCAGTGCGGAGCACGGGGAGTGAGCCTGCCGCGGGGGCGGCAGGCGCCTATCATGCCAGCCGAGGGTATTCATGGCATCTACGACCAGTCGCTCCCGCGCCATCGACGCAGTGCTGTCTTCCGCCCAGGAAGAGCGGCTGGCCGACCTGCTTGAAGAGCTCTCCGAGGAAAAGGGGCCCGCCGCACAGTCGCGTCTCGAGAGCCTCGCCGTCGCCCACCCGGACCTGGCGGGTCAGCTCCGTGAACTTTTCGCGGCCATGATGGTTACCGACGCCGTCGTCGAGCATTCGACAATTTTTGAGAACGGCCTGTCCGGTGTGGCTGCGCGGCGAGCCCCGCCGCCTCCGCGACGAGATACAGGAGGATTCATCCCCGGGTCGACGCCTCTCCCCGCGGAATTTGGCGACTACACACTCCTGGAAGAACTCGGCCGCGGCGGCATGGGAATCGTCTATCGGGCGATGCAGGAGAGCCTCGGCCGCACGGTGGCCGTCAAGATGCTCCTGCGGCGGGATCTGGCCAGCCCTGCCGACCTCGCCCGTTTTCGCAGCGAAGCCGAGGCAGCGGCGCAACTCGATCACCCAGGCATCGTCGCGATCCTCGAGGTGGGCGAGCACGACGGCTTGCCCTTCTACTCGATGCGGTTCATCGAGGGCACGACGCTTGCCCGCCGACTTGCGGAAGGCAGCATCACGCCGCGGGAGGGTGCCAGGTTGCTGGCGAAGGTGGCCGACGCCATCCACGCCGCGCATGGCCGCGGCGTGCTCCATCGTGACCTGAAGCCCTCCAATATCCTCATCGATGCAGCGGGGGAGCCGCATGTCTCCGACTTTGGACTGGCCAAGCGGCTCGAGGCCGACCAGTCGGTGACCCACACCGGCGCAATCCTCGGCACTCCCTGTTACATGTCGCCTGAGCAGGCGGCGGGAAGCCGCGGTGAGATCGGTCCGTCGAGCGACGTGTGGAGTCTCGGGGCCATCCTCTATCAGATGCTCACGGGTCGGCCGCCGTTTCAGGCGTCGAACCCGATGGACACGCTTTTGGCGGTGCTCGAGTCGGATCCGCCGGTGCCCCGGTCGATTGATCGGCATGTCGATCGTGACCTGGAGATGATTGCGCTCAAGAGCCTGCAAAAGCCGCAGGAACTCCGGTATGCCTCGGCCGGTGCCCTGGCCGCGGACCTCCGGGCCTTTCTGGCCGGCGACCCGGTGGCGGCTCGCTCTGGAGGCTTGGCCGACGTGGCAGCCCGGCTCTTCCGCGAGACGCACCATGCCGTGGTGCTCGAAAACTGGGGCCTCTTGTGGATGTGGCACTCGGTGGTCGTACTCACGCTCTCGGTGGTCACCGACGTGTTGGCGTGGCAGCACCTCGCTTCGCGGTGGCCGTATCTCATCCTCTGGGGAGGCGGGCTTGCCCTCTGGGCGCCGATCTTCTGGGCCCTCCGTCACCGAGCTGGCCCGGTCACGGCGGTTGAGCGGCAGATCGCCCACGTCTGGGGGGGCACGGTGATGGCAAGCGTGCTGCTCTTCTGGGTGGAGGCATTACTGGACCAGCCGGTACTCACGCTCTCACCGGTGCTTGCACTGCTGGCCGGGCTCGTCTTCTTTGCAAAGGCCGGCATTCTGTCGGGGGCCTTCTACATCCAGGCCGCCGTGCTCTTCGCGACGTCGCTGGTGATGTGTGT
The DNA here is from genome assembly GCA_945883745.1 of Candidatus Kuenenia stuttgartensis. Taxonomy (GTDB): domain Bacteria; phylum Planctomycetota; class Planctomycetia; order Pirellulales; family UBA1268; genus CACORA01. Next base: position 23,120 of record CAMCYH010000013.1, read on the forward strand.
GGTGCCCACCTACCAGCACATCATCTTCGGCCTCGTGAGCGCCGCCTGCTTTTTTGTGCCGGGCTACAAGTACTACCGGCAGCGGGCAAACGGGTAGATCGGCCCGGGACGCGGCAGTGACTCTCGGCCTTCGTCTTTTGTATGATCCATAGACGGAGGTTTGGCAGATGGCGCAAGGCGATCGACTACGAGTGAAGAGGCGGCTGGCAGGTCCGGTGTGCTACCGGCACCACGGCATCGATGTGGGTGACGGGACAGTGATTCATGCCCGTCCGGATGACCCTGCGAGGCTCTTCGGCGGCGGCCGGGTCGTGCGAACTTCATGCGAGGAGTTTGCCAATGGCGAGTCGATCGAGGTGGTGAACGATCTGCCGGCGATGTTTCCCCCCGAGGAGATCGTGGCCCGCGCGATGCGGCATTTGAACCGCGAGGGCTACTGTCCGGTCATCGACAATTGCGAGCACTTCGCCACCTGGTGCGCCACCGGTGAGCGACGCAGCCGGCAGGTCGATGCCGTGATGGCCGGCGTCGGTCGCATCGCCAGCGCGGCGGCGACGATCCTCGTGGCCCGCTCGGCTGTCGGTCTGGCCGCCCGGGCCGCTCGTGGACCGCTGGGGGCCGTCGTGACGACCCTCGTCCGTCGCCGCCTGGGCTGAGAGTCCTTCCGGTCTTTTGTCCGCCAGTCCCACGCATTACGCGTGGTAGTCAGTGAGAGCGCCGGGGCTCCAGGCGGCGCGGAGGGCGTTGGCGATCGCCACCACGTCGATTGCCTCCTGCACGAGCGCACCGGCCGCCGGAGGCAGAAGCCCCGCCGCCGCGAAGCCCATGCCGATGACGCTCGCCGCCATGCCGCCGACAGCGCTCTGCAGGGCGATCGACCGGAAGCGGCTGCCGATGTGGAGCAGTTCATCGACCCGCTCGAGCGCCGAGTCCATGACGACCGCGCCAGAGGCCTCGCTCGTGACGTCGCTCGACGCCCCCATCGCGATTCCCACCGTCGCGGCCGCCAGCGCCGGGGCATCGTTGATGCCGTCGCCCACGAAGAGCGTCGGAGCCTGGGCGGTGAGCTCCTCCACGATCTTCAGCTTGCCTTCAGGCTGGATGCCGGCGTGGATCTCGGAGATGCCGACCACGTCGGCCAGCCAGCGGACCTCGCTCTCACGGTCACCGGAGACGAGCATCACGCGATCAAGGCCATGCACCGGGGCGAGGTGCTTTACGAACGGCTTGCCATCGGGCCGCGGTGAATCGCGAAACCGCAGCATGCCGGCCGGCTGGCCATCGACGATGACGAGGCACTCGAGTCCACCGGCGGTGGCCGGCAATGCGTCGGCCCGCGCGGGATCGGTCGCGGCAAACTTCTGCCGGCTGGTGATCGCCACATCGTGGATCGCGCGATGCCGCTGCACACGGCCGGTGAGCCCCTGGCCCGGCTTCTCGGCAAGTTCGTCGACCTGCAGCAGGTCGAGCGATCGCTCGGCGGCGGCCTGCACGACGGCCGCGGCCAGCGGATGCTTCGAATAGGTTTCCAGGCTGGCGGCCAGCGTGAGGAGGTCGTCGGCGGAGACATGGGCCAGCGGTACGACGTCGGTGACGTGGGGCGACCCGTATGTGAGGGTGCCCGTCTTGTCGAAGATCGCAATGCGGCAGCTGTCGAGCCGTTCGAGAATCGCGGGATCGCGGATCACGATCCCCCGCTTCGCCGCCAGCGACACGGCGCCGATGATCGCCACCGGGATCGCGATCAGAAGCGGGCAGGGCGTGGCGACGACGAGCACCGCCAGAAACCGCGTGGGGCTGCCGCTCCACCACCAGGCCGCCATGGCGATGGCGACCGCCAGCGGGGTATAGAGCCCGCCGAGCGTGTCGGCCAGCCGTCGCAGCCGAGGGCGGCGCTGCTGGCTCGTGGCCAGCACATCCATGATCTTGGCATAGCGGCTGTCGCGGCCGACGTTTTCGGTGCAGATCTCGAGCGCCGCCTGGCCGTTGATCGCCCCGGAGAGGACGGCAGAGCCCGGCGCCTTCGCCATTCGATAGGGTTCGCCTGTCAGGTAGCTTTCGTCCATCGAGCCGCGGCCGGCGACGACAGTGCCGTCGACCGGGCAGATTTCGTGGGGGAGCACGACGATGACGTCACCTGCCGTGATGTCGGCCAGCGCGATATCGGTGAGGCCAGCGGCAGATTTTTTGTGGGCGACTGTCGGCATGCGGCGAGCCAGCGCGTGGAGTACGTCGCCCGCCCGGCTCACGGCCCGCGACTCGATCGCCTCGCCGCCTGAGAGCATGAGCACGACGAGCACGCCGGCGAGGTACTCGCCGAGAATGATGCTCGTCACGATCGAGATGCCGGCGAGCAAATCGGAGCCGAATTCGCCCCGAGCGAGGTTGCGGAGGAGGCCGGCGACCAGCGGCACGCCCCCGATGAAGAGCATCGCGACAAGCGGAAGGTCGGCGAGCGTGAGTGACCGCCCAGGAAACCAGCGGCCGGGGTCAAGCGGCCCGAGGTCGACCGGCGTAGCGCCCCGGCCGGAAAGCACGAGCAGCCCCCACGCGGCGAGGGCCACGAGGGCCGCCACGGCGATCGTCTCGTGCAGGGGGAGCCCATGGCCCAGCGGCGGTACCGGGTCTTGTGAGGTGGCCATGATCCCATGCTATGCCCGAAAGATATTGCCCGCCAACGCCCGGGCGGGTGCGGATTACGATCCCAGGGTCCTGCGTCGCTGTCGGCTGGGAATCCTTTGGGGCACTTCAGCTGTGCATCCGCGGAAACGGGTCGCCGCGGTCGATGATCTCAGCCTCCCGGGCGGCCAACTCATGAAGCCGAGTGCGAACCTGCTCCTCGGGAGCGACCTCGCAGGCCAGCCGCACGTAGGTAGCATGATGCCGCGCCTCCGACTCAAAGAGGCTCTGGTAGAAGTAGCGCAGCTCCTCATCGGCCACATGCTCGGCGAGCACCGAAAACCGCTCGCAACTGCGGGCCTCGATCAGGCCGGCCACGAGCAGTCGATCGACTGCTCGCCCGGGTTCATCCTTCCGGATCAGCTCATGAAGCCGCAGCCCGTAACTGCTCGGCTTCAGCTTTCGAAACGGGATACCCCGCCGCTCGAGCAGACTGAGCACGAGCTGAAAATGCTCGAGTTCCTCGTTGACGATCTCCGTCATCGCCCGGGCGAGCGTGACATGATCGACATAGGAAAAGAGCAGGTTCATCGCCACGCCCGCCGCCTTCTTCTCGCAGTGGGCGTGATCGATCAGCACCTCGTCGAGACAGGCATCGACCTGATCCAGCCAGCGGACGGTGGAGGTGGATTGCAGGCTGAGCATGGGAAGGCGAGGAACGTGAATTGCGGCAGCGTTTGTAAACGGGCATCATACCTGCTCTGGCCGGCACCCACCGAGGAGACGCACCATGATCGCGATCAACCCCAGCCACGACCGTGCGGAGCCAAAGCGGGATCGCAACGTGCTCGGCGAACCGCTCATCGCCTGCTCGACGAGCCCGCTCACCGGGTTCTTTCGCGATGGCTGCTGTCGCACGGGGCCGGATGACGTGGGGGTGCATACCGTCTGCGCGGTAATGACGCCCGAATTTCTGGAGTTTACGGTGGCGGCCGGCAACGACCTCGTCACACCGCACCCGGAGTGGAATTTCCCCGGCCTCGTCGCCGGAGATCGCTGGTGCCTCTGCGCCGCCCGCTGGCTGGAGGCCTTTCATGCCGGCAGGGCGCCGCCGGTGGTACTCGAGGCGACGCACGAGAAGTCACTCGACGTGGTGCCCTTCGAACTGCTCAAGAAGCACGCTGTCGCCGTGTCATGAATCTTCTGCTCACGCTGGCGATCGGCGGCGTGGCCGTGCTCTATGCGTCGGTGGGCCACGCGGGCGCCACCGGCTACATCGCGGTGATGACCCTCTTCGGGCTCGACCCCCAGGTGATCCGCCCCACGGCGCTGGTGCTCAACGTGATCGTCGCCTCGATCGCGACGGCCCAGTTTTGGCGGGCGGGGCACTTTCGCCTGCGGCTTTTCTTGCCGCTGGCCGTGGCGAGCATGCCGGCGGCTGCGGCGGGGGGCGCGATCAACCTACCGACGGCGGCCTTCGAGGGGGTGGTGGGCCTCATGCTTTTGTTTTCGGCGGTGCGAATCTTCGGTGAGTCGCGAGACGTATCAGTAGACGCCGGGGAGGAAACGTCGACGGCCAGCCGGCCCACACTGCCCTTCATGGCCGTGCTCGGCGGCAGCCTCGGCCTGCTCTCCGGCCTCACGGGCGTGGGCGGGGGCGTGTTTCTCACGCCAGCACTGCTAACGCTGCGGGCAGCACCGGTGAAACAGGTGGCCGCCGTCTCGGCCCCCTTCATCCTCGTCAACTCGCTGGCCGGCCTCTTCGGTGGCTTGGCTGCCGGCCGCGCACTGCCGCCGATCAGCCCGGCGGTGATCGGGGCTGTCGTGCTCGGAGGAGCGGTCGGATCGCAGCTGGGGGCGTTTCGGATGTCGCCGCGGGTGCTGCGGCTGCTGATGGGAGTGGTATTGGTCGTTGCCGGGCTCAAGCTGCTGGTGAAGGCGGTGGTCTAGCGTGGGCGCGGCTCGGGGTTGCCCGTGCCACTTCGCCGGACGTTCGCTGCGCCCATCCTGGGCTTCGCTCACTCGGACCTGGCTGCGCGTCGGCATCCATGCCTGCGCTTGCCAGCTACGCCGGCTCTGTGGCACAGGCAACCCCGAGCCTCAGCGTTTGGCGCTACCATCGGGCAGGCCGGGCTGTGCGCGTGTGCAATGATTCGTGTGGTTTTGCAAAGATAGGCAGAAACGAGTCTTTCGTTTCTGGCTACCGCGTTTCGAGCTTGTAGAGGGAGGTGTCGGTGCGGATGTAGAGGGCCCGGTCGACCGCGGCGGGGGTGGCGAAGATGCGGCCGTCGATCTGGTTGGTGGCCAGCAGTTCGTAGTCCTTGCCGGGCTTGATCACGAAAGTCGCCCCGTCGCGGTTACCGACATAGATCCGGCCATCGGCGAAGAGCGGCGACGAGGAGAAATTACCCCCCAGCCGGCTCGTCCAACGAATCTCACCGCTCTGGACATCGAGGCAGGTCATGATGCCCTTGTCACTGACGACGTAGAGTTCCTCACCCACGACCAGTGGAGACGACATCGTCGGCGCTCCCTTGGCCTGCCGCCAGACGATCTCCGGTGGGCTGCCGCCACTGCCCAGCCGCACGGCCAGCATCTCCGGCTTCGTAAAGCTCGTGCTCAGGAAGGCCAGGCCGTGGGCGGTCACCGGGCGGGGCACCACTGAGAATCCCAGCACGCCGTAGTTCACCCGCCAGAGTTCGCTGCCGGTGGCCGGGTCATAGCCATAGACCCAGTCGGCGGCTGGCGAGAGCAGCACGTCACGGCCGTCGAGCGCCACGATCAGCGGGGTGCCGTAGGACTTTTTAAGGTCGGGATTGTCTTGCAGTTCACCGCTGCGGGGCGTCTTCCAGACGATACGGCCGGTGGCCTGGTCGAGCGCGACGATGTACTGCACATCGCTCCCGTCGCAGTGCACGATGAGCAGGTCGCCCCACGCGACGGGCGTGCTGCCCGGTCCGTTCTCGTGGTTGAGCCGCAGGTCGTGGTTGACCCAGACCACGCGGGCGGTGGCTGTGTCGACGCAGGCGGTGCCATAGTCGCCGAAGTGACAAAAGAGTCTGCCACCTGCCAGCACAGGGGAGGGAGACGCATAAGAATTGAGGGAGTGGATCGGTTGCGGTTCACGGGCCGTGAAGAGTTCTACGTCGTGCATGAGCCGGCCTGACTCGCGGTCGACGCAGAGGGCTCGCATCGTCACGGGACCTGACACCTGCAGTGGCTTGGGGTTCTTTGCTCCGGCAAGCCGCTGCGCCTTGTCGGCCTCGGTGGCCTCGCTCTCGATCGCCGTCGTCATCCAGACGCTGGCCGTGTCGAGCACCGGGGACGACCAGCCACGGCCCGGCAGCGGCGTCTTCCAGGTTACGTGCTCCGTCTCGCTCCACGTGACGGGCAGGTCGTGGACGGTGGCCGCATGCCCCTGTCCCTCCGGGCCACGCCATTGCGGCCAGATTTCCGCGGCAGATGCCAGAGTCGAGATAGCAGCCGCGGCGGCCATCATGGAAACGGCAAGCAAGTGAGTGGGCATCGAGAAACTCCTCAGGAAGGGGATCTCAGCGGGATGTTCATGGTCGCTATGATGGCCGAGAAATTCGCTGGAAACCACTGAAACACCCCTGGCGGCCGCTTGTTTTCGCCCTTTGGCTGAAATCCGCCGGCTGCTACCATCCCGCGAGCCCACGCCCTCGGAGACGACCGACCGGTGTCGCACATGCTTTATCGTAGCGTCTCCGTCTCATGGCTCGCCACCTGCCTTGCGCTCTGCGTCATGAGTCGCGAGACAATCGCCGAGGAGATCGTCCTCCGGGTCGAGAGCGAGGTGTTCGTCGACGGTGACGAGGCGCCCGCCGCCAAAAGCCTCACGCTCTTTTATCAGGGCCTCACTTGGGACTTCCTCGATCCTGCAGCAGGGAATACCGAAGGCGACATCATCCTCCATGACCCGGCCCGCGAGCGGGTGGTCGTGCTCGATCCTGAACTCAACCTCAAGACAGAGATTCGCACGATCCGTCTTGAGCGACTCAATGTATCGCTGGCCACGTGGGCTCGGCAATCCGATGATGCACTGATCAAGTGGGCTGGTGCCGCTGATTTCGGTGAGGCCATCGTCACCGACGGTGATCGCATCGAATTGAATGGACCCCGCGTGCGGTATGAGGTGACGTTCTCGCAATCATCGAGCGAGGAGGTCGTGGCCGCCTACCGACGGTTTGCCGACACGGCGATCCTTCTGAAGGCGCTCATGCAGCCGGGGGGAATCCCTCCGTTCCCTCGGCTCGCCATCAACCGCCATGTCGAGGCGGCTGGCGGCATTCCTGCCGAGGTCACCCTCCGCATCACGCCCAGGCTGTCGCTGATTCCCGGCGGGGGTGACACGCTTCGCAGTGTGCACAAGGTGCACCCACAACTCATTGATGGCGATCACTCCCGGATCGAGGCGGCAGGCGCCCGGCTCACCATCGCTGAGGGGGTCGATCTCGAGGAGTTTGTCAGGCGTCGGCACGACGCTCGGTCGGATCATCCCGATTCGTGAGCGATCCCGTCAGAGGGTGTGCAAGCGATCGATCCGGCTCTCGGCGGCGTCTCCACGCACCGTCGGCACAATGCGTGCACACGGAGCCTTGCCGGCCGACCCCAAGAAAGTTTGCCTGACCGGACGATGTTTCCTGTGGCTCACATCTTCCCTGACCCGCAGTCGTGTGAAAAATGCCACCGGCGGTGAGGTTGACAGGCGTACACTTTCTCCGACATATTATTCCCAACCCATGTATTACGGAGGCTTTCATGCTGGTCCTTTCCCGCAAGCAGAACGAGCGGATTCGTGTTGGCGATTCGGTGGTGGTCACGGTGGTACGCGTGAGCGGCGACAAGGTACGGATCGGGATCGAGGCTCCTTCATCGATGCGGGTGCTGCGGGATGAATTACATGACGAGGGTGACGAGGTGGAACTCACGCTCACCAATGCCCTCCCCCTGCCATTGCCGCGCGTGCTTGGATTCGTCGGGTGACCGCGGGTTTGTCGTGGCGGCGGGCGGTTTTGCACAATAGACGGATGCAGCAACCGTTCGCCGCTGAAAACAATGCCGACGAAAGGGCAGCCACCCGAAGGCTGTTCCGCTGGGTCATCGGTGGCGTGTCTGCTTTGACGGTCGGCTTGTTGGCGGTGATGGTCGTGGTGCAGCGATCACCCGATTTTTATCGGACGGCGGTCGCGCCTGGTGAGTCGGCGGCAGCCGAGTCGTTGGCAAGGCGGATGGTGTCGAAGGCTGCTGCGCTCCACGCCGCGTCCGGCCGGTCGGGCCCCTGGGAGGCGGTCATCCGGGACAGCGAGGTCAACGCCTGGCTGGCGGTCGATCTGCCGCGAAACCATGGTCGACTCCTGCCGGAAGGAGTTGAGTCGCCACGGATCAGCTTTCAGTCACGGCGCGTAGCGGTGGCCGCCCGCATGACGATCGGTCCTGTATCGGCCGTGGTCTGGGCCGAAATGGAGGTATGGCTTCAGGGCGTCAACCAGGTGGGCCTCAAACCGGTCGCCGCCGGCCTGGGTGGCCTGCCGGTTCCTCGCGACGCGATGCTTCGCCATCTGGCAGGTCGGCTTTCCGCTGCCGGCCTCGTCACCGATCTCCGCCGCACCCAGGGTGGCCTGCTGTTGGTCGTGTCGCCCCCCGCCTCCTTCGATGCCGCAGCCGGGAATTGCCGGCTGGAGTCACTTGCAGTTGATGCTGGCGAACTGCTCGTGGCCGGTTCCACGCCGCAGCCGGCGGACGGAGTGGACCTGCCATGATCCATCTGCGATTTTTTGGTGCGGCCGGCACGGTGTCAGGCTCGCGACATCTGCTCGAGGTCGACGGCAGTCGAGTGCTCTTCGACTGCGGCCTTTTCCAGGGGGAGAAACGGCTGCGGCTGCGGAACTGGGAGCCTTTTCCGGTGCCGGCCGAATCGGTCGATGCTGTCGTGCTCACCCATGCCCATATCGATCACTCCGGCTGGCTGCCGCGGCTGGTGAAGGAGGGGTTTCGAGGGGCGATCCACACCACCGCCCCTGCCGCCGACCTGCTCGGCCTTCTGCTCTATGACTCCGCGAAATGCCAGGCGGAAGACGCCTCCTACGCCAACCGCAAGGGCTACTCCAAGCACCATCCGGCCCTCCCGCTCTATGAGGAACATGACGTCGACCGGACGCTGCGGCTGCTGCGAGACGTCGACCGCGGCCGCTGGTTTGAACCCGCCACGGGCGTCCGCTGCCGGTTCCACGATGCCGGGCACATGTTGGGCAGCTCATTCGTGGAGGTCGAGGCGAACTCCACGACAGGCAGCCGACGGATCGTCTTCTCGGGTGACGTCGGCCGCTACAACGCGCCCCTTTTGCACGATCCCAGCCCGCCACCCGCCTGCGACTATCTCGTCTGTGAGAGCACCTACGGCGACCGCGATCATCCGCCGAGTCGGCCGCTTGATGAAATGGAGGCAGCCACACTCGAGGCGATCGACCGTGGGGGCATGATGCTCGTGGCCTCGTTTGCCGTCGGAAGGGCGCAGCAACTGGTCTACCTGCTGCGGACCCTGATGGCCGCCAAAAGGATCCCCAACGTGCCGGTATGGGTTGATTCGCCCATGGCTGTCGATGCGACGGAGGTGTTTCGGCGGCACGGTGGCGAGCACGACTTCAGCGAGGCCGTGGATGAAGGTGTCATGGAGTCGATGGTGGCACCGTTTGCGAGGCTCGCCAAGACAGCCGCTGAGTCAAAGGCGATCAACGCCCACGACGGCCCCGGTGTGATCATTGCCTCCAGTGGCATGATGAACGGTGGACGGATTCTTCATCACCTCAAGCAGCGGCTGCCCGATCCCACCACGACCATCCTGATCGCCGGGTTTCAGGCGATTGGCACGCGGGGGCGGGCTCTCATCGATGGGGCCCGCGAACTGCGGATTCATGGCCAGGACATCCCGGTACGGGCCGCGATCCGCCGCGTCGATGGACTGTCGGGCCATGCCGATCGCAACGAGATTGGCCGGTGGTTGGCCGATATGCCGGCTCCGACCCGGACATTTCTCGTGCACGGCGAACCCCATGCCGCGCAGGGCATGGCAGACTATCTTCAAGAGTCCCGCGGCTGGACCGTGCACATTCCGACGATTGGCGAGTCGGTGAACCTGAGCGGATAAACCCTATGGCACAGCAACCTAAAGACGAGCAATCCACGTCCGGTACTCCCGCGCGGCCCAAGGCCTGCGACATCCTTCCCGACACGACGCTCGGCAATGACGTGGCCCTGGTCGCCGAGAACATGGAGCAGATCCTGTCTTCGCCCAGCTACAGCTTGGCTCAGGAAGACCCTGCGCTCCTGCAGCGAGTGGAGATGCGGGGCGTGCGGATGCTCTTGGAACTCGGCAAGCCAGAGCTGGCGTTCCTGGAGGACAACATCACCAGCACCGTGATCGTGTTTGGCGGCACGCAGGTGGTGGAGCGGACGGCGGCCGAGCGGCGGCTTTCGGAGGCCCGTCGGGCCGCGGCGGCCGCGCCCGGTGACACGCGGGCCCGCCGGGAAATTGAGCGGAGCGAGCGGCTGGTGGCGATGAGTCACTATTACGACGACGCCCGGGAATTTGCCCGCATCGTTTCGATCGACAACCAGTGCGAAGAAGAGCGGCACTATGTGATCGTCACCGGCGGCGGCCCCGGCCTCATGGAGGCGGCCAACCGCGGTGCCTTCGACGTGGGCTGCAAGTCGATCGGACTCAACATCAAACTGCCGGCCGAACAGCAGCCCAATCCGTTCATCACACCGGAGCTCTGCTTCCAGTTCAAGTACTTTGCGATGCGGAAGTTTCACTTCATCCTCCGGGCCGCGGCTGTCGTGCTGTTTCCCGGTGGCTTCGGCACGCTCGATGAGATGTTCGAGGCGCTCACGCTTCGGCAGACCAACCGCATGCAGCCGGTGCCGATCATTCTCTTCGGCCGCGACTACTGGTCGAAGGTGATCAACTTCCAGTTTCTTGCCGACTCTGGCGTCGTCGCTGATCACCATCTCGACCTGTTTACGTATGCCGAGACGCCGGGTGAGGCATGGCAGAAGATCCTCGACTTCCATGCGACACGCAAGCCGCAAGAACCGATGTAGGAGCGCGAGCCCGGGGGCCAACTACGCAGGCATCCGGAGCGTAAACGTCGTGCCGACGCCGGGGGTGCTCTCGACGCCAACGGTGCCCCCGTGGGCCTGCACGATGTGTTTCACGATCGAGAGCCCGAGGCCCGTGCCGCCGAGCGTGCGGCTGCGACCTTTGTCGACCCGGTAGAACCGCTCGAAGACCCGCGGCAGATGGGCCGGCTCGATGCCGCAACCTTCGTCGTGCACCTCGATCTCCAGTGCCGTGCCACCGGTGGCATCCGGCGCAATTCGGGCCGACACGCGGATCGTGTCATCGACCTCGCAGGCCTTGATCGCGTTGTCGATCAGATTGATCAGTGCCTGCTCGACGAGGGGCGCATTGACAGCCGCCTGGAGGTCGGCATCACACTCCACCTCCAGACGTATCGACCGCTCCGTTGCCCGGGGCAGGCAGTCGGTGGCAGCCTCCCCGAGGAGGGCGGCGATGGGGGTCGTCTCAAGCGGAAGGGTGCCGGCACCCTCGCTCTGCTCGATTCGTGAGAGAGCCAGAAGATCTTCGATGATCGCCTCCAGCCGGTCGGCCTGACGGGCGACGATATCCAGAAACCGCCGCCGGTCCTCGGGATCGTCGGCGGCTCCGTCGAGGAGCGTTTCCACAAAGCCCTTGATCGACGCGACCGGTGTCTTGAGTTCATGCGAGACATTGGCGACGAAGTCGCGGCGCACGTTTTCGAGTCGCTTCAAGTCGGTGACATCGTTGAGCACGATCACCGCGCCCCCCTCCCCCGACACGTCGCGCAGGGCCGTGCCACGGACACGGATGGTGCGGTCGCGGGGGCCCGGCAGCACGATGTCATCCTCGACCGGTTCTCGGCAGTCGATGGCCCGCAGGGCGAACCGCCGCAGGTCGGGATTGCGGATGACATCCTGCATGAAGCGGCCCAGATCAGCCTCCATGTCGAGTTCGAAGAGATCGGCTGCCGCCCGGTTGATGCCCAGCACCCGCTGCCGTGCATCGATGGCGAGCACCCCTTCGATCATGCTGTCGAGAACGGCTTCCTGCTCCGTGTCTTGGCGGCCGATCGTCAGGCCACGCTCTACAAGTTGCTCGCGGAGGATGTGTACGGCGGAGGCCAGCGTAGTGAGTTCGGCGACGTCGGGCGTGGGGAGCGTGCCTTCGCTCAGGCCGCCGGCAACGTCGGCTGCGGCCTGGGCAAGTTCACGGACTGGTCGGGCGAGTCGCGCGGCCAGGGCCGCGGCCGCCGCCGCCGCCGCCGTGGCACACAGGAGGAAGCGGAACAGGATCGACCGCTGTGACTCGGCCAGTTCGCGGTCTGAACGAACGGTGTCGGTGGAGGCCCGCAGGATCGCCGTCGGCTGCCCCATCGGCCCGATCGGGACCGCCATCGCGAGAATCCGCCGGCCCCGGGCAATGTCGTAACTGCTTGTGATGGCGGGGCGCCCGGCACGGGCATCAGCCAGAAATGAGTCCGACCGCAAGGAGAGGGCGACGGCTTCGCCGGGAGCGTCGTCGGGGCTGGCGGGCGGCAGCGTTGTGGCGACGAGCCCGCCGTCGGGATCGAGGAGGCTCAGTTCCACTTGGGCCGTCCGCTGTACCGATGACGCGGCTGCTGTGAATGCGACAGCGTCGACCGGGCCGCCATCGGTCGGCAGGAGTTTGGTGACTGCATTCAACGCGTCGGTGAGGCGGCGGAGGAGCGCGGCATCGGCCAAACGGGCCAGTTCGACCGACGCCACCCAGAAGCAGGCCACGAGCACGATCGCCGCGAGCGCGTAGAGCGAAGAATAGAGTCGCCAGACAAACCGCGTGCGAGGCATGAATCAAGACCAGGGTGATCGATCACGCCCGGAATCGGTATCCCACGCCACGGACCGTTTCGATGTAGGAACCGAACGTACCGAGTTTCTTGCGCAGACCGGCGACTTGCACGTCGACCGAGCGTTCTGTCACAGGATAATCCTCACCCTTCACCGCGTCGACGATCTGCGTGCGTGAATAGGCCCAACCGGGCCGTTTGGCGAGAAAATGCAGCAATGAAAACTCGGTGTAGGTAAGGATGAGGGGCTGGCCGGCGAGCGTGACCTCGTGCCGCCCCGGGTGAATGACGAGTTCGCCCACCGACACGGTCGCTTCCTGCTCCGCCTGCCGTTCGGCTTCCTTCCGTCGCAGCACGGCCTTGATCCGGGCCGCGAGCACCCGTGGGCTGAACGGCTTGGTAACGTAGTCGTCGGCACCCCGCTCCAGCCCGGCCACCGTGTCGCTCTCCTCGCTCTTCGCGGTGAGCATGATGATGGGGATGTCACGGGTCTTCGAGTCACTCTTCAGTCGGCGGCAAACCTCGAGGCCGTCGATCATCGGCAGCATCAGGTCGAGCACGATCAGGTCGGGCGGCTGCCGACGAACTGCCTTGAGCGCTTCGTCGCCGGTGGCCACGCAGCTCACACGGTAGCCCTCCTTCGTGAGGTTGTAGCGGACGAGTTCGAGGAGGTCCTCCTCGTCGTCAACCACGAGCACGTGATGGCCGGGGGATTGATCCATCAATTTTGAACTGGCGACGGAATGCTTCACGCATCCTCCGGGCAGTGGGATCGGTGGGGCGTCTGTCGCTGCCATGGTGGAGAGTCTACCGCCTCCCGACCAGCCGGAAACGAGTTAGATTTTCGTGAAAAGCCGGCTTACGACAACAAGAGCTCGACATCTTCTGGCGTGAGGCTGGTGATCAGGCTCTCGTCGGCCTGCACGATCGACTCGGCCAGTTCTCGCTTGCGGTCCTGGAGCGCGAGAATCTTTTCCTCCACCGTGTCGCGGGCGATGAGACGGTAGGCGAACACCCGCCGCGTCTGGCCGATGCGGTGAGCGCGGTCGACAGCCTGTGCCTCGACGGCCGGGTTCCACCACGGGTCGAGAATGTAGATGTAGTCGGCCGCGGTGAGGTTGAGGCCCTGGCCGCCGGCCTTGAGCGAGATGAGGAAGAGCCGGCAGTCGGCGTCTTCCTGGAACCGCTGCACGCGGGCCTGCCGGTCGGTCGTCTTGCCGTCGAGGTATTCGTAGACCACCGACCGTTGATCGAGGTGGTGGCGAAGAATCGACAGGAAGCTGGTGAACTGACTGAAGATGAGCACCTTGTGGCCCTCGTCGAGCACCTCGCCGAGTTGCTCGAGGAGCGTCTCCAGCTTCGCCCCCGGCTCGTCGATCTGCTCGCGATCGATGAGGCCGGGATGGCAGGCGGTCTGCCGCAGCCGCAAGAGCGCCTCGAGTACCGCGATCCGGGAGCGGCCGATTCCCATCCGCCCGATGCGGCCCGTGAGCTCCTGCCGGTAGTGTTCGCGAAGCTCGTCATAGGCCTTCCGCTGCTTCTCGCCGAGTTCGCAGAAGATGGTCTGCTCGGTCTTCTCCGGCAGATCGGAGAGGACTTGTGCCTTCGTGCGGCGGAGGAGATAGGGCCGCACCGCGCGGGCCACGAGTTCGGAGCCGTTGCCCCGGCCACCAGCCAAGAATTTCTTGAGCCGGGTGGCACTGCCGAGCTGGCCGGGATTGAGGAACTCGAAGATGCTCCACAATTCGCCGATGTGATTCTCCACCGGTGTGCCCGTGACGGCCAGACGGTGGCGGGCCTTGAGGAGTCGGCAGGCCTTCGCCGCCTGGCTCGCGGCGTTTTTGATCGACTGTGCCTCGTCGAGGATCACGTAGTCGAACTCCGTTTCACGGTGCTGCATGATGTCGCGACGGAGCGTGCCGTACGTGGTGAGCACGAGGTCGTGGCCGGTCAATTCCCCGGCCGCATTGGTCCGCTCGTTGCCGGTGAAGTTGAGCACCCGCAGCGTGGGGCCGAACTTCCGCGTTTCTTCAATCCAGTTGAAGATCAGGCTCTTGGGCACCACGACCAGCGACGGCCGGTGGGCGATCCCCGACTCCGCCATGATCGCCTGCCGCCGCACGAGCAGCGCGAGCACCTGAATCGTCTTGCCGAGGCCCATGTCGTCGGCGAGGCAGCCCCCCAGGCCCATCCGCTCGAGAAAGGTCAGCCAGCCGAGCCCCTCCCGCTGGTAGTGCCGGAGTGTGCCCTCGAACTGTTCCGGCTCGTCGGCGGCGTCGGGCCGCTCACCCCGGGCGAGTTCCTCACGGATCCGCTCGAAGGCCTCGTCGACACGGGCGGTGGGTTGACCCGCCAGCAACGCGTCGAGCAGGGCCACCTGAATCCGGCTGTAGCGGAGCGTGCCATCCTGCTTCTGGGCCAAGACCGCCATCGGCTCAAACTGCGCCGCGAAGTCGTCCGGCAAAATGCCGATCGATCCGTCAGCCAACTGGACGGATCGCTCGCCGCGAGCCAGGGCCGCCAAGAGTTCGGGCATCTCCGCCGAGACGCCGCCGAAGTCGACCGTGCCGGAGAGTTCAAACCAGTCGATGCCGCTGGTGACGTTCCAGGCCACGCTTCCTGCCGGCCGGTATCGTCGTCCTGCCACCTCCACGGCCCAGCCAGCCGCCGCCAGTTGTGGCACTGAGGCATCCAGCCGCCCGCGGGGAATCTCGACATGGTGCGTGACCGGGACGTCGGGATCATCCTGCTTGGCCGGCGTTGCGCCATATTTCGGGAGCATCGCCAGTGCGTCCCGCTCGGCAGCGCGATCCCGTCGCACGAGCACCCGCCGCGCTGCATCGGCGGCCCCACCCGCCGGATCGTCGGCGGGGATCATCATGCCGCTGTAATCGAACCACACGCTGCCGGCCAGTTGCACGCGGGCCACGGCCCGCCGCCGGCCGCGCCGTGGCTGGCCATCGTCGATCTCTTCATCCGCCACGGCGGGCACGTCGCCGAGCACCAGCTTGGGCCGCGGCGGCGCCGACTCGATCCGCCACCCGGTCCAGCCGGGCAGCACGATCCGCGGCACGTCGGCCAGCGTGGCGAGTTGTTCGATGAGTCCATCCACCTGCCCGCCGGCAAGCTCGATCGGTCCTCGGCGTTCGAACTGATCCATCCAGGCTGTCGGAGAAACGTCGGGGCAATCCGACAGAGACAGGCGGGCCAGCCGGTCAGGGAAAACGATCAGGCCCGACCGCAGAATCGCCCGCGGCTCCTTCAGGTCTTTCCGCTCGCTGCCGCGGACAAGCATTCCCCGCAAAGTGGCCTTGGCGGGGGGCCGCCGCCGGGAGGCGTTTCCATTGCCAGCGACGGCGTCTTCCTCGATCGCGGCCCGCAGGCTGCCGTCATCATCCGGCTCCAGGACAAGGGCAAACTCCCAGGGCCGGCTGCCGTCCCAGGTCAGCGGTTCCACCAGCTCGGGCTGCCGTCGCGGTTCAGGCTGCACGACGAGTCGTCCGGTCTCGCAGAGCATCGCCAGATCGTTCGCCGCGGCCTGCGAGCTGATGGCGATGCGCGTGATCGTGCGTCGCTCGAGCGGCGCCGTCGAACCGGTGTCGCTCACGGCGACCGTGCCCACGAGTTGGGCGATGAGCGACCTCTCCTGTGGGTCGAATTGGTCGAGTTCAACATACCCCGGTCCGATCACGATGGGCTTCGGTCGGCCCGTCGCCTGGCCCGTGACATCGAGCTGCATCCTTGACGGCACGACGACCGCCGCGTGGGCATCGAGCGACGCCGCGATGTCGAGCACGAACACGAGCGCACCAGCGGCGCGACGGGCATCGCTGATCTGCAGGCCCGCGGCCCGCACCGCGGGCTCGACGAGCCGGCGGCGTTCGTCGAGCTCGGTGGCCCAGGCGGGCTGGCGGCCAACGCCGCGTCGTGTTGCCGGGCCGTTCGGTCGGGCAATGGTCGGCTGAGAGCGAACTGGCACCCGCGGCGGATCCTGGTCTTCGTCTTCTTCCTCCGCAGCGGGCCCGTCGACCTCTTCGAAATCGTCGGCCGGGATCACGTCGAGGGCGACTGGTGTGTGATCCTGGAGCGATGAGAAGAGTGACCGCCGGTCGATCTCCATAAGCGTGGCGGCCAGCAGCGGGCAGGGGCGGCCTGCCCGGCCGGGCTGCGTGGTGGAGCGGCTCTCGAGTGTCATGCCGCCGCGACGGCCGGCGGCGAGTTCAAGAAATACTTCCTGCGTTTCGCCCGACGCCTCCTTGAAGATCGCCCGCACCTGGCCCACACGCGGACACGAGAGGCGGGTGGGGGTGATCTCACGGGCGGCTTTGATGTCGGCGGGGGCGAAGTGCTTGGCGAGTCGTTTCTCGAGTGATGTCATGCGCGGGTATGGATGGGGATGATGAATGGATGGACGGCGCGAAACACGCCAGTGTATCCGCCCGGGGAGGTTCGAGCGACAGGCACGACGATTTTGCGTGCGAGCAGGAGGGATCGCCTTCGTTATCCCCCTGTGGTGGCGATTGTGCGGCGTGAACGCAGACTCTCCCGAAGTCCGGCCTCATGTCAGCGTCGGTGATGCCTGACGAATGGCACGACTCACAGGCTTTGGATGTCGATCGCGGACAACGTGGCGGGTGCCGCCTGAAAGATGTCGCGGGCGTTCAAGCGGATGTTCCGTCGGCAGCTGAGGCCTGTCACCGGGTTCGCTTCGGTCGCTCAATCTTGAATTCGAGCAATGAGACATCGCCAGCCGGGATCAGTTCCAGTGTTGTTTGAAATTCGGGGAAGAGGGGCTTTGAAACCTCTACGTTTGGGTCGGCCTCTGGATAGCCGGTGATCTTCGCCAGCAGCGGGCCGCGGAGCGGCCCCTTGGCTCCCTGTTTCCGAGAATCAAATCGGCCGTTGCGAATCTCCAGCACGCTCACGGGGCCGCCGCTCCCCCGTGTTGGATCGGGTTCCAACACAAGCAACCCCGAGGGCACCGGCTGACCTTCGTAAGTGACCGTTCCCTCGACTGGAAATCGCTCCGGTCCCTCAACCTTACCGCACCCCGTCAGCATGACCGCGCACCAACCCATGAGAAGGGCTGCGACCATGAACCGGGGCTGCCGGCTCGGGCGAGGCTGGACAGGGCTGTCATGGATCCGCGCACGTGCCTGCATGAGAACGCTCCAAGAGGCCATAGGAAGGGGGCTCCGGTCGAGCCCGTCGGCGCGCCTCAGTAGTCACCGACGACCAGACCATCCGATTTGCTGCCGAGCCGCTGATACGTCCCCAACGGAGAACTGGACGACTGGATGTTCTCGCTCAGGAAGTGCACTGAGCCGTCACAGAAGACGAATGTCGCCCCGCCCGGGTGCTTGCTCCCGAACCCGTCGCTGTCCCCCAAGCTGTTGGTGAGCGTCGCCTCCGGGAGCAGCACGTTGATCGGATGACTAGGGTGCATATCTCGGACTACCAAGTTGTCCATCTTGATCTGCTGCGGGATACCTGCCCAGATTCCACCACCGGTAGTCGGCCCACTCCCTGTGTTGGCAGCATAGTACTGCCACATTTTCTGAGCACTCGAGATCTCTCCAGCCAGGATCGTGTTGCTGGTGCCGTCGGTAATGTCCTTGATTGCGACTTTCGAGTTCGTGAAGAAGATGCCGTCGGCAGTGAATCCACCCACGCCCTGCCCGCGGTTGTCGTTGGATGTGCCATACGAGCCGACGTAATTGGAGGTGCCGTAGCCCCGATACCCGGTGGGGACGAGTGTGTCGGAGGGACACGAGAACACCGGAAGTTTCTTGTCGAGACCGTTGGAGGCGCTGGCCGTGGGCATCAAAATGCCGTACGCCCCCGTATTGGACCCAGTGTCGATGAACGAGAGTTTGTCATAGATCATCTGCTGCTCGAGCTGGGGCAGCACGAAGCTCCCCCACGCGAATTTACTGCCACCCCACCGCATGTCCCACGTCGTCAGCCCCGGCCCGGGCGCTGAGAGCCACCAGCCCCGTGGAAAGTGCTGCTGACTGGAGTGGTGATTCAGAAGTGCCAAGCCAATCTGCTTCAGATTGGCGACGCAGGTTGTCCTTCGTGCCGATTCGCGCGCCGCTTGCACGGCCGGCAGGAGGAGACCGATCAGAACTCCGATGATCGCGATTACGACCAGCAATTCAACAAGCGTAAAAGCCCGATGACGAGATGAAAGCGTTGGCATAGTGGAATTCCGCGGGACACAGAGAAGTGAGAACGAGCAGGACAACTCCATAGAAACCCCACCACCCCACAACCTCCCGATGTGATACCAAAATCTACCCATGTCATTGGGTAGCCGCAAGAGAAAATTGCCCTCTTCGTATAGATCTGAGGGGAAAATAGCAAAGTTCTTTACGATCTGACGAGCGGCTCCAAATCCGCGTGCCCCCGCCTCCCATTCCCCAAAACAAAAGCGGTTTTTAGACCACCCGCCTTCCACCTCCACGGCTGCCTTTTTTGGCGTCAGCGCGGACTCTCCCGAGTCCGGCCGCATGGCGGCCTGAAGTGGCTGCCTGGAGCGGTGACCGTTGCAGGACACACACGCGCCCCGTCCCCGATTTCTCCGTGGTTGGCTCGGCAGTTGTACGGAGCGTATTCTGCATGCATGTGGTTGTTGGCTTTCCATCGAGAGCAACGTCGGCGGGATGACGCGGCGCTTGCCGAACGCACCCGTGGTCTTCTCCGCGAGTCCCTGTCGCGGCACGTGCCGGGCACGGCGGTGTGGGTCTATGGGTCGCTCGTCAAGCCGGGCCGCTTTCATGAGTGGTCCGACGTCGATGTCGCGCTCGAATCGCTGCCCGCGGGCATGACCCTCGAATACCTGCAGAGCCTGCTCTCCGCGGACGTGGGCCGCGAGGCGGACGTCTGCCTCCTTGACCGCACGCGGCTCAAGCCCGGGATCGAAGGGGGGGGTGAACGATGGATCGCATAGCACTGCAGATTCTGGAGGACGGCTGGGAGCAGGATGGCCGGGTGATGCGCCGTTCAATCGCCACGCTCCGGGGCCGTCTCGCCGAATCGACCGACGGCCGGTGGGCCGCCGCCGCCTTCGAGATCAACCGGATCTACAACATTCTCGAGAAGGCCTTCGAGCGGCTCTGCGAATCGTTCGAAAACCATCTCGAAAAGACCGGGCGATACCACGACACGCTGATCGAACGGGTAACACTCGATTTGAAGGGAATTCGCCCGGCGTTCCTTCCCGGCGATGCGGTCCGTGACGTCCGCGAACTCAAGGGTTTTCGACATCTCTTTCGACACGCCTACGATCTCGACCTTGATCCCGTCCGCGTCACGGCCGCCGCCGAGCACGCAGCCCGCTGCGTGGCCGGCTTCGACGGCTGGTGCCGGTCGTTTCTCGAAGAAGTTCGCAGCCGCTACGGCGACCAGCTCGCGTAGCGGCTCCGGAAAATCGGAGACGGGCCCCACCGTCGCCGCTTCTATCACGTTTCACGCCGCCCCCGCACAAGCATCTGGGGCGGCAGAGTCCTACAGTCTCGGAATCCATCGCTTGGAAACCGCAGGCCATGAAAATCGGCATCGACAGCTACTGCTATCACCGCTTCCTCGGCGACGTGTATCCGGAGCAGGATCCGCCGGCCACGCCGTTCACGATGGATCGTGTGATCGATCGGGCCCACGAGATGGGCTGTGAGGGAATCTCACTCGAGTCGTGTTTCTTTCCCAGCTTCGATGCTGGCTATCTCGCCGACGTACGGGCCCGGCTCGATGCCTATGGCTTTGATCGCGTCTACGCGTGGGGCCATCCCGACGGCCTGGAGGCGGGGAGGAATCCGCGGGCCAAGGACGACATGATCCGCCACATCCAGCATGCCAAGGCCATCGGCGCGACGGTGATGCGGGTGGTCGGGAGCAGCTTCAGCTTCGTCCATGATCCGCACGAGCCGCAGCTCCGCATCCTGAGCGGCTGGTTCAAGGAGGCGGTGCGGGTGGCCGCCGGGGAGGGCGTCTCCCTCGCTGTCGAAAACCACATCGACTACGACGCCGACGAGATCCTGCGGCTGATCGAGGAAGTCGACTCGCCCTTCTTCGGGATCAATCTCGATACGGCCAACTTCCTCCGCGTCCAGGACGATCCGGTCGAGGCCACCGAGAAACTGGCGCCGTACGTGCTTGCCACCCACATCAAGGACATCGAACCGGTGAAAGGCCGGAGCGTTCGCGCCTGGAACTACTTCGCCTGCGTGGCGGCCGGCGAGGGGCTCGTCGAGATCGACAAGATCGTCGCCATCCTGGCCCGCAGAGCATATCGAGGCTTACTGGCCTTCGAGGTGGATATGCCAGCCGCGCGGTGGCTCCGCCGCGAAGACGAGATGGTCAAGGTGTATGGCGTCGATGACGGCTGTTTCCAGCGGGTGCGGTACACCAGCGGCACCGTGCAGCAGCGCACGCTCGCCACGGTCGGCACGCTTGCCGATGCGCTCATCGCCGATCCCGAGGCGGTGGCGAGGCACTACGTGCCGAAGATCGACGACGTGATCGCCTATGCCGACATCACCGAGCCGGGAAAAAGCCAGACGATTTATTTCAGCGTGCCGAATACGTCGGGCCGCTACCCCTTCCTCTGCACATTCCCCGGCCACTGGAAGCTGATGAACGGTCTCTTGATCGTTGAAT
>CAMCYH010000014.1 GCA_945883745.1 Candidatus Kuenenia stuttgartensis
GTGGATGTGCTCACGGCGCCGGACATCACCCGCTGACTGTCCGTAATGCACACCAGACACGCCGGCGAAATCTGACCGCCATCGGCGGTGATGCGGAAACTGTGTCGGACACGGCCCGTGCCCGGCTCCGTGACATGGACCGCCTCCAGACACCCTTGGGAAATGACCACCTTCAGGCAGGGCAGTTCCGCGGATCGGGCGATCGGATGCTCCTCGAGAACCGTCAGCGTCATTCCCTCCCGGCTGGTCGGTGGCTCCAAAATCAGCTGAACCGTTGCATCGGGGAAGCCCGCCAAGGTGACCCGTTTCGCGACTCCTGGGACCAGATCTGCCACCGGAATTTTGAGGTCAGGCGGCACTGCCTGCAGGCGGAACCACGCCTGAATGGCGGCGGAGTCAGCGTCGGTCGGCCAATTCGGGGCGATCAGGTCGAAGACCGGCACCGGACGGCCCTCCTGAAGCGTCATGTCATAGAAGACGAATGCATCGCCCACGGGCTTGCCGCCGCGTTGCGGCTGCACGGTGATCCACATCTCAGCCGGACGCGGGGAATAACTCGTGGCATCGTCATTCTGGATGGACACGGGAAATTTCACCGTGTCGCCCGTGCGGGATGCCAAGTGGCCACCGACAAACCATTGGCGGCTGGAGTCGTGAGGGTCGAGGAGGCCCGAGCGGCTGTCCCGCAGCCCTTGCTCGGTGCCGCCGTCGTAGCGGAAAAACTCCAGTGATCGCCCCGCCCCGACAACCTGCAGCTCGAGTGCGGTGTCGTTCTCGGCAGCCAGCATCCGCTGGGGGCGGCGGGCCCCACTCTCGAGCACGGCGGTGTAATCCCGGCGTTGGCCGGGGACGACCAGGGGAAGCGTGGTGGAGCCGCCGAGCTGGATCGGCTCTTGTGACACGCCGGGGCCCTGAATCTGCCAGCGGAGCACCCGCAGCGAGTCTTGGAGCGACCGGACGAGTGATGCGGCATCAGCTGCCTGGTAGAAACGGCCGCCGCAACTCTCCGCGATGTCTCTCGTCTGTCCCATGCGTAGCGCCCGTTCCATGGAGTCCGCCTCCAGCGCAAAGCCGATGATGTCGACACGGATGGGGGTGCGTCGCCGGCTGTTTTTTCGGGCCAGCTGATCCTCAACACCTTGGGCAGTGACGATCTGCCCACCCGACTGGTCGTTTGCCCCGTCTGTCACCACGAGCACGTGGCCGGGCACCTCTTTGAGACCACCGTCAAAATCGGTTCCGATCGCCTCGGATATGGCGCGGTAGAGCGGAGTCTCGCCCCCTGGTTCGATCGGAGCCAGGATCGACTCCACCTCCCGGACCACCCCCGCAGTCAGCGCCTGCATGGAGAGGACTTGCTCCACGTCGTCTCCAGGAACCAGGGCGAATGGCTCCTCGTTTGCCTTCGCCTTGAGCTGCGCCCGCTCACCGGCGGGCGTCAGGCCCGACGTGTAGCGACCACGTTGATCCCGTGACCAGCGGGTGCGATGCCCATAGAGCCAAAGGGAAACATTCCAATTTCCAGCCGTCGCCAGGGGGCGGAGCAGCTCAGCGACGGCTTCGCGGCCGGCGTCGATGCGGGTCCGGCCATCGGGCACCCGGCGGCCCATGCTGCCCGAGCAATCGAAGATGATTGCCACCGCCTGCAGCCCCGGCGCGTCTCCGCGCGTGGTTACCCGGGTGGGGGTGGGTGGACGATCCCGCCAGATCGTCGTTCGGGCCGCGGAGGCGAGCATGACTGGAAGGCCGCGAATGAGCCGATGGCCGCGAAACCAGACAACCATGTCAAGAATCGACGTGCGGCTTTCACCGAGTTGTTGGCTTGCCAGTCGATTGACCCGCCACGTGGTTGCGGTCGTGTCGGCACCGATATCGACAGGAATGCGGGCACTCGTCGAGGTGCCATCAGCAGACTCGAGGGATTGAAAGGGAGACATGTCGATTCCCTGCGTGAGCCACACGCTGGCCGTGCCGGGCGGCACTCCGTCGGAGGATCGGATTCGCACGGAGCCCGGCGGTGATTCACCACCCCCGGGCGGAGCCAGCACAATCCTTGCCGGGGTGATGTCGAGGGTGGCGAAGACGTCGTCATTTCTCTCGAGTTGCTGGATTCGGCTCGCGAGTTGCTGGCGGGGAACGTCGCCATTGTGCACGTGACTCACCCGCACGATCGCGTCGGCGGCCTCGAGGAGCATCCGCGCCCGACGGATGGAGAAGAGCGGTGATGTCGGCTCGACGCCGGCCCAGAAGTCGTCGAGCGTCATGGTTGCCAGATGAAGGAGCCGACCATGCCAGGCTGTGGCGAGATATCGCCGCACGGGCTCTGCGCCACCCCGAAACTGGGGGCGGTCGCAGATCAGCGGCGCGAGGCGGCGAACCAGGCTGGCACCCTCGCCGAGGATCGTGAGTATTTCCCGGTTTTCAGCATCTCCCCGCCCTTCGATTTCCGAAGCCTTGCGATTCATTTCGGTGATCGTGCCCGGCAGCGACCGCGCCCGGTCTCGAGTCACAGCGGCCTGCATTCCCACCAGTTTCGCGATTTCGGCGGGCGTGTCGGGCACCAGGTCAACCTGGCGAGGTTCAAGCAGGAAAGTCGCCACGACCGGATGATACCGCTCGTTGCGGACAGTGATCCAACCGGTGAGCGCCGCCAAGGGATCGGGCGGCGGCAGCGGCGCAGCGCCCTGCTCAGGCGCGGCCGCAAATGCGGTTGCCAGCGATCGCTCGAGTTCTGCCTTGCGACGAATCATCCGCACCCGAAGGTCACCTTGGGCGATTGGAATCGCCAATGCCCGACAGAGGCCCCCAAGCGTCGTCGCGCTGTCGGCAGCCCGCGAGGCCAGAAAGTCGCACTGACTGAGATACTGTGACTTCAAGCCCGAGAAGGCACTGTCGAGCACCCGCCTTTTCGATTCGATCAACTGCATGAAGTCGGGGCGATCCACCGTTTCGGCCGCTGTCTTGACAAGAGCCTGGCGAAACAACGCGTCAAATTCCTCGTAGCTCACCAGAAGCCCGACCCAATCGATTGCGGCCGGAAGCTGTTGGTCCGGTGTTCCACGCTGCTGCTCGTCAGACCACCACGCGGCGAGAGCGGGGAGTTGCGCCCGCACCGTGTCGTAGGTAACGACACAGAGCTCCTGGTCCTGCGCCGCCTTCGCCAGTTCGTCGAAGACGGCGTCGGCCTGTCGGGCAAGCCCGCCAGCTTCCGCGATCGCCGCCGGCCCGCCGACAAATGCGAGGTCGATGGCGCGGCGAAGCCAGCCGTTGGCTTCTTGCTGCCGAGCCAGCTGGGTGGGGTACCGATCCAGGCGGACGTTCCACGCCATGGCCACTTCGCGCGAGTTCGCAAAGGCCCGCAGCATGGCGGCAAAGGCCTCTGGGTTGCGCGACCAATCTTCAGGAGCCGTCCACCGAATGAGCATTCGCACGACATGCAGCTGCGTGGGCACGAGGTCGCTGATGGGCTCGGGACCGACCCAGTCGAGCCAGCGAGCCAGCATTCCATGGTCGACCGCTTGGCCCGCCCGAAGTCGTGCCCGTAGCCAGTCCCAGGCGTCGGTCGCATGGTCGAGCCACTGACCGCTGTCGGTGATGACGGTCCTCGCGCCGCCCGGCTTTTCTGGCTTTGCTTTGGTCAGAATCTGCTCCAGGCTCTGAAACGCGACGGTACGGCGCTGCTGCTGCTCGGGATCGAGCTTTTCCCGGGCGCTCCTCGCCAGCCGAATATCGGGCGCCACTGCCACCACCATCGTGGGCGATATCCGCAACGTGCTCTCCACCTGCTCGGCAAGGGCGTCGTTGTTGCCCTGAAAATCGGAGTAGTCACTTCCCGCCTGACGCAACTGCTCGGATCTCAACAGGAGGGATTCATAGTTGGCCCACATGACGGGCCGTTCGCTGACCCCGATGTCGCGCATGCGGTCAGCGGCCTGCCAGCGTTCCGAGAGCCACCAATCATCGGCCGCAGTGGCTGCCGGCAGTTCGAGCCGTGGCTCAACGTCGCCGGCCCACGCCAATGGCAGTTCACCGGCACTGCCACGGGGCAACAGGATCGGAGTCTGACGCATCCCAAAAACCGCGGTTGCCCACTCATCAACACGGGTCTGCAGATAGGCGGCGAGTTCTCCCAGCGTGATGGTGCCATCCTTGTTTCCCCACGGGGAGGTGTCGGCGGAGCCGCGGAACCCCCGTGCAAAGTGAATCGCGAACCCGCTGCCCCCCTGAGGAGTGCTGGCAAGTGGGCGTTGGCCGGCCGACGCCGGAAGAAGGACCCACAGCCGTTCCAGCGACGCCTGTTCAACGGCCGCCTCCACCGCCGCGGGAAACGCCGCGGTATCCACCCCCAGTGGCCACGGAGAAACCTCCCTTCCGCAGTCCAGCACGACGACAATCCCCACCTGGGCGGGCAACGCCCCGCGGACCGCCGACAGGAGTCGGGTGACCCGCAGGAGTGAGTCCTCGGGTGCGCCGATCGGATCATCACCAGTCGCGGGCGGAAGGATGCAGGCCTGACCGAGGGAATCGACCATGCCGATCGCGGTGATGTAGAGCACGACGGCATTCCGCGCGGGGCCGCCCGGCCGTGCACTGCTGACCCTGCGAATGATCTCCGGCACGAGATCGTCACCAGTTACCCCGCTGGTCAAGAAGTCGCTGGCGTCGGTCGCGATCGCTGCCAGTGGCGAGGTGAACGAGCGTCTTGGTCTGCCGAGCCCCAGGAGAAGATCACGATCTTCACCGGTCATCGGCAGAGGCCCGAACGGCGCCTGGTAATCGTTGGTGATGGCGACGAGCAACGGCACGGGCCGCCGCACCGACAAAAGAACCCAAGCCAGCACCGCGACCAGCCCGACCGCCACGACAGAAAGCGCGATCCCACCGATCCAACGCCACGACAATTCCTGAATCCGCTCCCGATTCCGTTGATCGGGCTGCCAGGCCGCCTGTGTTTTTTCGGCTCCCGGAGAAGCTGGCTTGCCGGTGGTTGGGTATGTGCGGGCACGCTTTCCCCACGAGCGTGTACGCCATGACGGGCGGCGGCTTTTGTCATCGGATGGCGTCATGCGAGTGTCGCGAGGAAGTTCTCAGATTACTTGAATTTCGTGCGCGAAAGCCATCGGGTACGAGATGCCCTGCCCAGCAGGAGCCCCGAAACGAGCCGGCGTGTGTCAATCGACAGAATGGTCACGACCGCCGCCACGAGCACGGCTGCCAGGGCGGACCAGCCGTTGAGCGAGTGACTGACCGCATCTGTGGTTGTCGATGACTTTGCTGACAGACGGGGCATCGGGGAGGCGGGACTGTCCGCCGCACGTGGTGCTGCCGGGACCGGTGGAGTGGCAGGCGGGGGTGTCGCCGACATTGGCAACGGATCTGGTGAGAGGCGAATTGGGACGTGTGGGAGCGCTGCCAAACGATCTGGGGGAGTCGTGAGGCTGCGCCGCACTCGGGGCGGGGCGGGGACTGCGATCGACGTCGGTGGGGCTCGCATCGAATGTCGGCCTGCAGGCTCCCGATCGGTCGATCCGTTTTGCGTTTCCGTACCGCTTGCGACCGGATCGACACCGGCCGTGGGGAACGGCACGATCGCCTTTAGGCGCTCCTGCTGGGCGACGGCACGACTCGCTGTGTCGCTGCCGTCTGCGGAGTGCGGCCGAGCCGGAGGGGAATTGCGAACGAGGACGCTGCGGAGGGGCCCCTGTGACGAGTGATCCGTCGGCGGGGGCAGCATGAGGGATTCGGTGGAGGGAGGGGCAAGGATCGGCTCCGGAAGAGGCATCGGCGTGGGGTGGCCGACAGGAGCAGACTCAGGAGGGAGATACGAATCACTCTCGGGCACGGCGATGATCGCCCGGTCACTGAAACACTCGCCATCGCGATCGCCATCGGGGAGTTCACGCTCATCGACCGCCGGGAGTTCGCGCACGACCTGATCCATCGATCCCGCGTCGCCACATGCACCGCCAGAGCAGGCGCCACAGGCTTTCAACGCCTGCTCGGCAACGGTCCGCACCCGCTCGCTGGTCTCCAGAAAGCATCCCTTGTCATCACGGCCGTAGGCGAGTTGCTGAAGCTTCTCCCGCATTTCGTCGCTGCAGCAGGGGCCGTGCCCATTGCCGCACTTGCAGTCCTCCTTCGAAGGGTCGACACAGGGTGGTTTGCCGGTGAGGCATTCCTTCACCTTTTCGTGACACTCCTCCATCTTCTCCTTGCACTTCCGCTCCTTCGGCGGGGCCTTGCCGAAGAGCCTGTCAATGCACTCGCAGATCTTTTTTTTGATCTGCTTGCAATGGTCGTGGCAGCTTTCCATGCAGCCGAGCGCCTTGCGGGTTTCACGCGACTGCTTGCGGGATTGGCATTCTGCGGCCGTCTGCAAAACCGCCTTCACTGCCTCATAGCGGACGGGTTCGTCGGGATCACCCATGGCGGCGATCAGTGCCGGCCCCACCTCGGGATGCTCTGGGGAGCATCCCATGCTGGCCAGGTATTGAATGGCCTTCTTTTTCTTGCAGATCGCGTGCTTGGCTGCCTTGGCCTTGGCGGCTGCCTGGATTGCCGGATTGGAGGAGTTTTGGTCGGCACCGATTCCCAGAAAGCTCCAGAGCGTAGTGGGCTCCGTCTGGGCCATGGCGTCGGGCGCGGCGGCCGCGGCGACGGCGAGCGCGGCGACCACGTGCCATGCCATGCCTTGGGCAGACCGGTGCCAGCGGCGCGGCGGGCGTTGCCGACACGGCGATCGCGACAGTGGCACGACTCCCTGCATCTCCACCCCTCGAAGTCATCGGGCACCGGGTTCGGGCCGCGATGCATTTCCCACATGGGTATCGTCGGCAAACGGTCAGCCACGGTCGGCAGAGTGGGATTGACACGGTCAAAACGATTCGGCGAGAAGGCGCCGCACACGCAAACGGGAGGATCCCTGCCGCCGGTGCGGCCTGTGCCGGTTGCAGCGTCACTCCCGCCTGAGAGACAGCTACCGAAGTTCGATGGTGACGCTCGGTGACGGCGCCGGAGCTGCGGGAATGGTGATCGTCAGCGGTTCGGCGCGGCGGGTCGTATTGCGGACGGCGCCGCCCGCGAGCACGCGGTATTCGCCGGGTTCCAAATCGGTGAAACGGAAAGCACCGTTCGCACCGCTGCGGACGGTCCGCTCGCCGGATGGACCGGTGATCGTCACCGTCGCCCCCGCCTCGCCCCGTCCGTTAAGCGTCACTCTGCCAGCCAGGGTGTTTTTCTGGCTGGCCGGCTGTGGAGCGATGTCCAGCCAGATGCGGCTGGGCGCAGCCGAAAGATCGACCTTGTCGGTCGCCCGCACAAGGAGCGGTAGCTGAATGCCAAGCGGAAGTTTGGCCGTATCGACTCGCAGTTCGTAATTGACGCCCTGTGTCTGCGTCGCCGGCTGCCACTCCTTCGGCTCACCGGTGCCAGCCAGATCGATGGCCCATTCCACACGCTTGATGCCGGAAACTCCGGGACGGATTCTGTCCGGGGGGATGAAGAACCCGTCACTGACATCGTCAGACACCCGGATGGGAATGATCAGCGTTCGTCCGACCACCCCTGCCATCGCTGGCGGAGCGTCGATGACGGGGGGAGTGCCGTCAAAGACAAACAGCCGGCTGTCAGACGAATTTTTTGTCGGCTGGGCTGTCAGGAGCCGTGCCTCCGCCTGGACATCCACGTTGGCGAAACCCTCGCCTGAGGCGTCGATCTGCCAGTCATCGACGGTCGTGGTCACGCCGAGGCCGGACCCGCCGGGATTCGCCGCAAATCTGACGTCGCGGTCATTGGCGGCAATCCAGGCGATCCGCTCCGGTTCGGAGCCGGCCAACCCCGCTCCAATCTGCCGGAGCACGATCGCGACGGCGCCAATCTCCGTACCGCTTCCGCCAAAGGCATCGGGCGGGGCGTCTGCGGCGAGCCGCATCGGAATGGCAGGGGCGGGGGCGCGAATCAGCGATCGTGCTGCGGCCGGCTGCTCGATCGCGATGCTCCTCCAATCCTGGTGCGGTCCCTGTGAGCGGCCTGCCATCGCGCGGGAGCAATCAACCGCGAACGTGAAGGCGCGTGGGTAACCGTTGATGTCGAGCGTGAGATACGCCGTCCCTTGATCAGGTCCATTCCATGAGGCGACCGCCACGTCACCGCCGCCGCGCGACAGCGTCGCTGTCGGTTTGCGGGCCACCACGGTTGGTACCCCCAGAGGGCGTGCGGCTCCGGAGCGGCTCGTCGCCCCCGCTTCCCGCGAAAGTGGCCGCAGTCGCGCCTCGATCCGGCCGGGAGGAAGAGCAGTCGCGTCACCGTCAAGACGCGGCGCGAGCGCCACGGAGATCTGTCGGAGCTGCTCGTCATAGCGTGCCTCCGCGGAGACGAAGGTGCGCGGGTGAAGCACTCCCAGACGGATCCGCGTGAGAAAGAAACTCTCTGTCCCGTCGCGGTCAGACTCGCGAATCACGACCGCCAGATCGGGGCCGATGGGGCGACCGCCTTTCGCGCCGTCGGGAGCGGGAAGCTCCAATGTCGGAGCTTGGCCCTCCTCCGCCGCGGCCATCTTTGGCCCCGGTTCCGCGGCCTTCTCGTCAGCCTTCGCCTTTTCGGGAGGGACGAGTGTCAGCGCTGCGACGCTCGTATCTTTTGAGAGCGGCACTTTCGTCGCAACGAGGAAAGGCTTGTCGGTCCACGTGCCCGCACGCAGCTTGTCTGCCGCGATCCGCCACTGCGTGTCGCGATCACCAGGCGCTGGGCCACTGGGGACGGAGTAGAGTTCCACCCCGACCGTCCGCGGACGGCCGGCGAGATTGTGGATGCCGAGCTCCCAGGAGGTGGGGCCAGAGGGGAGCGCGGCGAGAGCCAACGTCGATTCGGAGAGCGCGTCGCCTGTCCGAAACGCCCTGCTCCAGCCGTCAGCGGCGGCTGGTGTCGCGAGCGTCAGGGCGTACCCACGGGCAGCGAGGAGCAGATCGCGGTTTATGGGGAGGGGAATTTGACCAGTCGCCGATTCTCGGAAACGGCCCTGTCGCAAGATGAGCCGCACGTCGACGCGGCCCACTCCATCGTCGGCGGGCGACGTGGCGATGGGCGTGGCGAGGATTTCAGCCACCTCGCCGCGCCAGCCCAGCCCGCGGGCGGGGATGGGTGAGCGGCTGTTGACCGGCGTGCCGTCGACTGTCGACAGCCGGACGAGCGCCGGATCGAAGTCGAAGACGGCCTCGGCGGCGGCGGGGTTCAGCCGGTCTGCGCCGTGCCTGATCACAAGGCGGATTGGCAGGCCACGCTGTGGAGGGCCGCTGTCGGCAGGGGTGAGACTCAGCAGGTTTTGTTCGTCAGTCGCGCCTGGCAATCTGGCGAGGAACGTGTCGCTGATGAGGGCCGCGTCTCGGGAATCGAGAATCCTCAGCACTCCAGCCCAATGGTCAACGGCGATTGAGTCGGAATCCTCCCGTGGCAATTCGGGGCTGCTCCCGACTGCCGCAGCATCCGCCAACAGCCGGGAGAGGCAGGCCGATACATGGAGCACGGCATCCGTCGCGGCCCCGGGCTCGTGTTCCGCAAGCAAATCGATTGTGGCCTTGCGCACCTGCTCGATCCGGCTGTTCAGCGGAAGCAGGGCTGGCGTCTCCTCGTGGTCGGTGCCCGCCATCACGCCGCTGGCAGCGTAGAGATTGGCGAACGCGTTCACGAGCGATGCGAGCGTGCGGCGAGAGTTTTGGTCGAGAGCCCGAGACAGTGGTCGTCGCGAGAGGGGTTGGGATGTCGGGCGGAGCGGTGGTGGCAACGGAGTGGCCTGGAAGGTTTTCGCCAACTGCCCGCTGAAACGAAGCCGTTCTTCCGGAGTGAGCAACGGCGACTCGAGGACGATTCGCAGCTCGTGAAATGAAGTCGATCCCGACTGTTCGGCCGATCCGAGCAGGGTTGTGATCGTTTGCTTGGCGACCTCGCGAAGCGTGACCAGCATGATTCGGCTCGTTTGCGTGGCGTCTGTCACCGTTTCCGGAATGGTTCCATCGGAGGATGCGGGGATGGCATTGGAAATCAGGGCGGAAGCGCGGGCGATTTCCTCCGTGACCGCTTCGACGCTCCGCAGCGGAAACGCCACGGGGGTGACCCCACCGGACAGACGACCACCCACGGTGAGGAGGGCCAGGGCGAGTTCGAACGAGTCATTTCGAGTCGCAGCAAGTGCTCGCTCGGTTGGAGAAGCCTCTGTCCAGGAAGTCTCGACGCCGCTCGTGTCGGCCGTGTTCCGCGCCGCGCGAATGAGTTCGACAACCGAAGGCTCAGACGCGGCGGGAGCGACTGAAGCCTGGGCTCCCCGCGGGATGCTCAGCCGAGCCATGCCCAGACGAAACGCCTCCAACCACTCTGAGCTTGCCGTGCTGCGCGAGTCCTGCACCCCGAGGCCAACCTGCTCGCGAGCTAGTCGAAGAGCGGCATGCCGCCAGATATGGGGTGCGATGTCCACCAGCGACGGTCTCCCGCTGGCGTTGCGTTCAGTCTGGTCGCTGAGGAGTTTCCAGGGGTCAGCAGGTGGCTTCGCCGACGAGGCCACGGTTTTAGGGGCGGCCTCCAGTGGGCTGGGCGTGGCATCGACCGGCGCCTTGGGACCGGGGGCATCGTTCTTTTGCTCACGAGCCGAAGTCGATTCCGCAGGTGCCTCGCCAGCGGCCGCAGGCTCGGCTGGGGGTGATGGTGGGGCATCCTGCTGAGCAACCGCCTCGTCACCGCCATTCTTGTTGGGGTTGGGGCCGGCTGACTCAGGCTGGGTGGGGGCTGGGGGCTGGGCGGCCGCGGTCGGTGAAGCCGCCGGAGCGGGAACCGCAGCGGCCGAAGCGGGGACCGCAGCCGCCGGGGCGGGGGCGGACCGACGAAACAGACTGAAAAGGTCAAACGCTCCCTTCAGCAGCGGGCGACTAGGCGTGCGAATGATCGGAATATTGGCAGGAAGGTCGGCCAGGTCGACTCGGCCGCGGCCGAAGTGCCATACGACCGGGCGTTGCATGTGGCGGCCGCCTGTTGCAGTCCGCGACCATTCCATGGTGGCAGACGTGACAAAGCGGACCAGTTCATCAAGTTCGATGATTCCGTCGCCGTCTCCCCAGCCGGCGGCATCTGCCTCGCCGTTGAGTGCGGTCTGCAGCGCGAGGGCAAAGATCGTCCGTTTCTCAGCCGGGCTGACGTTTGAAAACTCGAATGTGTCGTGCGAAGAGAGAATCCATGTTTCGCCGATCGCACGATCCGATGGCCGCGAAAAAGCCGTATCGAGTCGTTCCGGCACGAGATTGCAGACGACGCCCAACCGAGGGTCCCAGCGGAGATTCCCCAGATCGAGGGCGACGAGCGTCGTCTCGCTCGTGGCTGCGGCAAGCGACTCCACAACCTGTCTGCAGGGAAACAGCCCCGCTGGCCGCGGCCCGCGCAACGCCAGATCTGCTGCCAGAAAGCATGGCACGCCATTGAGCGGGTCATCCTGGGTCCGTCCAGCCTCGTCGAGTGCGGGGGGAACGACGAGCGATTGCCCGCGGACATAGGCGAAGAGTGTGTCTTTGGGACGAACGCGGAGATCGGCGAGGCGAACGGCAAGTCGCTCCCGCATCGCGGAGGCGGTCTCGAGATCGGTGAGCCGCATGAGGCCGCGGCCGCTCGCCGCCGCTGCCCGCCCCGATAAGGAATCGGCCAACCGCGCAAAATCCTCCGCGGCGTAGGGCACCGGTGAAAGAACGTCGCCGCTGTAGTCGTCATAGAGAATGGCAAGGCAGGCGGTCTGCCAGCCAAACAACGGAGCGAGCGAGAAGGCCGCCACGGCCGCGATGGCCGCGACCGTCGCGATGACAAGCAGCAGACGGGGCGTCCAGTCGCGGGCGGATCCGGACAGTGGGCCTTGAGGCCGATCGCGCCAGTCGCGGGGACCGGAGTGACGCCGCGGCGGTTCTCCCCTGTCCGTCCTCTCGCCAGTCGCGGTGAAGTCTGGAGGCGGGGGTGTTTCGTCGGCGTTCATAGAGAGAAGGCAGTCAAGGACACGGCTTGCCGGCCGCCGGCGAGCCGTCAGCACTCCGTCGCACCGCCATCCCGAGTTTACCGGAAACCTCGCTGGGGATACCATGCAGGTTCGGGTACGCGAGAGTGTCTTGGCGGCCCGGCGGGCCCTGGTTGGACGCGGATCCGGGGTGAACCTCGGACCGGCCTCCGCGAGCCAACAGCCCTGCAACGTCTCGACGGTCAAGGATCTGATCTCGCATGAGAAACTTGTCGGTGCATTGGTCAGAGGGGATGTTTTTACGGCCCCAGCATTTTCAGGCGTCAGATCGGCATTGGCATGAACGGGCCTCGCTCGCGGCCGAATTGGCTGATCCATGCTGCTATGGACTCGCCTCGATCGTGATCGACCCGGGTGCGCTCGCGGCCAGGCAGCTCGCCATTCGAGACTGCCGCGCGCGGATGCAAGACGGCACCCTCGTGTCGTTTGAACTCGGCGAGGAGGCGAGCCGCATCGCCCTCGATTCCACCGATGCCACCAATCACGACGAGCAGGTCCGCGTCTATTTGGCTGTGCCCCGCTTCGACCCGCTCTCCCCCAGCGTCACCCCGCCGGGAGCGCCTGAGCAGAGCCGCTCTGTCGTCGTACGGCGATCCATTCAGGATGATGTCACCGGCAGCGACGACCAGGAGATCGAATTTCGGCGGCCGAGCGTGCGTATTCTCCTGTCGACCGACGATCTTTCGGGCTTCGAGTTGCTGCCGATCGCACAAATCAGAAACATCCGCAACCGTGAAGCCATTCCGGAAATCGACGCCGAATACGTCCCTCCCGTCCTCACCATCGACGCCTGGCCTCCCCTGGGGCGGGATATTGTGCGGGGCGTTTATGATCTGATCGGTCGCAAGATCGAGGTCTTGTCTGAGCAGGCGGTCAACCGCCAGGTGGGATTTTCCAGCTCGGAGCCTGGAGATCTCGATCGGCTGATCATGCTGGGCAAACTGCTGGAATCACACGCGGCGTTGCGGGTGTGGGCATTTGCGACCGGCGTGCATCCGCGGACTGCCTATGCAGAACTGTGCCGCGTGGCTGGCCAGTTGGCCGTATTTGAGCCGGCTCGTCGGATCGACGATTTGCCGCTCTACGACCACGACGACCTCGGTCGCATCTTTCGCTCCGTGCGGGATCAGATCGATGCCATGTTGTCGCGCATGGTGAAACTCGAATTCGAACAGCGGTATTTCGTCGGGTTTGGCTCGGCGTCACTCAGCGTGCCACTCGAGCAGAAGTGGCTGCAATCCAACTGGCAGTGTTATGTGGGGGTGCAGCGTGGAGACATGACGGAGGAGACCTGCCATCGTCTCCTCACCGGGGAAGGGCATCTCGATTGGAAGCTTGGCAGCTCCGAGGAGGTCGATCGGCTCTTTCGCATGGGTCTGCCGGGCCTGGAACTGCTGCCGGCAGAAACGCTGCCGCGGGCTCTTCCGACGCGCTCGGGGTGGACGTACTATCGAATCGGCGGCGACTCTCCGGCGTGGCGGTCTGTGCAACTCACGCAATCCCTGGGAATCCGGCTGCGGGACTCGTTGATTCTCAACGCCAATGATCTGATCGGGCAGCGGCGGGTTGAGGTTGCCTATGAAAACCGCACTGGCTGGCTGGAATTCGCCCTGTTCGCCACCGCCAAGTGACGCCAGCCGCGGGCCTACCGACTATGACGCCGCTCTTCCAGTCTGCCGCCATTCCCGTGATGCTCGAAGTATTGGCGCTGGCAGACCGTGCCTCTCGAGGTACGAACGGTCCGGTTGAGGCTGAGCGGGCCTCGCTGCGGACAAAATTCGAGATCGCCGCGGCGGTCTGCCGAGGGCCACTGGCTGTCGAGTGGGAGCTGGCAAGCTATGCCCTCGCTGCTTTGACCGACGAACTTCTGATTGTCGATGTGGCATGGCCCGGGCAGTCGTGGTGGGAGAACCATGCGCTCGAAGTGGAGTTGTTTGGCTCCCGCCGCCGGGCAACGGAATTTTACGCCCGTGCCGAGCGAGCTGCGGCGATGCCGACGTCCGATGCGTTAGTCGCCTTTGTGGCCGCGGTCGTTGTCGGTTTCCGCGGCGTTCACCGCGATCGCCCCGAGGCGCTCGACGCGTGGCTGCGATCCAGCCGGCAGCACGTCAGACTGTCGACCGATCGACCTGTCGTTCCACCGTCCGGCCCCGACGTCGCGGGCGCTCCGCCTCTGGCGGGACGACCGCTCCTCCTCTGGAGCGGCTTGGCGGTCGCGATTTCGTCGGCAGTCCTTGTCGTCGCCGCATGGGCCGTTTTCTTCGTCTTTTAACAGACATGGACACCGAACAGTGATTTTCATGGGCGTGGATCGAGCATCGGGGCGGGGCCTCTCACCTGTCCGAGAAGGGATTTCATGAAATCCATCCTCGGCCTGATTCTTGCGCCATTCCACGGCGTCGCGGCACTGGTGGGGGCGTTTGCGAGAGCTTCGTTCGCGATGCGTTGCGCGGTCGTCACGGCCCTCTTCCTCGCCGTGGTGTTTGTCCTCGCCACCGCGGCGATGCTGTTTGCCGGCGAATGGGCGCTCCTGCAGTTGTGGTGGAGTCCGACCAAGGTCATCGCATTTCTTCTGCTGCTCGTGCTGGCTCCGTTCCTCGTCTATCAGACGGTGCGGCTGTGGTCGGATCCCCATATGACCCGCTGGCCGGACATCGCCCAGGCATGGGGGGCCATCGGGCGGGATCTGGAGCGGCAGGGAATCCGCATCGCGGAGACACCCCTATTTTTGGTCTGTGGTGTGACAGGCTCCGACAGGGAGGCGGCGATGTTTGCGGAAATGAAGCCGCCTCCAACGCTCGTGGGGAGTCCGGGAAGTGGCGGACCCCTCCATGCCTTCGCCTCGGCCGACGCGATCTATCTCGTCGTGGATGGAGTTGGTCGTGCAGGCGGCGTCGTGCGTGGGGCGGCCGATCGGCACGAGCGGGTGGTGAGTCGCACTGCCGCCACGCAGGCACGCCGCGAGGCCACCGATCGTCTCTCCGCCCTCTGCCGGATCATCGCCAGGGAGCGTCAGCCGGTCGTCGCGGTGAATGGCGTGCTTGTTGCCGTGCCGCTCGACCTGACGGTTTCGTCGCTGGCAGGAACGGGAGAAGAGGCCCATTTCGGCTATGCGATTGCAGCCGATCTGCAGACCATGGTGCGCGAGTTTGGCCTGCGAATGCCGGTGACCTTCCTGGGCCTGGGGGTGGAAAATGATCCGGCCATCGAGGAGTTGTTTGCCATTCTGGCGGGGCAGCAAAAGCCTCGCGTCAATGCCGACAAGACGGTGAGCCAGCCAACCGGTCGGGAGGATGCTCGGGGAACGGCATTTCCGCCCGGGGTCATTCCGTCGAAAGACGTGCTGGTCGCTGTTGCGGCCAATGCGGTCGGCCCGCTGGTCGACCAGATTGGGGAAGTGCTGCTGGATCCCACCAGGACCGCCGACGCTGCGTCCAATCGTCGCCTTCTGACGCTGCTCCTGCGAATTCGTCTCCGTGGAGCCGACCAATTGAGGGAGGTGCTCGAACAGGTCTTTCTCTCAACGACCGATGCGGATGACGCGCCGCTTCTGGCTGGGTGCTACGTCGCCGCGCTGTCGGCCGACACCAAGCGGACCGGGTTTGTCACTGGTGTGTTCGATCGCATTGCAGAGCATCAGGCGGATCTTCAGTGGACGTCGGCTCGCTGGCAGGCAGACAGCCGCGCATTAAGCGTTGCCTACGTGCTGTTCGGCCTGTCGCTGGCGTGTCTGCTTGCCACCGGTCTGCTGATCTGGCGTGGAGCTGCTCATTGAAATCGACGCCGGCCCAGGTTGATCAAATGGTTGTTCTGCACCAGGGGCTTGTCCGGGCGATTGCCTGGAAAGTGCACCGGCGGGCCATGTCGCGGGTCGATATCGAAGATCTGGTCGCCTACGGGCAGATCGGCCTGCTCGAGGCGATCAGCCGATTCGACGGTGCCCGAGGCAGGAAATTTGTCACGTTTGCATGGCACCGCATTCGCGGGGCGATGCTCGACGGACTCGACACGATGGCGTGGTTTGACCGCGGAGTCTACGAGCGAGGTGGTTACGAAACCCGCGGAAGTGATGGGGAGGACGAGTCGGCATCGGCCACACCTCAGGCCAGACATCGGAGGGTCGGTCGCATCGATACCGATGTCGTGCAGGCACCGGTTTTGTCGCCGCCTGTGGATGAGGTGCTCGCAGAACGCGAGGCTGCGGCGTTCGTGCTGCAACTCGTGGCGGCGCTGCCGGAACGTGAAGCGGGACTGATCAAAGCGATTTTTTTTGAGGGTCGCACCCTCACCGAATCTGCCCGTCGAGTGGGGATCAGCACCGCCTGGGCAAGCCGACTTCAGGCCCGGACCCTCGCGGACCTCCGGGTCGCGCTGGTGCGGGCCGGATTCGCTTGATCGGCAGCACCGCATGACCGCTCCAGACCGCACAACCGGCGGGGTGGGCGTGCGGGCTGCCGCCGCGCGGCGGCTCTGGCAGTCGATTGTGATGTAGGCTTTAGGCAAGGAGTGCCGGTCGCGTGATGTCGCCTGCCTCCTTCGATACGGAGCACCCACACATGCCGCTGACTTTCGAACTTGATTTCGACGACCTTGCCACGCCACTCGAAGGAGAGAACCCGAGCGGTGAGAATCTGCAGACCACCGAGGAAGGGCGAGCAGTACGTTCCGCGCTGCGCGATCTACGCGAAGAGGCACGTCGAATCGAACGGCGGGCCGATGAGGGGGATTCCAGCGAGGGTGGCTGGCCAGCGGCTCGGTCGATCTGGCGCGACCTGCGCGACAAGGCGATCGACGTGCTCAAGACGCGGTCTCGGGATCTCGACCTGATGGCCATGTGCATCGAAGCCCTGGCCCGAACCGATGGATTTGCCGGTTTGGCAGCCGGGTTCACCATGGCCGGCACCATGATCGAGGCAAACTGGTCCACGCTGTATCCGGCACCCGATCCGGAGGACGGTCTGGCCGACGAGGCCACGATCATCGAGGAGCGAAGCCTGCCCCTCCAGCGGCTTGTCGGCATCGATTCCGAAGGGCTCCTCATTCCGGCGATCCTCCACATTCCCCTGACCCATGGCCGGGCTGACGAGCAGTATGCCCTCTGCCACTGGCGGAGCAGTCGCGACCTCGTCAATGAGCAAAGCGAGGAGAAAATCAATCTCGCCATTGAGCGGGGGGCTGTTTCACCGGCACAGTTCGAGCAGGTGGTCTCCTCGACGCCGGTGGCGGATATCACGGTGATCTACAAAGACATCACCCACGCGGCCGAAGTCTGGGAGGCACTCTCCGAGTTGGTTTCGTCGGTGTCAGGGGGGCAGGCGTCGCTGCCGGCCGGGCAGATTCGCGATCTCTTCGAGGAATCTGTCGCGGCGATCAAGACCTTTGCGCCCGGGGCGATTCCTCAGCCCCCGTCCGCTGAGGCTGGTGCCGCTGACGATGGCGAACCTGCCGCGGATGGCGCGGCAGAGGAGGGGGGCAGTTCGGCCGGCGGCGGGTCGCCCGGCACCCGAGAGGATGCGTTTCGCCGCCTCGAGTCGATTGCGGCCTTTTTCGAAAAACATGACCCGCATAGCCTGATCGCCGCCCAGATTCGAAACATCGTGCGTTTGGGCCGGCTTCCGCGGGATGAGTATTACCGCCAGTTGCTCCGGGACGAAGGAGCGCTTTCGCTGCTCTTTCGGGCGGCTGGCATGGATGCCGAGGGCGGGGAGATCGCCTCCGGCTAAGTGCCTGGCCACGACTTTTGCCAGTCCTTCGTCGCCGTTGTGCGGCGACAGGAGATTCGATTTTGGTGAGGCACTTGTCGGCGTGTGGGTGCGTTGAGTACTCTCCTGCGATCACCTGGATGGGATCGGCTGTTGGGTTCGGCGGCGCAGGCGGTGTGTATCTGCCGTCCGGTGTGAGAGATTTCCACTACAGAGTTTCGGAGGTGGTGCGATGCCTGAGTCGGTTCACGGTAAGCTTTCACGGGTCCGTAAACCCCGAGTCCATATCACGTATGAAGTGGAGACGGAAGGCGCGACGGTGGTCAAAGAACTGCCGTTCGTTGTCGGGGTCATGGGTGACTTCTCGGGCAACCCGACCGAGCCGCTCAAGCCGCTCAAGGATCGGAAGTTTGTCTCGATCGACAGAGACTCCTTCAACGACGTGATGAAACGGATGACTCCCGGCGTCGAGATGAAGGTGGAAAATACGCTGGCGGGAGACGGCACTGAAATGGCGGTCACGCTCAAGTTTTCCTCGATGGAGGATTTCGAGCCGGCCAAGATCGTCGAGCAGGTTGAGCCGCTGCGGAAACTGCTCGATACGCGGAACCGCCTGCGTGAGTTGATGAGCGCGGTTGATCGGGCCGATGGTCTCGAGGGCGAACTCGAGAAGCTTCTGCAGAGCGACGAGCAGCTCAAGAAGCTTGCCGGAGAAATCGGAGTGGAATCGTCACCGCCGACGGGTGGCGAGGGCTGAGCACGGCATGGCGACACGGTTGCTCATTGGGAGCGTGTCGCGGTCACTGATCAAAACAGGCTGACAACAGATTTAGTTCCTCTGGCCATGATGGCCCGTCCCTTTACGGAGAGTGCACTGATGAGTACCGCAGGAGAATCAAAGCCGCAGGATTCCGCCGTTGCCGCGGAGGCGTCTGGTAGCCTGCTTGATCAGATCACGACGATGATGCCGCGGGCTGTGGAAAAACCACGCCGCGATGAACTCATCCGCTCGCTTGTCGAGGAGTCGCTCAAGGGCACGGTCAAGTTCGACAAGAATCTTGCCAAGACGATCGGCAACGCGATCACGGCCATCGATGCGGCGATGTCCCGGCAGTTGGCGGCGATCATGCACGACCCGGGGTTTCAGAAGTTGGAGGGGTCGTGGCGGGGCATGCATCATCTGGTGATGAACTCGGAAACGGGAGCCCAACTCAAGATCCGGGTGATGAACATCTCCAAGCGGGAACTGTTTAAGGATCTCGACAAGGCTGTCGAGTTTGATCA
Source organism: Candidatus Kuenenia stuttgartensis (assembly GCA_945883745.1). Classification (GTDB taxonomy): domain Bacteria; phylum Planctomycetota; class Planctomycetia; order Pirellulales; family UBA1268; genus CACORA01. The sequence goes on from CAMCYH010000014.1 coordinate 19,024, forward strand.
GAGCCAGATCTTCAAGAAGATCTACGAAGCCGAGTTTGGTTCTCCCGGCGGAGAGCCCTACGGCGCGTTGATCGGCGACTACGAGTTCACCAACCACCCGGAAGACGTCGATCTCATCTCGAAGATGTCACAGGTTTCGGCGGCAGGTTTTGCGCCGTTCATTTCTGCGGCTTCCCCGAAACTGATCGGCATGGAGAGCTACACGGAGCTTTCGAAGCCTCGTGATCTCGAGAAGATTTTCCTGGACGAGACGTACGCGAAGTGGCGTAGCTTCCGCGAGTCCGACGATTCGCGATTTACCGTGCTGACAATGCCGCGGTCGCTATCACGGCTCCCATATGGCAAGAGCACCAAGGTGGTCGAGGAGTTCGACTTCGAAGAAGTAGAACTCGACGAAAAGGGCGATGCCAAGCCGGTTCCGCATGAGAACTATGCATGGATGAACACGGCATACGTGTTAGGCGCCCGTCTTACCGACGCCTTTGCAAAGTTCGGCTGGTGCACGGCGATCCGGGGTGCTGAGAACGGTGGTAAGGTCGAGGGGCTCCCGGCCCACGTCTTTACCGCCGATGACGGTGATAAGGATCTCAAGTGCCCGACCGAGATTGCCATTACCGATCGCCGAGAGGCGGAACTCTCGAAACTCGGCTTTCTGCCTCTCTGCCACTACAAGAACACGGACTATGCCGTGTTCTTCGGGGCACAAACGACGCAGAAGCCCAAGAAGTATGATCGCCCCGAGGCTACGGCCAATGCGGCGATCTCGGCCAGACTTCCCTACATCATGGCCACCTCGCGGATTGCGCACTTTTTGAAAGTGATTGCCCGCGACAAGATCGGGTCGTTCATGGAGCGGCAGGACTGCGAGGATTGGTTGAAGCGGTGGATTGCAAACTATGTTTCCACCGATCCGCACCCCTCCGACGACGTGAAGTCTCGCTATCCACTGGCCGAGGCCGAGATCAAGGTCGAGGAAATCCCGGGCGCCCCTGGCAGTTACAACGCCGTAGCGTGGCTTCGTCCGTGGCTGCAACTCGAGGAGCTCACGACCAGCCTGCGGATGGTGGCCAAGATTCCAGCTGCGGCCAAGGGCGGTTGATCGCGCTGGGTGGAGGCCCCAGGGTCTCTCTCGGCTGGATAACCGATATGTGGCGTGCTGCCATCGTCTGGCGGTGGGAGAGACCTGATGGCTGGAGCGAGTTCCGGCGACTCAATCGCGGCACGGACGCTCGTGCGGGAGCAGACGTCGGCTGTTCGTCCGGGGTTCTCCGTGCCAGCGGAGCGCCGCCAGTCGTTGAGTCCGCTGTTGGAACTGGCGGCTGGCCTCGGGGTACCGCGAGTCGCTCGTGATTCGTCCGCCGCCGACGTCCTTGCGGCCGCGCCTGGTGTCGAGACGCTTCGTGCCTGGGCTGCGATCCGCCTTCCCCCGGGGATGCGTGTCTCCAGGGCGGACCTCCTCACGCGGCTGGGCGAGGATGTGGCGGCGATCGACTTGGCGCTTGGCTTGCAGGTCGATGCCATTTTGCATGCGCCGAAGTTCCAGGCGATCGAGTCGTCCTGGAGAGGGCTGCAATGGCTCGTGGGTCAGGCGTTGCAGGCCAACGACGATGGTGATGGCCCCGGCAAGGTCGAGGTGCGGTTGCTTTCGGTGACCAAGCGGGAGTTGGCGCGGGATCAGGGCAGTGCGGTGGAGTTTGATCGTTCTCAGCTCTGGCGCAAAGTCTACGAGGAGGAGTTTGGAACGGCCGGCGGCACACCCTACGGCCTCCTGGTGACCGATCATGAGTTTAGTCATCATCCCGATGACGTCAGTCTGCTCGCCGGGCTTTCTGAGGTGGCGATGGCGGCATTCGCTCCGCTGCTGGCGTCTCCAAAGGCAGAGTTGCTGGGGCTCGATTCGCTGACACAACTCGAGATGCTTCCCCCTCCGGAGGTGAGGCAGCGATCTCCGGACTATGTCAAATGGCGGGCGTTGCGTGAGCGGGACGAATCACGATTCATCGGCATGCCGCTCCCACGGGTGCTTGGCCGGCGGGCCTATGACGGCTGGATCGATCGACCCGAGGCTGAGGCAACGTTCGAGTCAAGTTGGGAACGTCGTGGCTTCCGGTACCGCGAAGAGGTGGACCAGGCCGACGGATCCGGTCGCCTCTGGATGAGTGCCGTCTGGCCCATGGCAGGCGTTGTCATTCGAGAGTTTGGCCGCTCTGGATGGTTCGCCGATATCCGGGGCGGCTCGCGAGGCATGGCGATCGGAGGTGTCGTCGACGGTTTACCCGTCGATCAATTCGCCGGGCTCGATGGCGGGAGCGTGGTTCGTGGGCCGACTGAGGTCTTCGTCACGGATGACGTGCACGAGGAGCTCGACTGGGCCGGGTTGATCCCGCTCCACGGCACGGGGCCCGACGGTCGGGCGGTCTTTCAGTCCAACGCCTCGTTGCATCAAGCCAAACGGTACGATTCACCGGCCGCCACCGCCAACGCCCGGATATCGTCGATGTTGCAATATGTGCTCTGTGTATCGCGGATTGCCCAGTATCTGAAACTGATCGCTCGCGACAAACTCGGGTCATTCACCGAGGCCCCCGAATTCCAGAGGTTTCTGTCGGATTGGGTGAATCGATATGTCACTCCCGATGATCAGGCATCGGCCGAAACCCGCGCGAAGATGCCGCTGCGGGCGGCGCAGGTGGAGGTGCGGGATGAGCCCGGGACCGCAGGGGCGTATCGGGTCGTGATGCGACTGCAGCCTCATTTTCAGCTTGACGGCCTCGATGCCACGTTGCGGCTGGTCTCGACGGTGCGGCGGGCGGAAACGCGATGAAATTCAAGGGACATGGTGATGGGAGCGTACCCATGACCGGCATGACACGATCGTAGGGGATCAAGGGAGAAACAGGGCATGAGTAGCGCTAGCGAATGGTTGAAGGAAGGAAACCTGGAGGAGGCGATCGCCGCCGCCACGGCGACGGTAAAGGCCTCGCCCAAGGATCTGGAGCACCGGTGGCTGCTTGCCGAGTTGCTCGTTCTTGCCGGGCAGTTCGACCGGGCCGATGCCCAGTTCGACACCATGATGACGCTCGAGCCACGGGCCGCCGTCGCCGCGACGCCGATCCGCCAACTCCTGCGGGCCGAGGCGGCGAGACGCCAGTTTTTCGACGAAGGGCGTGTCCCGGATCTGCTCGACGGTGCCGGCCAGCAGATCCGCGACCGGCTCGAAGCCTTCGTCATGCTCCGCGATGGCAGGCCCGCCGAGGCCGGAGCGTTGGTGGAAAAGGCGGAGATTGCCCGGCCGGCCATCGCCGGCACGGTCACGATCGGCGGCCAGGAGCGCCCCTTTGCCGACGTCCGTGACCTCGACGACATCACGGCCGAGGTCTTCGAGGTGCTCACCCAGACAGGAAAGTATTACTGGATCGAGATGAGCCGCGTGCAGTCGGTCGAGTTCACACCACCAGAGCGTCCGCTCGACCTGCTCTGGCGGCCCGCTCGGCTGGTGGTGAAAGATGCCTTCGATGCAAACGTTCACCTGCCCGCGATCTACGGCACGCTCACCGGCGCCGACGCGGCGTCGCGGCTGGGCCGCCGCACGGAGTGGATGGGCGGAGAAGGAGATGCCGTGGTGGGAGTTGGCCGTCGCTGCTTCGTGCTCGACGGTGAGGAGGAGGTCGACATGATGGCGATCGAGGCGCTGGCGTTCACTCCCGGCTGACAGGCATGCTTGCGGTGTGGGAGCCGACGGGATGATCTGAGGTCCACACGACGATCTCCTGTCGAACCAGTTCGGGCAGCACTGTCTGGAAAAAGCCGCCGCAGATATCCCGTGACGCATGGACGAGCTCGGCCCGATCCTCGATCGGCCGGCCGGTGGCATGCTCGCGGAGGTGTTTCCCTGCCGCAATGAGTCGGTCGGCCAGTCGCAGTTCGATCGCATCGCTGCCACCCCGGGCCAGTTCGTCGAGGATCACGGCATGGAGATCGCCGATCGGATGACCGGCTTTGGTGCGGGGGCTGGCGAGGCTTACCTGTTCGTTGGCGACGTCGTCGCGGACAAGCGCCCGCCGGTTGAAGGACAGCGGCACCGAGAGGGAACCGGTCGGCAGCTGCTCGGCCGCGGGGATGGGATCAATGATCGGTCCTCCCTCCACTCGGAACAGCCCCAGCGCCACGCCGATGTCCACCGCCTCGACGACGGCTTCCGGCGCGAATGCCGCCAGTCCGGGGGCGTCGAGAAGCATCGCGAGTGACCAGCTGCTGTCGCCCATCACCGCCAGCATGCGGTCATGAGGCGGCCCGACGAGGCCCGCGGTCACGGCCCCATAGGTCACGGTGTGGGGGAGGCTGGCATTCGGCAGCGCGACGCGAAAAAACAGGTCTGCCGCAGCTGCCGCCCGCTCCCCCGGCGTCCAGGCCTCACGCGGCCGGGCTGAAAAGAGATCCCAGCGAAACATCGTGTTGGCATGAAAGTCTTTGAGTGTTTCGATTGTCGTCAGATCGAGACCGGTGAACTGCCCGGCGAATTGATGGTTCGCGCAGAGCTGCCAGTGGTTCTGGTGATAGGGAAGTCGGCCGGCGTGGGCCAGCCCACGGAGGGCGAACGTGTCGAGAACCTCGGCGGACTCGAATGCGGTCCAGTGCTCATTGAGGTACTCATGCGCGACGTAGTGCGGGTCGGATTGCACGAGCCGGTCGACGAGCTGGGCAGCCAGCGGCTGATCGTGGAAGACCGGAATGTCGGCCTTGCGCATGGCAGCCACGGTGGCGAGCGCCTCCTTGACCCGCGTCACGCTGTCGCCGGTGGCTCGGCTGGCGAAATGCCGCAGCAGCGATCGCACCGGCAGCAGGCTGGACCATCCCGGCATGCAGTTGTAGGTGACCTCGACAATGCCGTCTGGCTTGAGATGCCGTTGAATGATGCCGAGGACGTGTTCCCGCAGGGCGGGGCTGACCCAGCTGAAGACACCGTGGAGCGTGATGAAGTCGAACTGAGGAAGATCGGCCGGCATTGCGGCGAAGTCGGCGCAGAGGACCCGGACGTTCTCAAGACCGCAGGCCGCCACCTCGCGGTCGATGTGGTCGGTATGGACGGGCATGAAGTCGACGCCCGTGAACCGGCCCAGCGGATTGGCTGCGGCGAGGGTCAGGAGCGTGGCCCCGAAGCCACACCCGAGTTCAAGATAGTCAAAGCCCTTGTCGGTCGCCGGCGGCCGGATGCCGAGCGACGAGGCGACATGGCGGATCCTGGACGGTGCCATGAACGGGTAGTATCCCGGCAGATACGCCACGTCGGTCACGTAGCCGCCAGAGGCATCGGGATCAATCGTCATCGTGAGTCACTTCTCGTGAGCAGGTGGTGGGGGGCGGAGTCGTGGTCTTCTCAGAATCACCCGGCGGGCCGGCTCCCGGTCTGGCCGATCTGGATGGTATCGTATTGAAGCGTCGGCAGGATGCCGACTTCCCCACCGGTGTTCCCGCACATGCCGAAGAGCGTTTCAGGCGAAGAGCCGCTGCTGCCGAGCCTGCTTGACAGGCTCCTCGATGATGAGCCGGAGGCTCGTCAAGAGCCGTTGTGGCGGCAGGCCACCGTGATTCGCAGCCTTCGGGATGGCCTCTGTCGCGATCTGCAGAATCTTCTCAATGCCAGGCGGTCGCTGAGCGCGCTGCCAGACCGGTACTCTGAGCTCCCGACCTCGCTGGTCAACTACGGGCTGCCCGATCTTCAGAGCCTGGAGATTCGTGAAGATCACCAGCTCACGCGGCTCGCCATGCTCATCGAGGAAGCGATTCGATCCTTCGAGCCCCGGCTGCAGGGCGTCCGTGTGACTCGCGTCGTTGCCGGCGACGATACCCGCGAGGCCGATCGCCGTGTCCGGTTCGAAATCGAGGCCGTGCTCGTGGTTGAGCCGTTTCGGGAGTCGGTATTTTTTTCGTCGTCCCTCGACGTGACCAGCGGTGAATTCGACGTGACGGGGGAAACATGAGTGACGATCTGCTCCCCTACTACGATCGGGAGTTGGCGATCCTGCGATCGCTAGCCGCCGAGTTTGCCGAGCGGCACCCCAAGGTGGCCGGCCGGTTGCAACTCGGTCGAGATGCCTCGAAGGATCCCCACGTCGAGCGGCTGCTCCAGGGAGTGGCCTTTCTCGCGGCCGACGTGCAGAAGCGACTCGATGACGATTACCCGGAGCTCACCGATGGGCTGCTCGACCTTCTCTATCCCCATTACCTGCGGCCAGTGCCCTCGATGGCGATCGTCGAGATGGGAATCGATCCCAAGCAGGCGGCACTCACCGCCGGCTTCCTGGTTCCGCGGGGATCGGAACTCGAGACCGAGGAGATCGAGGGGGAGAGTTGCACCTATCGCACCTGCTTCGATCTCCGTCTCTGGCCGCTCACAATTGCCGCCGCTCGGCTGGCGGGGCCACCGTTTCAGCTACCGATCGTCGCTCCGGCCGGCACCGCAGCAGTTCTCTCGCTGTCTTTGGAGTCGCTTTCCAAGGAGGTTCGGATCGGCCACATGCCGCTGGGGTCGTTGCGATTTCATCTCCATGCCGATGCAGGTCAATCAATCTATGAGCTCTACGAACTCCTGTTGACCCGCTGCGCCGGAGTGGTCGTTTCCCGAGGGCCATCCGACCCTTCTCCGACGGTGCTGCCCCGGCAGAGCCTGGTGCCGGCCGGGTTTGCCCCTGAGGATTCGGCCTTGCCCGACGACCCGCGGGGATTCTCCGGCTATCGGATGCTGACCGAGTTTTTCACGCTGCCTCAGAAGTATTTGTTTGTCGACCTCCATGGGCTCACCGACCGGGTGATCGGTCGCTTCGACGAAACGATGCAGATCTCGGTGCTGCTCACGGCGACGAGCCGAGAGCTCGAACAGGTCGTTTCTCCCGGTGCGGTCCGACTCGGCTGTACGCCGGTCATCAACCTCTTTCAGCAGCAGTTCGACCCGCTGGTCATCGATGGGAGCCGGAGTGAATACTGCCTCACCGGCGACGTCCGCCGTCCTCGGGCCGCGGAGATCTACTCGGTCGATTCGGTGCGGGTGAGTGAACCTGGTGAGGACCCGGTCGATGTTCCTCCCTTTTACCGGCTGCTTGCCCCTGGGACCGATGGCCTTACGCCAGGAGCGGAAGCGTCAAGACGTCTTCGGTGGCTCACCCGCCGCAGAATGCACCGTGAGCCCCGGCCTGATGGCATGGTCGATGCGGGCAGTGACGTCTGGCTGACACTCGTTGATGAGGTTGGAGGGCCGGCCGCTGTGGCTGACCGCACGCTGCATGCTCGGGGGCTCTGCACCAATCGGAACCTGCCGGGTCGGCTGCCCTTCGCCGTGGGGCGGCCACGGGTCATGCTGCGGGACGGGCAGGGCCCCGTGGGAAGGATCGTCTGTCTGTCGCGTCCCACGTCGTCGCTGCGCAATCCACCAGGTCGCGGCAATGCCTGGAGAATCATTTCCCACCTCTCGCTCAATCATCTTTCGCTCACCGGTGCAGGCGATGGGCAGGCAGCCTTGGCATTACGGGAGATGCTACGCCTCTACCTGCTCGATGACCTCGAGGACTTCGAGCAGAAGCAACGCTGGATTCAGGCGATTGTCGACGTGTCGAGCCGCCGTGTCGCAGCCCGCGTCAGTGGACGGGGCGGCGGGGTGTGTCAGGGGCTCGAAGTTCGCGTGGAGCTGGATGAGGAACGCTTTGACGACAAGGCCGGCTATCTTTTTTCGAGCGTCCTCGAGCATTTTTTCGGTGCCTGGGTAAACATCAACTCCTTCACGCGGCTGGTGGCGACATCGCGACAGCGGGAGAGCCGGAAGGAGCAGTGGACATGGCCACCGCGGGCCGGCGCAAAGGTGCTCGCATGAGTGGAGCGAGTCATGAGCCGGCGGCTGCCGCCGGGAGCGGCCGGGGCGCCGATTCCGCCGCGGCTCGCACGATGAAGCGGCTCTTCACCGAGCCGCAGCGATTCGAGTTTTTCCAGGCCGTGCGGCTCCTGGAGATGGAGACGGCTCGGCAGGCCGCCGCCCGACGGGAGCCACTGCCGCCAGCGCTCGGCGGCAGCGATCAGGGCGCCGGTTCGCAGACCGCCATCCGGTTCCATTCGGCGACCACGCTCGGGTTCCCGCAGGGCGCCATCACCCGCATTCGGCATGAGCCAGCAGAGGCATCCACGCCGAATGCCGGTGCGGCAACCGTCTCGGAGGCCGGCCAAGGAGGCTCTCTGGGAACCGGCCGCGTGCATGTCGAACTGGGTTGCTTCGGGCTTGTGGGGCCGGCGGGCACGCTGCCGCGGCATTACACGTCGCTGGTGATCGAGCGTTTTCGCCGCTTTCGCGATCGTACGTTGCGGGATTTCCTCGATATCTTCGTGCATCGCATGGCAGCCCTGCTCTATGGCGGGTGGGTGAAGTACCGGGCGGGTGTTCAGTACGAGCGGAGCCGCCTGACGGGGCGGGGAACGAGATGGGATGATGCCGCATCGTCGCCATGCGATCCGGTGACCGCGGTGGTCAGTTCACTTGTGGGGCTGGGCACAAAAGGCCTGCGAGAACGACTGGCGGAGTCGGACGACGCCGTGCTCCATCATGCCGCGCACTTCTCTCGGCAGACGCGAACGGCCGAGGCACTCGAGTCGCTGCTCCGTGATCTCTATGGGGCGCGGGTGGAGGTAGTGCCCTTCGTGGGCCGATGGCTGGAACTCGAAAGATCCGATCAGACGGCGCTGGCGAGCCGGGAGCGGCCGGAAGGGCTCAACGCGCGGTTGGGCGTCGATGCCATCGCAGGCCGCCGAGTTTGGGATCTCGATTCGACGTTCGAGGTTCGCATCGGACCGCTCTCACTCCCAGACCTGCGTTCCCGCCTGCCGGGGACTCGCCGACTCGCTGCCCTGAGCGATCTGCTGCGTCTCTATGCCGGTCCTCAGTATGAGATTGGTGTTCGGCTCGTGCTGGCTGGCGAGGATGTGCCCCCCTGCAGACTTCTCAAGGGGAACGCAGGTCCGCGGCTCGGCTGGACGAGTTGGCTCAGCGCGACCACGGGATCTCGCGTCGATCGAGATGATGCCTGCTTCAGGGTACGGGTCTGAGCCGGGCTGCTGGATTTTCGCGGTCATAGGTCCTAGACTGCCGGGCTCCCGCCAGGATGAATTGCGGGGCGGCGAGCGTCGGATGCCAAAGGAACTACGCGCATGGCTGGTCTCGATCTCAAGGGGCTGATCGGCAAACTCAATCCCGTGTGCCAGCGGGCTCTCGAGGGGGCGGCGGGGCTTTGCCTGTCGCGAACCAACTACAATGTCGAGATCGAGCATTGGCTCGTGAAATTGCTCGAGCAGCCGGGCAATGACATCTGCCTGTTGCTCAAGCACTTTGAGATCGACCAGGCCCGGGTTTTGGCCGACCTGACGAAGGCGATCGACAAGCTCAAGACGGGAAACGCCCGCCCCCCGCTCCTCTCGCCTGAGGTGTGTGATCTGATCAAAGAAGGGTGGCTGACGGCGAGCGTTGATCACAACGAGCCGAAGGTTCGCGGGGCCTGGCTGCTCCTCGCATTGCTCTCGAATGAGTCGCTCTCCCGCCGCGCGGTGGGTGCCTCCGACGAGTTTCGGCGGATCGCTCCGGACGTGCTGCGTCGCGAGGCAACGCGTGTCTTCCCGAGGTCGACTGAATCGGATTACATGCCGGGCGGGGCGGCTTCCGACGAGCCGGGGGCGGCTGATGGTGGAGCGGGGAGCGATGGCAAGCCGAAGGGGCCGACAAAAACACCAAGCCTCGACCAGTTCACCATCGACCTGACTGCCCGCGCCAAGTCGGGCAAGATCGATCCCGTCCTCGGCCGGGAGGCAGAGGTGCGGCAGATCATCGACATTCTCACCCGGCGTCGGCAGAACAACCCGATTCTCACCGGGGAGGCGGGCGTTGGCAAAACGGCTGTGGTGGAGGGTTTCGCCCAGCGGATCGCCAGCGGAGACGTCCCGGAGCCACTGAAAAACGTCCAGCTGCGGACGCTCGATCTCGGCCTCCTGCAGGCCGGAGCCGGAGTGAAGGGCGAGTTTGAAAACCGGCTGAAGGGCGTGATCGACGAGGTGAAGAAGTCGCCTGTACCGATCATTCTCTTCATCGACGAAGCCCACACGATGATCGGCGCCGGAGGTCAGGCGGGGCAGGGAGATGCCGCCAACCTCCTCAAGCCGGCGTTGGCCCGCGGCGAGTTGCGGACCGTCGCGGCTACGACCTGGGCCGAATACAAGAAATACTTTGAGAAAGACGCGGCTCTCGCCCGTCGCTTTCAGGTGGTCAAGGTCGAAGAACCGACCGACGAAATGGCCTGCCGGATGCTTCGCGGCATGGTTGAAACGCTCGAAAAGCACCACAAGGTGACGGTGCTCGACGAGGCGGTGACCGATGCTGTCAAGCTCTCCCGCCGTTTCATCCCCAGTCGCCAACTGCCCGACAAGGGCGTCAGCCTGCTCGACACGGCCTGCGCCAAGGTGGCGATCGGGCAGGCCGCCACGCCGCCGGCCATCGAAGATGCCCGGCGGACGATCGATGCCCTCACGATTGAAATCGGGATCCTCGAGCGGGAGCAGAGCACGGGGGCCGATCATGCGGCGATGATTGCCGAACTCAAGCTCCGGATGGGCGGAATCGCCACCGAACTGGCCGGGCTCGAGAAAAGGTTTGCCGAAGAATCAAAGCTGGTCGAGCAGATTCAGGCCGAGCGGGCGGCGCTCATCGCTGCGATGCACCCGGCCGACGGGGCGGCCGCCGCCAGCGACGATGAGCAACAGAGGCTCCGTGCCGGCCTCATCGCGCTCGAAGATCAACTGAAGAAGCTTCAGGGTGAAGAGCCGCTGGTGAGCCCCTGCGTCGATGGTCAGACGATTGCCGAGGTCATTGCCGGTTGGACCGGCATCCCCGTCGGCCGGATGGTCTCTGACGAAATCCGCGGTGTTCTCGACCTCCAGCGACGGCTTGAGGAGCGGGTGGTCGGCCAGTCGCATGCGCTCGAAACGATTGCCGAGCGGATCCGAACCTCGCGGGCCGGGCTCACCGATCCCAAGCGGCCGACGGGCGTCTTCATGCTGGCCGGCACCAGCGGCGTCGGGAAGACGGAGACGGCCCTGGCGCTCGCCGAACTGCTCTTCGGTGACGAAGCGAACATGACCGTCATCAACATGAGCGAGTTCAAGGAGGAGCACAAGGTATCGCTCCTCATGGGCTCTCCGCCGGGCTACGTCGGCTATGGAGAAGGGGGCGTGCTCACCGAGGCGGTGCGGCGGCGGCCCTACGGTGTCGTGCTGCTCGATGAGATGGAGAAGGCCCACCCCGGTGTGCAAGACATCTTCTATCAGGTCTTCGACAAGGGAAGTATGAAGGACGGCGAAGGCCGGGATATCGACTTCAAGAATTCGGTCATCATCATGACCACCAATGCCGGCACCGACACGGTGATGAAGCTCTGTGCCGATCCTGATACGCGGCCTGATCCCGGTGCTTTGGCCGATGCCCTCCATGATGATTTGCTCAAGCACTTCAAGCCGGCATTTCTCGGGCGGCTCACGGTGATCCCCTACTATCCCCTCGCCGACGACGTGATGCGGGGCATCTGCGAACTCAAGTTGAAGTCAATCCGACGTCGTGTCCAGGATGCCTACAAGGCCAGGTTCGATTGGTCTCCGAAGGTCGTCACCGCGGTGGTGGACCGGTGCAACGAGGTGGACAGCGGGGCTCGGATCATCGATCGGGTGCTGTCGGGCACCATGCTGCCCGAACTTTCCACGCGGCTCCTGAGCCGGATGGCGGAAGGCCAGCCGGTCGAGAAGATTTCGGTGGATTGGGACTCGGCCAGCAGCGAGTTTTCGTACACCATCGAGGGATAATCGCCGGCCCGAGGCTGCGGTTTTGCGGCAAGTGCAGTGTCTTTTTCGCGAATTTCGCCCGTTTCCTGCAACCAGGAAAAACTCACGCAACAAAAACCGAAAAACCCTGAAAACTGTATCGCTGTCTCGAGAGTCTGGTGAGTGACTCGGGGCGGCAGGGATTCCTCGGACGCGGCGTTCGGGTGCTTCCCGCCTGGTCCACTCACCATTACGAAAGGACTTCTCATGGGACTCTTTATCAAGTGCGACGGCATCGATGGCGAATCAACCGACAAGGCTCACGACAAGTGGATTCTCGCCGACTCGGCATCACTGCCGGTGTTTCGCTCGATTCCGTCGGGAGCGGTTGACCAACAGCGGACCAAGGGCGAAACGTCGCTCGGCGACATCACGTTCGTTCGGCAGCTCGACAAGTCGTCGCCGAAGTTGATGGAGGCTTGCACGCTCGGCAAGTTCAATAAGCAGGTCACGGTCGAGTTTACGACCACGACCGGCGGCAAGACCGAGACCTACCTCAAGTGGCTGCTCGAGAACGTCGTGTTTACGGGGTATTCAGTCCACGGAAACTCGTCAGGCGAGCCGCTTCCGAGCGAGCAGGTGAGCTGCAACTTCACCAAGATCACCTACACCTACACCGAGTTCGACAACAAGACGGGCTCCAAGAAGGGCAACGTCGAGGCGAAGTACGAAATGGGTGCGAACGCCTCCTGAGCATCCGGTTCTGGAAGGGCCAGAGGTTCATACTACCGTTGGGCGACCGCTGCTCCGAGTCATGCCGGCTCGGAGCAGCGGATCGTCGGGCCACCTGAGGAGGCAGACTATGGCGAACGTTCGCAAGGGATTCGTCAAGATAGGCGATTACGACGGCGAAGCGACCGATTCCACACATGTTGGGTGGAGTGTGATGTATCGCCTGTCCGCTCCGATCACTCGGATGACCGGTGGGTTTGAGCAGAGTGAGCGTGGCGTAGGAGCATCGGCGCTGGCCAATGCGGTCGTCGTCAAGGATGTCGACAGCGCGAGCGTGAAGATCCAGAAAGCCTGCGCGACTGGACAGAAGCTCCCGAAAGTAAAGATCGATCTGTGCACGACGCTCGCCGGTTCGTCCCAGCCGTATCTTTCCTACGAACTCGAAGATGTGATCATCACGAGTTACGACCTGGAAAATCCGATCGATGAACAGAGAATTCAACCGACTGAAAAGGTTACTTTTTCGTACGCGAAGGCCACTTGGACCTACGTGAAGTTTGGAAAAGACGGGGCGAGTCAGGGGAAGTTGACCGAGACGTATGCGATCGGTGCCAAGGCGTCCTAGGTGTCCTGCCCGGGAGAAGGAAGGTGATTCGTGGCGAGTTACACGCAGGACGGTCAGCCGCTCGCGATCGAGACGCCTTTGGGCAAAGACAGGCTTCTCCTCGAGTCCTTGAGCGGCGAGGAGGCCCTCGGTGAGTTGTTCGTCTTTCGGCTGACGTGCCTGAGTGTCGATGAACAAATCGACGACAAGAAACTCGTTGGCCAGCAGGTGAGTTTTCGGGTGAATCGTGGCGACGGTTCGCCCCGCTGGTTTACCGGATACGTCAGCCGTTTCTCCTGGGCCGGCCGTGACGACGTACTGACACGGTGGCAACTGGAGGTCGTTCCCGGCCTGTGGTTCGCCGGGCTGACGAGCGACTGCAAAATATTTCAGGAAAAGGCGGTTCCCGACATCGTGTCCGCCGTGCTCGGTGACTGCTCACAAGTGTCACTGACTAAAAAAGTTTCAGGCAGCCATTCTCCGTGGGAGTATTGCGTGCAGTTTCGTGAGACAGACTTGGCCTTTGTCAGTCGGCTCATGGAATTCGAGGGCATGGCCTATCACTTTGAGCACGCCGAGAAGTCTCTGAAGATGGTGGTTTCCGACTCCAACTCAGCCTTCACCGATTGTGGTGATGCCGAGGTGAGTGCGGTGCAGCAGTTTTCTTCGCCGGATCAGCCAGGCCAGTTGATCGAGTGGCAGCATGAGTACGCCTACAAGCCCGGGAAATATGCCCAGACTGATTACAACTTCGAACAGCCTTCGACCGATCTGCTCGTGACGAGCAATGGCAAGTCACCCTACGCCGGAGCCGCCGCGGCCGAATTATTCGATTTTCCGGGTGACTATTCGAAGAAGTCAGACGGTGAATCACTGGGGAAATTCCGGATCGAGGCGGAGGAAGTGGGGGCCAGCACGGCCAAAGGCGTAAGCACCTGTCGCACGTTTTCACCAGGCTACACCTTCAAGATCTCCTCCCATCCCAACCCGTCCGAGAAGGGGAAGAAGTATCTGCTGACACGGGTCACGCACAAGGCAGGCAATCGCGGCGCGTACGAGACGTCGGCCGTGGTTGCCGAGGCATTCCAATACGAGAACTCCTTCGAGTGCATCCCCGCGGATACCGTCTGGCGGACGCCGCGGAAGACGCCCTGGCCGGCGGGCACGGTGCAGACCGCGCTCGTCGTTGGCCCGTCCGGTGAAGAGATCTACACCGACGAGTATGGTCGGATCAAAGTGCAGTTTCCCTGGGATCGCTACGGCAAGAAGAACGAACAGAGTTCGTGCTGGATTCGTGTGGCCCAGTCGCTCGCCGGCCCGCAGTTTGGGGCGCAGTGGCTGCCGAGGATCGGCATGGAGGTGGTGGTGTCGCATCTCGACGGCGACCCGAATCGGCCACTCGTTACGGGCGTTGTCTACAACGGCACCAACAAGCCACCCTTCGAGCTGCCGAGCAAGGCGGCGCAGAGCGGATGGCAGACCCGCAGCACGAAGGATGGGCAGACAGCCAATGCCAATCAGTTCATCTTTGACGACACGAAGGGGTCCGAACTCGTCACCCTCCATGCCGAGAAGGACTTCGCCCGGACGGTTGAAAACGACGATACGGTCACGGTCGGTTTTGACACGAAAAAGAATGGCGATCGGACCGTCAAGGTCTTCAACAACGTCACCGAGGAGGTTGGGGCGAGCGGCTGCAACGACGGCAGCCGGTCGCTGACGGTGTACAAAAATAACAAGACGACGGTCTCGACGGGCAATGAGACGTGCACGGTTGAGCAGGGCGATGCCGCCCTCGAGGTCAGCAAGGGCAAGCACACGGTAGACGTCGGGAGCAGCCAGGCGATCACGGTGGGCAACGGGCACACCCTCACGGTCAAGTCGGGCAGCCACACGGTTGACGTCAAGAGCGGCAGCGGAACGATGAAAGCCACTGCCTGGACGATCCAGGGCATGGAGTCGATCACGCTAAAGGTCGGCAGCAATTCGATCGCAATCAGCGCCTCCGGAATCACGATCAATGGAATGACGGTCAGCGTGAAGGGGCAGACGTCGGCTACGCTTGAAGGGCTCCAGACGACGGTGAAGGCCTCGGCGACGCTCCAGGCGAAGGGCGCGATCACGATGATCGGGTGATGGATTTCATTTCTCTGGTGTGTGCCATGTCCTCCCTCACGATTGAAACATTCCCCACGAATGAGGCCGCCTTCGGTCGCCTCTCCCGCATCGAACTCGATGAGCCGACCTTGGCTGTTGTGACCCAGGGGGACGGATCCCTTGTGGGTGGTTCCATGGTAGAGGCTTCGCGAGCGCTCGTTTCGAAGGGGTTGCTGGAAGCTGCCGTGAGCGTCCTCGCGCAGGCTTTGTCGCGACAGGCGACAGCGTGGTGGGCCTGTCGAGCAACGCGACTCGAGGCAGGCGGTGGCCCCTCGCCACATGAGGCCTCGGCGGTCGAGGCTGCGGAGGAGTGGGTGATGGCACCGACGCAGGCGCGGGCGTATGCCGCCCAGGAGGCCGCGGAGCGTGTCGGGCTGGATTCGCCGGCCGGGTGTGCGGCGCTGGCTGCGTTTTTAGCGGGTGACTCCATGGCGCCCGCACATCTCGACCCGTTGCCACCGCTTCCCTATCTCGCCGGCATGGCCGCTGCCGGGGCGGTTCGCTTGGCTGGGGAGCGACGAAGCGCCGTGGAGGCGGAGAGCCGTCTGCGAAGCCTGCTCGACATCGGTTTTGCCATCGCTGCCGGTGCCGACACATGGATCGAGCATGCGGCAATGCCGTAGGCGTCAACCGATCTTTTCCAGCGCGATCAGATCGCAGAGGTACTGGACGGTTGATCGTTCGTGGAGTCGTACATGCCAAGGAATCGCCGGTCGCTCGGCGATGATCCGCACTCCTTCCAGCACGGAGGAGTGGCCGCCACGTTGGAGAAGTTCGCGCAGAAGCCGATCTCCAGCCCCCCGCAGTTCGGATCGCTGCGAGTGCCCTCCAATCCAGCCCTCGACCGGAGTTGCCGTAGAAGACCAGTCGTACGGCGTTGCCAGGACCGCTTTCCCAGCGGGGGCAAGCGTGCGGATCATCTCCTGGAGTGCGGTCAAGGGAGCGGCGACGCAATCCAGATTGTTGAGACTGACGGCGAGGCCGAACACGCTCTCGCGAAAGGGCAGCGCGGTGGCGTCGCAGCACCAATAGTCGACCAAGCCACGCGTCTCTGCAGCGTAGCTGCCGCGGACGGAGAAGGATCGGCGGTCGTACACGATGCCGATCCGTCTCCTCGGATACGACACCTCTTCCGAATCACGAATGGCTCGAGCATGTTGCAGGATTGAGATATCGAGATCGATTCCGACCGTCGGCCGATCAAGGTGTGCGGCGAGTTCGAGTGTGGTGCGGCCGGCGGCGCAGCCGATGTCCAGGATTGGCCGTTGGCCGATCGCTGGAGAAGACGCATCGGCAGCCGTAAGGCCGGCATGCAGAAGCCGTACGACGGCACCTGGTCGGGGGGCGAGCAATCCGTCCTGGTCCTCCGCAGGGTCACAATCTCCCCAGTGATCCCACATGGAGCCGGAGAGTCGCTGGTGTTCGTCGTGAAATGAAGAGCCGGGGCCACAGCAGTCGCGAAGCAGGCTCTCGATCGGCTCCGAAAACGAGTGACGGGCCCGGATGCGGTCGATCCATGCGGCCACGAGTTCCCGAAGGCGCGGCACGATCATCGGGATTCCGTCGATGATCGGATATTCATGGCGACACGATGGCGACGGGCAGCGAAGAAGCCCCTCAACGACGTCGCCTGAACTTTCCGAAAAAACCTCCTCGAGCGCGAGTTGCGATTCCACGCCCTGGCGGAGTCGACACACGGGGCACAGGGGCGAAAGCAGTTCGAAGTGGAGTTGCCGCACGTTCCTTGGCCTCGCCGGCTTCAGCTGATGAGGACAGTCGGACATCCCGGAGGCAGTATCGTGCCGGTAGGGCTCGGGATGGGAGCGACGCAGGCGGCATGAGTCGTCATGTCACCGACACGAGCGGCTGGAAGGTTGCAGATCAACACCGTCGGCGATCCTTTCGCAATCATGCCAGGACCGCCGGGCACGCACCCAGGCAGCATGCACGGGGCGGTCATGTCGGTCACGCGGGCGGCCGGCAGATTGCCGATGAGTACGGTCGGTGCTCCCTTGATGATGATCAATGGGAGGGCTGGATGGGGCACTGGAGTCGGAACCGGAGCCGGGGGGTGGATCGGAGCGTGGCAATGAGGAGCCGCCTGCAACGTCTGATCGGTCATTCTTGCGGCAGGCTGACCCACGAAACCTCCTCGGTCGGCGATTCAGCGAGAAGGCCCTGGCGTTTCCGGAAGGGAAACGCCAGCCACGTTCTTGCGTCTCTGAAGTGTATCGGCGGCGCTCGCTGGCAGGCAAGAAGACCGGCCGTGGTCTGCTCCACCCCCTGCCGTTCGGTTGAGAGGATCGATTCGAGCGTCGGTGGGCGTTTTTCCGGGTGCCAGCCTGCCGACGCGGCCCGTCGCGCACTGGAAAAGACTGCCATCCAGGGTGGGGAGCAGCTTTGGTGACGCAACAAATCGGGAAAAGGGCCGATACTATTCCATGAGTCAGTAATAAAACCAGCAACGAGGAATGCCATGCCACGCGAAGTCCAGTTCTGCACCGAACAGTTTTCTGGAGTCAGTCGGCTTGCGAACACGTTTGGGCTGGGGCATGCGGGCCTCCATTGCGACCGCGGCGCGGCTCCTTTCTACGTCACCTGGGACGGCACCGCCCGGGGCGCCGACTGGAACACCTCCCAGCGGGGGGCGGCGAAGGTGACGCCGTTCGTGAAGATGCCGGCCCACGCGCGGGTGGGCTTCAGCGAACTGATCAACCGTCAGACCAACACCACCAGTGCGAATCCCATGGGCTGGGATCAGGCCCGCGCCCTAACGGCCGACGAGGATTTCGCGCTCCCCACCCGCGGCGTGTCGAAGCGATTCGATATCCCGGTGAAGGCCGCTGGCGGGGTGGCCTTCGACGGCGCTGATAACCTCTTCGGGATCGACGTGGAGGCCATCTGGACCTGGTGGTTCGAGATCCTCAACCTCGACCCCGAGGATCCGCGCCGCACGTACCGCAAGTGCGCCACCATGCGTGCCGGCCCAACCAACTGCTGCGGCATGGTCGGCCGGGCGCTCCAGATCGGAGGGCTCGATGTCTATGCACCGCCCCCGAGCAACCTCTTCTACCAGGGGACTGCGACGCTGATTCACTGGGTGCAAAAGGCCGCCGCGCGGATCAATGAACTCAACCGCCAGCGAGCCATCCTGCTGGGCAGCCCCGAGTTCAACCAGGCCCCAAACTGGACGTTCGGAGACGCCGAGCCCGACTTCAACTACCACTCCGAGCTCCCCGACGTCAACGAGTGGAAGCGGCGGAGCGCCGTGAAGGCGGGCCTGAAGACGGGATTCGCCCGCCGCCACGAGCAGATCGCTGAGATCGATCGCCTGCTACCGCTCTATCACGCCGCCCGGCAAAGTGCCAAGCGGCAGGCCACCGCGAACGGCCTGACAGCGCTCGACCAACCGCTGCCGGACACCGGCTGGATGAACTACATGACGCTCATCCATCACCAGTGCTACGACCACCTGGCATCCAAGCCCACCAGCGATCGGCGAGTTCCCGTGCTGGCGCTCGTGAAGGTGATCTATCACGCTCTTAGCGGCCACAAGACCTACATGGAGTCGGTCAGCGCCGGCACTCTTGGCATGCAGCCGAACCTGCCCGCGTTTTTCTCGGCCCGGGTTGGTGAGAAGTTTGCCTGACAGCGTGTGCCCGGCGGATCGAACCCGAGAGGCATCGATGACCGCGCATGGCGACAAAGGCCGACTCGCAGGTGTGCCTCACGAAGGTCATTCTCCGTGCACGTGAGCACCACAACGACCGCACCGAGTTTTGCTTCTTCAAGCAGCCGATCCACGCCGGTCGTGTGGCCTCTCGGAGAGGCTACTCGTTCCCGATATGGTATCCTCCACACAATGAATATCGTCATTCTCGATGGCTATACCGCCAACCCTGGTGATCTGAGTTGGGCCGCGATCGAAGCGCTGGGTCCGTGCACGATTTTTGATCGCACTGCTGATGCCGAAATCGTCTCCCGTGTGGCGGATGCAGAGATCGTGCTCACCAACAAGACGGTGCTTTCGGCCGACACGATCGCCTGCCTGCCGGAGGTCAAAATGATCGGCGTGCTGGCGACGGGCGTGAATGTCGTGGATGTCGCGGCGGCAAAGGCACGCGGCATCATCGTCTGTAACGTGCCGGCCTACAGCACGCCGGGGGTGGCCCAGGCGGTGTTTGCGTTGCTCCTTGAGCTCACCAACCGCACCGGCCACCACGACCGCACCGTGCACGAGGGCCGCTGGGCCGCTTGTGAGGATTTCTGCTACTGGGATGGCGACCTCGTGGACCTCGCCGGCCTCACGCTCGGCATCGTCGGCTACGGTCAGATCGGGGCTGCAGTGGCTCGCGTGGGCCGAGCCTTCGACATGCAGATTCTCGCCAACCGCCGGCGTGCCACAGGCGCGATCGAGGGAGGCGGCGACTACGTCGATCTCGACCGGCTGTTTCGTGAGAGCGACGTGGTGAGCCTGCACTGCCCGCTCACGCCGGAAACGAAGGAGTTGGTCAACGCTGCTCGCATTGAGCAGATGAAGCCGACGGCCTACCTCATCAACACGGCGCGGGGCGGGCTTGTGAACGAGGCCGACCTGGCCGCCGCCCTCAACGCCGGGCGAATTGCCGGCGCGGGGCTCGATGTGCTCTCCGTGGAGCCACCGTCAGCCACGAATCCGCTGCTTGCAGCAAAGAGCTGCGTGATCACGCCCCACATCGCGTGGGCGACCCGCGCCGCCCGCCGCCGGCTGCTGGCCATTACGGCCGCCAACATCGTCGCCTTCCTCGCCGGCAGTCCGCAAAACGTCGTGGGCTGATCGGTCGCAGGCCTAGCCTGCTACGCCGCGTTGTCGGCTTTGGGGATCATCACGCCCCTGGTAAACACCATGGCGGCACCAGCCTTCACGATCAGCTCGCGGGCCTTGCGATCCGCCTCGTAGCCAAAAAAGAGCGGCCGCATGTCTTCCTCAGGGTGGGCGGCCTTGGCCTTCTCGACGACCCGCAGAAACCGCTGGACTTCGACCGGGTTCACGCGGGCTTTGGTTTCGCAGAGCACCATGACGGGCTTTCCCGAGATTGTGCCACGGACCACGACATCGAATTCTCGATGCTGGCCAAACTCGACAATTTTTTCAGGGCCGGCCGATGCGATCTGCATCGCCCAGTGCTTCTCGAGGATCTCGGGCACAAGGTCGCAGGCAAAGTCTTCCAGGCTGCCGCCGAGCGCGTTGGAAAGCCCGCCGACCTGCTTGGCAAGATCGGCAACGGCCCAGTCGGTGCGCTTCTGGGCCTCAGCCAATTCTGCGAGTTCCTTGGCCGTCTGCCGTTGCGCTTCGGCCAGTTCTTTGACAACGCCGGTCAACTCATTGAGCTCGGCCTTGGTGACAAGCTCGTCGTGGGACTCGACGAACACCCGAGCCAGCAGGTCGGCCTGCGGCTCCGGAAACTGCTGCAAGAGTCGATTGCGAATCTGCGGGATCGTGGCCATCAGAAGCCTCCTCGCGGGCAGTGAATCGAGTATACGGATGTATGCCTACATGTCAAGCGGATGCATCCCTTGTTTTGCCAACTGTCTGTGGTGCGGCGGCCCCGGCACTGTCCCGCCGGCTGGCGCCTGGCGGCTGCGTGTGGGAAAGGAACACCGGTTCGGCCAACTTGGTGTGGTTTCCCGCCCGCGTTCTCGATACTGTCCTGTCATGAGCGGTGCGTTGCTTCCTCGTCGCAAGATGCTTGCTGCGTCGGCAGCGGTGGTCGGGCTTCCGGTCGCCGCCGGTGTCGATGGCCTGTTGATCACGCCCCGCCGGCTCGATGTCACTCGGCATACGTTTGGCGGGTCGGTCACCGCTGCATCCTTCCTGCGGATCGTGCAGGTGAGCGATCTGCATATTCGTGGGTTCGGTGCCGTGGAGGAGCAGGTAATCGACGCGATCGTCGCCGCTCGGCCCGACGTCATCGTGCACACCGGCGACATGCTCGAGTCGCCCCGGGGCCTCGGGCCGCTGCGGGAGTTTCTCGGGTGTTGTCCCGCGGTGCCCTCGTTTGCGGTTCCTGGCAACTGGGAATACTCGTCCGGGGTGCCGCTCTCAGAGTTTGGCAGGCTCTGCGACGCTGTCGGCATCGAATGGCTCGTGAACCGGTCGGTCGCGATGTCGCCTGCGGGCACCGCCCTCCGGATCACCGGCCTCGACGACCTGCGGGGCGGCCGGCCCGACGCGGCGGCTGCTCTTGGAACAGCGGAGCCAGCGCCAAATCATCTCGTGCTCGCCCACTGCCCGGCCCTCCGCGATCAGCTCAGTCTGCCGGCGCACCATCCTGCTGATCTCGTGCTCTCCGGTCACACGCATGGCGGGCAGGTGGCGCCGCTGGGCATGCCCGTCGTGCTGCCGCCGGGGAGCGGTCGGTATGTCGCCGGCTGGTACGGTCGCGAGGGGGGCGATCCGCTGCCACCGCTGTACGTGTCGCGCGGCATCGGCATGTCGCTGATCCCGGTGCGGCTGGGCGCCGTGCCCGAGGTGGCTGTCTTTGAGTGGACGCTGGCTGGTGAGTGACGTTAGCGATTCCGCCAGCGCGGTCACGGCAACGTTCACCCCGGCGGGATGGCCGGGTACTGGGCGGTCGGGGTGATGGTGCCCCGCACACCCAACTGACGCGCCCGGGCCACGAGAGCGTTGTAGTCGGTCTCGGGGATGATCCGGTCGCGGGTCAGGATGGTACCTGACGTCTTGGTGGGGTCGCTGACGATCGCCCAGCTGTAGTCCGGGGCGTAGTCCAGGATCCAGTAGTTGCCCGGCTCGTCGGTGGAGGGCGCGCCGGAGGAGCCTACGCTGAGGCGGGTGTTGGCGGCGTTGACCGGAACCGCTGACCCGGTGGTTTCCCAAACCGGGCCGTTGGGACCGTAGGTGCCGTAGTTCTCCACCTGGATGGAACCGTCTGGTTGGGGTGTGAAGACCGACTCAACATTGACCAGCCCGGTGGCTGGCCCCTGCTTCACGCTGCCCTGCTCGTACCAGCGGCCCGCATATTGATTGATATCAACCGTCGGTGGCGCGGGCAGTACGGTGGCCCCCGCCCCGCCCAGCACGATCGGCTGGTTGGCAACGTAGGTGCCGTCGTTGGGATTGCCGTAAAGTCCGTAGAACGGATTCGTGGGCCCGCAGCCCGCGTAGAAATCGTTGATCCAGCCGGTGGCGAATGTGATCACGGCGTCGAGGGGGCTGGCATCGTCAAACTGAACCCCCACAAACTGGTCGGGGTGCTGGGCCGCGAGCAGCTCGGTGGTGTTGCCCCAGTCATTCCCAGCCTGCGGCGGCGAGGCGATCTGGTAGAGCGGGATGCCCAGGGAATCCAGCGTGGCGAGTGACTCGGCGAACTGGTCCGGGGCCGCGACCCCATCGACCATCACCACCCCCAGCAGGTTCGCGGCGGCGCCGTTGTCGACGGTGCGGGCCGCCACCTCGGCGGCGAATCCGCCGCCCAGCCGCTGGCCGGTGAGCAGGAACTTCTCGGGGAGCACTCCTTGATAGCCGGCGTTGTTCGCGCTGCTGGAAAGCGCTGCGCGATCGCCGAGCATCATGTCGGCGACCGCCTGCTGCAGGGCGGCACCGCCCAGAAAGTACCCGGGCTGTGTCAGGATCTCGAACGAACTGATCGCGGGCGAGACGACGATGCTGTTGGTCTGCCATGCGATCTGGACGGCGAGCGTTGCGAAGGCTGCCGCGTCATTGGTCTCGCCACGCTGGAGCCAAATGAAACCGCTGGCCGAGACGTGGCCGTCGGCTTGGGTCGGGAAGTACCAGTCGGCCGACGTCACGAAGCCCTCAGGGCTGACCGGGATGACCAGCGACGAGGAGCCGGTGTTCACGAAGGATGTCGCTGTCGCTGCCGGCCCGCTTCCCGCGGCATTCGTCGCCGTGACTGTGAACGTGTACGCGGGCATTGTCGCAGAGAGCCCCGTAAACGGCACGCTTGTGGAGCTCGTTATCGTGGTGGTTGTCGTGGTGCCGTTATTCATCGCGACGGAGTAGCTCGTGGGCGTTCCAGTGGCTGGAGCATCCCAGGCGAGAGTCAGTTGGCCCACGCCTGTGGGTGTGACGGCGAGGTTTTGTACGGCCGTCGGGGCGGCGGAGGAGGTGGGCTGGAGCTCTGTCCCATCATCCCAGCCGATGATCTCAAAGGCCCTGCGGGCCGCGGCGGTGTCGCCCGCCGCCGGCAGCCATCGCAGTTGATCCCCCTGATGGATCACACGGCCGGCGAGCAGGCTCATCAGTTCGCGGGGATTGCTGCTGGTGGGCTTGGTGGAGACATCGACCCAGGCGTTTGTGGCGGGGTTCCACTTCTCGACGACTCCATTGGCCACGCTCGTGACCACGAAGCTCTTCACATCGTTGCCAACGATCTCGCTCTTGCCGAAGACGATTGCGGCTGGCCCCAACATCGACGGGTCCACAGAGACGCCATTCGCTAATTCCAGCAGCGGCCGGGAGACGGTGTCGGCCGCCAGAGCGATCCGCGGCTCGAGCGATTCAACCTTCAGATCGCGGGCAGGCCGGCGGCGGGCCGCCTCACCGGCGTGGTGAGCGACGGCGGTGGAAAGACGTCGGGCGGTAGGAGCCAATGGGGATCTTCCGTTTCTCAGGAGCTTCGCGAAGCATTTCCTCAAAGGGTAATTTGTTGAGGTATCGGCCACAATGTTTCGGTCGATGAGCGGCCCGGGAGACGGAAGCGCCCGACTCACGAGCCGCCCATCGGCCGGAACGTGGCTGAGCAAGGGCTCTTGGCCGGTCTATCCTTTGGACGCTGCCCGCGAGCGAGGTTAACGATTCCGCCAGCTGCGAAACGGCTCGTAGATCCGCAGTGTCAGCAGCAGTTCGCTGGCGGCAAAGTTGGTGGGGTAATCGAACGGCACACCGATAAAATCCGCCGTGGCTGTCGACTCATCGATCGCAAAGAAGCGATAGCCGAGGTCGAGCGTGGCCCGCTGCGAAATCTCGTAGAAGATGCCGCCGCCGGCCTGCCAGGCGAAGTTCGATACGCGGTCGTTGGCTGA
>CAMCYH010000015.1 GCA_945883745.1 Candidatus Kuenenia stuttgartensis
GGGAGAATCTCGCGATCGCCGTGCTGCACGCCCTCGAAGACGGCCTTGATCGCGTAATAATCGACCTGTGGGATCGGGTCAAACTTGTGGTCGTGGCAGCGAGCGCAGCCGATCGTGAGGCCGAGAAACGCCGAGCCAGCTGTGCCGACGATGTCGTGGAGTTCATCGGCCCGCTGGTTGGCCGTGAGCACGGGATCGGGAGACTTCACGCGATCGACCGGGCCGCCGACAAGAAATCCTGTCGCCGGATCGGCGCCCGACTGGTCGCCGCAGATCTGCTCCCGCACGAACTGGTCGTAGGGCGTGTCGGCATTGAGCGACTCGATCACCCAGTCGCGATAGGGCCAGGCATTGGGCCGGGCCCTATTCGTCTCGAATCCATCGCTCTCCGCAAAGCGGATGACATCGAGCCAGTGCCGCGCCCACCGCTCGCCGTAGTGCGGTGAGGAGAGGAGGCGATCAGCGAGGTCGCGGTAGGGCTTGTCGGTGCCGCCAGCCGTGCGGCATGCCTGCTCGAAGGTGGCAACCTCATCGGGAGTCGGCGGCAGGCCGACAAGGTCGAACGAGAGCCGCCGAATCAGGGTGCGGGGATCGGCCTCCGGATTCATCGACAGTTTGGCAGCCGCAAGCGTGTCGAGCACAAAGGCATCGATCGGGGCGGTGGCAGGAGGGGCAGGGGGCACCGGCGGCCGCACGAGCGGCCGAAAAGCCCAGTGGTTTTCTCCTTTGGTCGGCTTGGGGCCCGACTTCGGCAGGAGCCCGGCGAGTGACTTCATGGAGTCGGGCCAGGCAGCACCGGCGGCGATCCAGTCGCGGAGGATCGTCTGCTCGTCGGCCGTGAGCGGATCGCCGTCGGCCGGCATCCGCAGCTCCTTGTCGTCGGTCACGACACGGACCAAGAGTTCACTTTCGTCCGGCTTGCCCGGCACGATGCCCACGGTGCCCGAATCGCCACCGGCGAAAGCATTTTCACGGTCATCGATTCGAAAGCCGCTCTCGGGGGAATCCGGCCCGTGGCAGCTCCCGCACTTGGCGGCGAGGAGCGGGGCGACGCGGTCTGCAAAGCCGCTGCCCCCAGCGGCCGAGGTCGTGCTCATGACGCAACAGAGCACGGTCGACGCTGCAAAACAAAGGAACCGTCGCCATGAGCCTCGCATACACCTGCTCCTGAATCGTCGCGATGTGGCACCGCGATCGCATCGCATAGGTGATCTCCTCTCACGCCTGTTCCATTATCGACTCGCCAGTGGGCGTCTCAACTTCGAAATGGCGGAAACTTTTTACGTTTTTCGGACAGAAGTGGCTGGCACCTTTTCGGTGAGTCGGATGGTCTCGTCGAACGACCGGAGGCCGGCGGTGGCGCCCAGGCCCGTCACGCAGCAGGCGGCCGTCGCGGCACCGAGCAACCCCGCCTCGCGCGGCGGCAGACCCCGCAGGATGCCCGTCAGCAGACCGGCGAGAAACGAGTCGCCGGCGCCCGTCGTGTCCGCGACCGGCCCGGGCGCTTCGATGCAAGGAATGTCGATGAACTCGCCGCGAGCAGGGCTCAGCACCGCGCCCTTCGTACCGAGTTTCACGCCCAGGAACCCCGCCGCGCCGTGGCCGCGGTAGCAGTCGATGATTTCCCGTGGATCGTGCAGCCCCGTCTGGTGCACCGCCTCGTCGCGACTCGGCACATAAATGTCGATCAACGGCAGGGCAGGAACCAGCTGCGCGATATCGCCGCCACTGCCCGCCGTCTCCACCGCCACGGTGCACCCGGCTGCCTTCACCACGGCGACGCCCTCGGCAAACACCGGCTCCAGCGACGGGAGGAGCCCGAAGTAGCCGATCACCGCCAGCCGGCTCTTTTCGAAGAGGGGGCCCTGGCTGCTGAGAAAGTTGACGTCGATGGCGTGGGGCGCCCCGACGTGATGGGCGAAGCTCCGCTCACCGCTGGGATCGATGAGCACGGCCGTCGTGCTCGTGGCCAGCGTCGGATGGACGGCAAGACCGGCCGTGTCGAGTCGTTCAGCTTCAAGCCTGGAGCGGATCAGGCTTCCCCACTGGTCGGCACCGACCAGGCTCGACGCTGCCACCCTCATCCCGAGTCGCCGCATCGCGATGCCGCTGTTGCAGACGATACCACCGGTCGTCACGTCGATCGGGTCGACGTGAATAAGCCTGCCCCCCCCGACCGGTGCCCAGAGCGGCACGGGCCGCACGAGGATGTCGGCCACACATGTGCCGCAGATGATGCAATCGACCTCATTCATGATCATGATGTTCCCTTGGCAAACCGATCTCGCTCCATGGCCCGCAGCCGCGCCGGCGTGGTGCCGGTGTGCCGCCGCACGAATGTCGTCATGTATTGCAGCGACGGGAAGCCCGCCTGCACGGCAATTGTCTTCAGTGGCATATCGGTCTCGACGACCAGACGGCGGAGCCGCTGCATTCGATACCGGACAAACTCTGCATGAATCGATCGGCCGACGGCATTGTGAAAGCGGGTCTCGAGCGTCCCCGGCGACAGGCCGTGGGCCGCGGCAACCTTGGCAACGCTCGGCTTCTGCCAGGGGGAGGACCGCAGGCCGCGCAGCATGGTCACGACGGCCTGATCATCACTCGCAAGCGTATCGGTCGACACGCGGGCGACCACGCCGATCGGCGGCACGACGACTTTTGTCGGCACTCCCTCGGAAGCATCGCACTCGTTTCGGCGGGCCGTCATCATCCGATCCAAGAGTGAGGCGGCCTCATAGCCGATGCGGCGGGCCGACTGGTCGATACTCGAGAGGGGAGGACGGGTCAGCTCGCAGATCAACTGGTCGTTGTCGACGCCGAGCACCGCCACGTCGCCAGGCACCGTGAGCCCCAGTCGCTGGCAGGCCTCGAGCACATGGCGGGCCCGCGGGTCGTTGCAGGCCATCAGGCCAACCGGCTTGGGCAGCGAGTCGAGCCATGTCATGAGTTCCTGCTGGAGCGCCTCCCACCGCCGGGCGTCGCCATGGCGGCCGGTGAAGACGTGGCAGGGTCGACCTGCCGCCTCCGCTGTCGCCCGAAATGACTCCGCCCGCTCGTCCGACCAGACGGAGGTGCGACTGGGCGGATAGCCGTAAAACGCCAGCGTCGGCAGGCCGCAGCCGAGCAGGTGCTCTGCCCCGAGCCGACCGATGGCAGCATTGTCGGTGTAGATGTACGGCGTGCCGGAGGCAGGCTCGTACCAGCCAAAGCCGCCACCGACCCCGACGATCGGCACATCGGTCTTTGCGAGCGCGGTCGCGACGCGGCGGTCATCGAAGTTGGCAATGATTCCCTGGCCGTGCCAGGTGGTGAGATCGGGCAGTTTCTGCAGCGGATCCTCTTCCACATAGAGGCTCCATGCCGTGGATCCGCGGCCGGCGACCGTCCGCTCGCGTACGAACTGCGCAATGCCGCCGATGATCAGCCGGTCGTACGCCCGGGCGGCGTCGAGAATCACGGCCACGAGCGGGGCATCAGCCATGCGGATCCTCCGCGGGGTTTACGCAGCCAGCAGGTGTTCCAGCACAAGTCGCTCGAGCGCCTCGTAATCGCGGGCGGCGATGCATTGCGCGGCCGTCTGCTTCGGGAACGACCGCACCTTCTCCACCAGCCGCAGGAAGACCGCCTTGCTCGTCGCGAGATGGGCCGTGGCCGAGTCGGCCGCCTGCGTCCGCTGGGCCTTCACGTCGAAGCCGATGAAGGCCCCACTGGCCGCGTAGTCGGCCGCCTCGAGCACCCGCACCTGGTCAAACGCCCCGCGGAGATTGGCCGCCCCGAAGACCTTGTCCTGGTCAAACTTGAGACCGTTTTGGTCGTTGAGGTGCACGCTCCACAGCTTGCCGGCGGCGAGCGCAAAGCCCATCTCGTCGGAAGGATCAAGACCGGCAAGGATGGCGTGGGCGCTTTCAATAAGGACTCCCACGCGTGCTGGGTCAGCCGAGCGGGCCCCGAGGGCAAGGGCATGGCCGATCGTGGGCACAAACGCATGGTCAACCGGCTCATTCGGCTTGGGTTCGATCGCGATCCTGGCCCTTGGGCTGGCGCTGAGAATTGCGTTGATGGCCTCGATCATCTGCGCCGAGGCGGCGATCGGATCCTTGCTCTCGCGGACAGCCGTGCCCTCGCGGGCAGGCCACATCACGATCAGGTCGCAGCCGAGGGCGAGGGCGACATCGACCGCCCGTTTGGAGCGTTCGATCGCCCACCGCCGGGCGGCAGGGTCGTTGCTCGTGTAGCCACCGTCGATGCCGTTGGCGTGTTCCCAGAGCCGCGGGGCGACGAACTCCGCGACGAACCCGAGGCCGTCGAGCTTCCGTTTCATCGCCTCGGCTTCGGCGACGATCTTGGACGGCGAAAGATTTTCCAGATCGGGTACGGCATCGTCATCATGAAATTGAATACCCTCGAAGCCGAGATTCACCGCGGCTGCCAGGACGTCATCAAACGCGACCGCTGGACGAACAGGGGGGCCGAACGGGTCGGCGCCCCGGCCGATGTTCCAGGGACCGATGGAAAAGCGATACGACGCCGACGACATACCTGATTCCTCATGGTGAGCGGGAAAACAAGCCTGAATCCTGGAAGAATACCGCCCGTGAATTACACAAAAGCATAAATACATTACGTTTTATTCTATGTAATCAGCGATCTGGCCGTCGGCACAAATTTTCCACTTCCCGTATTTTCGCGTGAGCGGATAGGGTGTTGGGCGTTGGAGGTTTGCGATTGGTTTGTGGGCCTCGAACAACTGAATCAACCGCTCAACGGATTGCGATTCGGTTTGGTTTTCCCTCAAAGGAGTATGTCGATGAAGCGTTTTTCTTCGCTCGTGACGATGAGTGCCGTTCTTCTGGTGGTCGGTGTCCTTGCGGCCGATTCGGCCTCGGCTGCCGGTCGCCGCAATCGCGGTAGCTGTGACTGTGCCCCGACCTGTGCCGCTGAGCCGGGCTGTGCGGCCGAGCCCGCTTGCTGTGCTGCCGAGCCGGCCTGCTGTGCGGCTGAGCCCGCCTGTGGTGCCGAACCGGCCTGCGGCGCTGAGCCAGCATGCTGTGCGAAGCCGCGTCGTCGTGGTCTCTTTAGCCGCCGTGCCGGCAAGAGCAGCTCGAGCAGCTGCAGCAGTTGCTGTGCGGAGCCGGCCTGCGGTGCTGAGCCCGCTTGTGCCGCCGAGCCGTGCTGCAACGCCGGCTGATCAAGTCGGTCGTTCGTTGGCTTGCTGACGGATCATGAGAGCCGGGCCTTCCTCAGGAGGGCCCGGCTTTTTCATGCGCTGGCGACGCGGGTCGTGGCGGCGGCTTCGAGGAGGCGAATCCAGGGGCCGACGAAGTGGCCGCTGTCGTGGTAGGTGCGGCCGCGGACCAAATTTTCGTCGATGACACACGGCTGATCGACGAAAATGCCGCCGGCCACTTCGAGATCAAACCGGCATTTGGGCACGGTCGCCATCCGACGACCCTGCACGCAGCCGGCAAAGGCGGGGATTTCCACGCCATGGCAGACGCTGGCCACCGGCTTGTTTTCAGCAAAAAAGTGCCGTGTGATCCGCACGAGGTCTTTGTCGTAACGGATGTATTCCGGGGCCCGCCCGCCGCTGAAGAAGATGCCGAGATAGTCTTCCGGATGAACGTCGGCAAAGGCGAGATCGGCTCGGAGCTGATAGCCCTCCCATTCCTTCGTGATCGTCCAGCCGGGGCGCACCTCGTGCAGCACCATCTGATAGACCCGCCGCTCCGGTGCGATGACAATCGGCTCAAATCCTGCCTCCTGGAGCCGGTAAAACGGGTAGAGTGTGTCGACGGTCTCGGTGGCGTCGCCGATGACTACGAGCACCTTTTCAACTGCGAGAGGCTGAACTGTGGCGGACATGCTAGTAGGGTTTCCTGGGAGCTGTACTGATACAGTTCGGAGCATAGCTCCGGTGAGTTCCTGGGCATTCAGATTTTTCACGTCTCAGGCACAGGTTTTTCACAATCTTGCTCGAGTGGTTTTGCTGATCGGCGGCGTGGTGTTTGTCGACGCCGGAATGCGGATCTCGGCCGCGGCTGACATCACGGTCCTTGCAGGTCCTGCCGGAGGGCGCACGGCGGAGTCACCGGCGGCAGCCTTAGTCAACGAGCCGTTTGCGATCGACTTCGACGCCGAGGGTCGGCTGTACGGTGTGGAGTTTACCCGTGGCAATCGGGTATTTCGATCCAAAGAGCCGATCACGGCCGACGGTGGGCCTGCGACCTTCGAGTTTGTCGCCGGACAATTCCATACCAATGCCGACAAACCCGCCCCTCCAGTGGTGGTCGCCGAGGCGAGGGCGGCTGATATCCGGTTCAAGGGGATGCACGATCTGGCCGTCGCAGCCGACGGCAGAATTTTCCTCGCTGACACGTTCCATCATCTCATCCGTGTCTTCGATCCCGCAGCAGGTCGAGTGTCCACGCTGGCCGGCACCGGTCAGCCGGGCTTCGCTGGGGATGGTGGCCCGGCCGCGAAAGCCGTGTTCAACGAGCCCTACTGTGGTTCGCTCTCGCCCGACAGCAGCCGGCTGCTGGTTGCTGACATTCGCAATCATCGTCTCCGCGTGATCGATGTCGCTGCCAACACGGTGGAAACGGTCGCCGGCAACGGAAAGCAGGGGCAGCCGATCGATGGTGCTCGAGCCACGGAGACGCCGCTGGCCGGCCCGCGTGCGGCCTGCGAGGCCGCCGACGGCACGATCTACCTCGTGCTCCGCGAGGGCAACGCCCTCGTGGCCATTCGTGACGGTCGCGTGCAGACGGTCGTGAATGCGTCGGGCAAGGGGGGGTATGGCGGCGACGGCGGCCCGGGGCGGCAGGCGCTCCTCAAGGGTCCAAAATATGTCTGCATGGACCGGGAGCAGCGGGTGCTGATCGTCGACACTGAAAACCATTGCATCCGTCGCTACGATCCCGCGACCGGCAGCATCGATCTGGTGGCCGGCGTGCCGCAGCGGGGGGGAGCAGTGGTCGGGACTGACTGGAAAACGACCGAACTCCGCCGTCCACATGGCGTTCGCATCGCCCCTGACGGCCGGCTCGTCATTGCCGATAGCGACAACGACCGCCTCCTGATCGGACGGTATTGATTAAGCCGTATTGATCGAGCCAGGCTGTGCGGGCGTCTCCGCGAGTCAGCGTGCCTTTTCGAACACGACCACGCCCCAAGGCCGCAGCGGCGGGAGCGCAAGACGACCATTGGCTGCAATGGTGACGGGCTTTGTCTGGACGAGGCTGGAATAGTCGCCGCTCTCAAAGGCAGCCGCGTGCAGCGCTGGCTCGACCGTCGTAATCGGCTGATGCAGTCGGGCCGTCATGGGTGAGCCGCGGAAGAAGGAGGCCTGATCAAGCGTAAGTTCCATCTCCTTTGGTTCATCCCGCCAGTCAACGATGTGCATCACAAGCGGGGCTTCGTCGTTGCCCGGGAGGGTGCGAATCGTCACGAACACCGCCTCGTCGGCCGAAAGCCCCACCGGAGGCCGGTCTTGCCAGTTGGGATCGATCACAGCGCAGCCTCCGGCAAACGCCTGGCTGTGCCCATCGAGGTGAGTCGCCATGCCACGGATGAAGGCGGTGAGGTCGGCATAGTTTCCGGGCTTGCCGAAATAACGGCGGCCGTCTGGCGTGGGGAGATAGGTATCCCACGGCATTTCGATGTGGCCCCCGAGGGCATACATCGTGGCAATCGTTCGACGAGTCACCGCGACCCAGCCCGGTGACTCCGGTTCGTCTTTGCCGTCGAGTGGCATCGTCACCGACTGCGTGCGGCCATGGGTCCGGGCGGTCTGCATCACCTCATGCAAATGAGCCGGCGTGGCATGATCGCGACGGAGTTCGCCGATGCAATAGTCGAAGGAAAGTTCGATCGGCGTCCAGCGGCTGGCGCCATTGTTACAGGAGATGGCGATCGGCCTGCCTGCCTGGCGGTTCAATTCCTCCCGCCACCATTGATTGAAGGCGACGCTTGAATCGATCTGGTACTGCCGGAAATAGCTGCGCAACACGTTGGCTTTCCCGAGCCGGAAGGCATCGCCACTGGGCAGCTTCTGGGCACGGCAATAGTCACCGTAGTCGAATTCTGCCAGGTCTCCGATTGCCAGTTCTTGCAGTTTGGCTCGATCGGCGTGCTCGGCGAGCCAGCCGCGAAAGCCCACCATGCAATGACGGCAGAAGCAGCCGCCCCAGTTGTAGGAGTGCTCGTTTTGGCCGGGCTCATCGCGATGGAGCACATCAGCGCCAGCCTTCACGGCGGCCAGGGCGGCCCGCACATGGCCCGCCCGAAACTCCGGGTTATTGGCACAGCCCCATGGGTTGGGCTGTGGCCAGGCTCGCATCCAGGTGGGAACGAGCCGCTGCGCCTCACTGCCGATCACGTTCCACTGCCACGGGGTCGCCTTGCCCTCGTAGCTGCCGGCGGCCACGGCGCCGCCGTACTCGACGCCGAGATCGTGGACCTTCTGGATGAAGGCGGGATCGTTGCCGTAGGTCCATTCCAGGCGGGTCACATGAAAGCTGCGAATGGCCGCGAGTGTGTCATGGGGATCTTTAGCGTTGATCGGCCGAGAACGCAGCGACCGCATGCAAACCGCGCTCGCCCGCGGAGCGCCTGCAATGGGGGCGGCGAGGAGGGTCGCGGAATGAAGCGAGGCGGCCGGCCCCGTCACGCCCTCGGGCTCGGCAAACGACGTGCCCTGCACCAGCAGTGCCAGCACAATACCGAGTAATGCAGGACAGCGAGCCCGCCGGCCCCGCAGACCAATCGCGGATCTGTTGATAAGCAGCATGATGACCGCCTGGAATGGAAACGACTACAACGGAGACGAAAAACGGACTCTAACGCCTCGCGGGCAATGCGGCTTTAAGCAAAACCCGCTTCAGCGTGCAGGTTTTTCGTCGGTCGCGGCTCTTTTCCGGTCGTGCTAAACCTTCAAACCAGGGCGGTGTATGGGAATGTTCTGGCGGTGCCGCGGTCATGAAGAGCATCGTGGAAGTGGATAAAGATCATCGGCGACGACATCGCGCACTGGGAGTGAAGCGATGCGGCCAGTAGCGCACCACTTCGATCGCGATAACAGGCCCGGTATGGCCACCAACTCGTTTGGTGCCAAGTTGGGGGCAGCGTCACAGCCGAGTGAAGGTCCCGTACATCGGGCATCTCGTCGGGGTCACGGATGGACGGCTTTCGGGAATTGCCTGCGCAGCAGAGCCTCAGCCTCGCGTTGAACGGCGGCGGCGTCGGGGGTGTCGATCAGGTTGCGGGTTTCGGCCGGTTCGTCGGCATCGGCGTAGAGTTCGCGAGCGACCGGCTCGCCCGTCTTCCAGTCGCGCCATTCGGTGTACCGGGCATCGCTGGTCCGCACGCTCACTCCCATGGCGACCGGGGACTTCGACGGCGTGCGGTCGTAGTAGGCGGGACGCGGGTGCTGGGTGAACGCGGCCCGCTTCGTCTGCTTCGACGGGTCGTGCAGCACAGGGACGAGGCTCGTCCCTTCGAGCCCGTCGGGCGCGGGAAGGCCGCACAGTTCAGTGAGCGTGGGGAAGAGATCGAGTAATTCGGCGAGCGATCGAGTCCGCTTGTTCTCGACGGAAACGCCCGGAGCTCGGATGATCATCGGGACGCGGGCGTCGAGTTCGAAATTGGAAGTCTTTCCCCACAGAGTGTGTTCACCGATGTGGTAGCCGTGATCGCTGACGAAGACAACGATCGTGTTATCCGCGACCCCGCTGGCTTCGAGCGCGTCGAGCACCTTCCCGAGCTGCGTGTCCATAAACGAAATATTGGCGAAGTAGCCGTGGCGCATTTCCGCGGCCTCTTCAGGGGTAGGACGTTTCTGGTCGGCCACGGGTCCGAGCACTTCGGTGCTCTCATGAAAAGCAAGGTCAGGCGCTCCGGTCGGACGGCGAGGGTCGAGCGGCGGGAGCGTGGCGCGGTCGTAGAGGTCCCAGTAGCGTTTCGGGGCGTTAAAGTGTGCGTGCGGTTTCCAGAATCCGACGGCGAGCAGAAACGGCGTGTCCTTCACTTCGCCGAGCACCCGGACCGCTTCCGCGGCAACTCGCCCGTCGTAGTACGCTTCGTCCGGCACGTCACGGCATTCGCAAATGCCCGGCTTGGCGTAGCCGAAGCCCGACGTGGTCTGCGCGTGGTTGGGAGGCAGCGGTCCCTTCACCTCGGGAAGGTCGTCGCCATGAGTGGCGTAGTGCAGGAATTCCGGCGCCGACCACGATCGCGGATCCCCTCTCACTTCGGTATGCCAGTTGTGGAAAATCTTGCCGACGCAGCGAGTCTCGTAACCGTGCTGTTTAAACCAGAGCGGCATCGTCATGACGTCCGGGTTCGGCTCGCGGAAATGCGTGCTGTTGTTCCAGACTTGCAGCGTGTCGGGACGCCGCCCCGTGAGCAGCGAGGAGCGCGACGGGTTGCAGACCGCCTGCTGGCAGTAAGCTCGGTCGAACTGGACGCCGCGGCGCGACAACCGGTCGAGATGCGGAGTGAACGCCGGCGATCCATAGCTGGCTAGTTCCGCTCGTAAGTCATCCGCCATGATGAGCAGGACATTGGGCCGGCACCTACGGTCGACGGTCCGTTGATCGCGCGGGTTGGTCTCAGCGCCGACGGACAGGCGGACGGCAGCGAGCAGCAGCGCAAGAGGAACGACGCCGCCAAGGGGGGCGTAGGTGCGACATGGCATGGGCGGGCTCTCGGCTTTTCGTGGATGCGAGGTTTCGCGGAAGGCGCGTCGACGTTGGTCGTGGCACATGCCTCAGTGGGTGTACACCATGCGTGACGGCGGGGCCACGTTGGAAGCCCGAACATACTCATCCGAACGCAACGCCTCAATTCACCCCCTCGCAGTACACGCAGAGGTGGGCCTCATGCCCCATTTGACGCTGCCCCGATAACCAGCGCTTCCGGAATAAAGCCTCGGCCCATCGGTTTGCGGCGCGAAGCCCCAGAGACGGTCTCGGACTGTGGTGATCGGTTGAGTGCCATCGTGAGCCGACGGCGCCAGCAGCGCGAGCAGGAGGACGGTGGTAAGTGTGAGGATGGGTTTCATGCTTTAGCGAATCCAGATGCCTTTCCCGGTACCGCCCTTCGGCGTTGTCTTCGGGTAGTCGGGGTTGATGTGTTGCTCAATGACTGTGACGACTTCCTCGATGGGCAGGTCGGCCCGCGAGTCTCGGGTGCGGACGCCCGAAACGCTGACGTTGCGCACGGTGCAGTCGAGGTCGGGGGAGAAGATTTCCGTCCATTTGGTGGGGTCCTCTGACTTGCCGCGCGTGTAGGTCTGCGACAGCGGGCCGATGGCGAGCAGGCGCCAGTCTGAGGTGATGGGATGATTCACGCGAACGCTGTCGATGGTGAGGCCATCGGTGTTCGCGTGGAGTTCGATCCGGCCGGGACGATTGAAGATGAGGTCTTCGAGGCGGAGGTTCTTCACGGCGCCGACTCCGACGCTGAAGTCGTTGTCGCGGCCCAGTTCGAGGTTCGGCTGGTCGTAGATTTTGAAATGCCGGATGTCGGTGATGCGACGCAGGGTGATGTCGCTGATGGGGCAGTCGAGCGTGGTGCCGTCGTCGAAGCGTTTCACACCGGGGAGGAGGCGGATCGCGTTGTTGCCCTCGTGGTCTTCCCCAGGCCAGCCGGTGACGTCTTCAACGATGATGCGCTCGATGGGGCCGTAGCTGGGCGCATAGTTTTTCCATTCCCAAGCGTTCAACGCCACGTCGTCATCCTTCGAATCGCCGCGCACGCCGCGAATGAGACCAGTGCTGGCGGGGCCGTTCACATGTACGCCGTCGCGGCGATGCTCCTCCAGCGTGATGTTTTCAACGATGAAATCGTGCGCGTTCGCCAGATGCACGCCGAAGGCCTTGCTCTGCCGCACGGTGACATTCATCACCGAGACGCGGCGGACGTTTTGCAACAGGATGACGCCGTGGGTGCCGAAGGCGGGATTCGCTCCGGACGACCGTCCGAGGACGTTTCCGTTCGACTCGTTGTCCGCCGTGGCGAGCGTGGTCCAGATGCCGCCATCAATGGTGATGTCGGTATCGAGTGGCACATCAGCGGGCACGGGCTTCGTGTTCAAGGCGATGACATGCTCGTTGCGCACCATGCAGGTGTTGGAGCCGGGGATGAGTCGGATCTCCGTAGTCGGATCAGCGCTGAGTTTCTGGCCGGATTTCAGGATGAGCGGGCCGTCCAGGTAATAGGGCTGCGGTCGCGCGGGGATGTGCAGCGTTCCGTGTGCGTCCAGCGTTGCCTGCATCGCCGCCGTCCACACTTCGGCGGTGACGTTTCGTGAATCGATCTTGCCGGAAGCATCTGGCCACTTCTCGGCCCAGGTTGCGGTGCGGACGAGCGGTTGGAAGTCGGACAGCTTCCTGGCGGCCAAAACCGGTGGCGTGGCGCGCGGTTGCAGATAACCGAGCGACACGAAAAACTTGTCGAGTTCACGGATGGTGAGGTGGAAGCAGCGGCTGGCCTCCGCCCGCGGCGGCCCCTGGCCGCGGCCGGGATTGAAGAAGCCATGCGGCTGGCCTTCGTAGGCCTTCAGTTCGCAGCGATTGCCTGCGGCGATCATGGCTTCGGCAAAGAGTTTTGCCGTGGGGAACGGCACAGCCTCATCCTTGGTGCCGTGAAAGATGATGCTCGGTGGCAGGCCGGTGCGGATGAAATGATAGGGTGAAATCTCCTGCGGGCGGCCATCAGTTCGACCGTGTATCTCGGCGAACTTTTCGTCTGAAAGCAGCCCGGCATGGCCTTCCACCGGCGAGAGCACCACGGCGGGATTGAACAGCGCGAGAGCGTTTGCCATGGAGCTGACTTCGGTGTGGGCTCCATCCTCGAAGCCCGGCACCAGAGCTGTCGCGGCGGCGAGATGACCACCGGCGGATCCACCTCCAGCCACAATGCGGTCGGGGTCGATGCCAAGACGCCCAGCGTTGGCTCGAGCCCAACGAATCGCCGCCTTCGCATCGCGCAGGCAATCCTGTGGGATGACCCCGTGGCGACTCAGCACCCGGTAGTCACACGGGATGGCGACCATGCCGCGTTGGGCGAAGTACAGCGACTGAGGCAGGAACTGTCCCGGCGACCCACCCTTCCATCCGCCTCCAAAGAAGAACAACACCGCCGGACGACGATCCGAGGCCCGATGGTTCGGCGGCGTGAAGACATAGGCATTGAGCTTCACGCCGTTCACATCCCGGTAAACCTCCACGCTCGCCCCCGGCATCTCCGGCGGGTATTTCCAACTCACGGGCGGCTCAGGTGGGTCATCGGCGGCATGCAGCGCGGCCAGCGGCGCGAGCAGCAGGGCGCCGAGAATGGTGAGGGTGTGTTTCATGGTTTTGGCTCCGATCGTGGTTGCTACTCGGATGCATTGACTGATGCCACCGAGTATGCGCCGTCGTGGTTCACGCAGACTGCACCGGCGGCCAAGGCGCTGCCAGCCCCATCGCAGCCTCAGGCTCAGACTTGGCAAACGAGCACATCGAGCTCGCAAGTTGGACTCTACCGTCTCGCGGGCAGCGGGGCCCTCAGGAAAACCTGCTTCGCAGTGCAGGGTTTTCGTCGGCAGCGACTCTTTTCCAGCCACGCAAAACCTGAAAACCGGCGTGGGATACCGGAATGTCCTGACGGCAGTGTCGCGATATCCTTCAACCTGGGCGGGGTTTTCGAAAATCCTAGACTCGAAAACCCTAGATCATTGCCCGGGAGTGAGATTATGCATGACCTCAAACGACCTCTGTCGGGATCGAGTGGCAAAAATACCGGATTTACGCTGGTCGAACTTTTGGTGGTCATTGCCATCATCGGTGTGCTGATTGGCCTGCTGCTGCCGGGGATTCAGTCATCGCGCGAGGCGGGACGGCGGACGGCGTGTAGCAACAACCTCAAGCAACTGGGGCTCACCCTGCACACCTACGAGTCAGCCCGGCGGATGCTGCCGCCAGGCTTCAAGCGAGACTATGGCTCGACTACCGCCAATGATGGAGTGGCCGGCGTCGGTGCTCAGGGCAACTGGTCCTGGGGGGCATTCATTCTGCCGTACATGGAGTACAGCTCGGTCATGGATATCGTCGACATGACCAACACCACGTGCGCGGACGCCATGGGCAACAGCACGAAGGCGGCGGCGATGAAGAAGCGGATGGGTGAGTTTCTTTGTCCGACCGACTATTCGCGGCCGACCGGTTTGACGGGTATCAGTTTCAACAACGCAGCGGGCACAAACGTCGGATCGGGATGGGCGATGTCGAACTATGTGGCCGCCAATCATTCGAGCGACATTTTGCGAGCCGGAGACGGCATGTTTTTCATGGATAGTAACTTGGAACTGAAAAAGATCACCGATGGCACGAGTAAAACGATCGCCCTCGGTGAGCGGGTGTGGCAGTATTTCAATGGGGTCACCGGCATCGACCCCCAGCAGGGCTATGCCTACTCCGGATCTGTGCGTCCGGAGGCGGGGTGCATCTTCTGCGTCCGCGGCTCTCGCCAGCAAAGCTCATGGGGCATTCGCGACGCCTTGGTATGCGGCCTAAGCGGGATCAACGAGCCGAAGACACTCGTCGGATCGGCGGACAGCGTATCGAGCCGGGGCTTCATCTCGTACCATCCCGGGGGCGTGATGTGCACGATGGCCGATGGCTCGACGCGTTTTTTCCGGGAATCGCTCGGCGTCTCCGTCCTGCGGAGCCTGATTGCGATCGCCGATGGTCAGCCTATTTCGGGGAACTACTGATGCAAAGCCGGCAACAAAAACTGAGAAGGATGCTGCGGCCCGTGCGGTGGCCTCAGGCCGTTGTTACGTTCGCTGCCTGTGGTGCCTTGCTTGCCGTCGGCTGCGGCAAGCCAGTTGCCCCGCCGCCGCCACTCGGGGTGGTCGCTGGGTCGGTTACGCTCGATGGGCAGCCACTCCCGAAGGCATCTCTTTCTTTCGTGCCCACCGGCACCCAGGGGCACGGGTCGAATGCCGTCACCAACGAGGCCGGTCGCTACGAGCTGACATACGATGGCAGCCACGCCGGAGCCGTGATCGGAAGCCATCGCGTGGAGATTCGAACTGGCGGTGAGGGCTACGACAAGGATGGCAACTTCTTCGAAACCAAGGAACGACTGCCGGGGAAGTACCACGCGGAGACGAAGCTCACGGCTGAAGTTGCCGCTGGACCCAACGAGATCAATTTCGACTTGAAAAGCCGCTGATCCAAAGTCTCCTGTGGTTAGCTCCGTCAGCCATCCCGGTGCCGCCTGCGGAAGACTCCCGGAGTCACTCCGAAGCGTTTCTTGAAGGCCTCGGCCATGTATTGCGGGTGCTCCATGCCGCAGCGATCGGCGATGGCGGCAAGCGTGAGGTCGGTCTCCTCGAGCAGCGCCTTCACGCGGGCAAACCGCACCCGCACGATCTCCTCGCCAGGCGTCCGGTTGATCGCAGCTTTCATCTTCCGCTCCAGAGCGGTTCGCGAAAGACCGATCCGATCGACCACCTCCGATACCGTCAGCCCGTGACAGGCATGCTCGCGGATGAGCCGCACAGCCGCCGCCACTTCCTGATCGGCGACCGCCACGATGTCGCTCGACTGCCGCGTCATGATGCCCCGTGGCGGCACCACCACCGGCTCGGATGGCTGTGGCTCACCGCGGATGAGGCGGTCGAGGAGGGCCGCCGCCTCGTAGC
This sequence comes from Candidatus Kuenenia stuttgartensis, assembly GCA_945883745.1. Lineage (GTDB taxonomy): Bacteria > Planctomycetota > Planctomycetia > Pirellulales > UBA1268 > CACORA01. The sequence goes on from CAMCYH010000015.1 coordinate 15,695, forward strand.
CGACGCGGTCGCCATCGAAGGCGACGCTCGACAGCTGCGGGCCCGCCATCTGGCAGAGTGATTCATCGTTTTCCACTCCTACGACGGCCACCTCCTCAGGCACGGCGACGCCGGCTCGCCGGCAGGCATCGAGCAGCCAGAACCCGAGCTGGTCGGTGCAGGCGAGGATGCCGATCGGCTTGGGAAGTGAGGTGACCCAGTCAGCCACTGCGGCCTGATGTCGCTCCCAGTCGGTCGGGTGCTCGCCGCCCCGGCCGGCATGGTAGGCGTGGCAGACGCCCCCCCGTTCCTCGACGAATCGCCGAAACCCGTCGCGACGCTCCTCGAAGTATGTCTCCGTGTCGATGTCAAAGACGGCGAAGGTCGTGAAGCCGTTGTCGGCGAGGTGCCTGGCCACCATCTGACCGAGTTCGTGGTTATCGACTCCCACGAAGGGCCTGCCATGCGTGAGCTTCGAGGCCCGTAGTTCAACGGCCGGCAGGCCTGTTGCGGTGATTGCCTTGTCCATCGCCGCCGAGCCGGTCCGGGTGAGGATCCCGTCGCCTTGCCAGCTTCGGAGCCATCGCGGCACCGATGAATCGAGGCCGCGAAGTTCGAGAAACACCGACCATGGCCCGTGCTCCTGCATCCATCGATGCACGCCCCGGAGAATGTCGCGGCCATACGTGCGCGACGTCTCCACGAGCAGGGCGACGTGCGGTGGCGTGCTGATCGCGGCTGGTGGACGTTTTCGCTGAAAGTCTCGCATTGTTGCTGCACCCGGCAGGCCGTCGCGGACTCGCATGATACTGCGTTCCCGCCCAGGCTCGACCAAGGCCGCAAAACCTGTGGTAGGCGGCGCAAAAACTGCATGACAAACTCGGTGCCTGCTATCCACACTATGATGACAGAATCACAACCGAGCGGTGGCGGGAGGCAGCACATGGATCGCAGGGTATTTCTTGGGCAGTCGGCGGCGGCAGCAGCGCTGGCCGTGGTGCGGGCGGGCAGCGCGGCAGAAACCCAGACGGCGGCGACACCGCGGCTGAAAAACTCCCGGCCCGGTATCGGGGTCATCGGCCTTCGCTATCAGGGCAGTGTGATTGCGGAGCGGGCTCGTCCTCATGGCGACATCGTGGCCATCGCCGATGCCGACCGGTCCGTGCTCGACCTCTCGGCCATCGACGCCAAAGTCGCCCAGCAGGTCAACGCCACGCCGGAGCAGATCTACGCCGGTGTCTCTGCCCGACACCAGGATTACCGACGGCTGCTCGATGACAAGCGGGTCGATGTGGTGCTCATCGGTACTCCCGACCACTGGCATGCGAAGATGCTTATTGACGCGGTGCAGGCCGGCAAGGATGTCTATTGCGAGAAGCCGCTCACGCTGACCGTCGCCGAAGGTGCGGAGATCCTCAAGGCTGTCAGGCAGACGGGGCGAATCGTGCAGGTGGGCTCCTGGCAGCGGAGCGATCAGCGGTTTCGCCTGGCCGTGGAGATGGTACGGCAAGGCCGGGTGGGAAAGCTCGAGCGGGTCGATGTCGTCATCGGCGCGAACGAGAAGGGAGGCCCGTTCACGGCATCGGCTCCGCCGGCGAGCCTTGACTGGAATCTCTGGCAGGGGCAGACACCAGACGTGCCGTACATCAAGGAGCGGTGTCACTTCACGTTTCGCTGGTGGCTCGAGTATTCCGGCGGCCAGATGACCGACTGGGGTGCTCATCATCTCGACATCGCCCAGTGGGCCATTGGCAGTGAGCCGCTCGGGGTCAAGGGCACCGCTACCTACCCGAGCACACCGAATGGTTTCAATGTGCCGCTCGAGTTTGCCGTCGACTATCAGTATCCAAACGGCGTCACGATGCATGTTGCCGACCAGGGCCGCACGGGGATCATGTTCACGGGCAGCGAAGGCCGGATCTTCGTCAACCGCGGCAGCCTCACGGGCAAGCCGGTGGAAGACCTCGTCGACCGACCGCTGCCCCGCGAGAAGTTCACGGTGTACGACTTCGACAATCGCGACCGCCCCGAGCGGGCGGGAAAGATCGAGGCGATCGTCAACCACATGGGCAATTTCTTCGATTGCGTCGCAGCCCGGAAGCAGCCGGTGTCTGACGTGGTCAGCCAGCATGCCAGCGCGACCACGTGCCATCTCGGGAATGTCGCCTGTCGCCTGGGGCGCCCGCTGGAGTGGGATGCCGCCGCGGGCCGGTTCGTCAATGACGCCGAAGCCGACACCATGCTCTCGCGGCCCCAGCGAAAGGGCTTCGAGGTGCGGGTGTGAGCGATAGGCCGACATCCCGGCTGCTGCTCTCCGGGGCCGTCTGGCTCGGCGTTTTGGTCGCCCAAGCGTGGGCCGCCGAGTGGCCGAATCCCGTGGCCAATGATGTGCTGCCCGCGCTGACCTCCGGCCTCACTCACGGACCGATGCTCGGCCGCCCGGCATCTGATTCGGTCCGCGTCTGGGTGCGCACCGATCAGCCGCGCGGCTTCGACGTTGTCTACGGCACGCAGGTGCCCCTCACGGCAGATTCGCCCTCCGTCCACGGCACCACGAGCGCCGCCACCGACAACACTGGTACGGTCGATATCTCCGGTCTGATGGCCGACACCCGCTACGTCTACGGCATCCGTATCGACGGACAGCTGGTCGATACGAGGGTCGACGTTCGCGATGCGTGGCCTTCGTTTCGCACGCTGCCCGATGCGTCGACGGCCAGGGATGAAACATTGAATCCTGAGGGACTGACAAACCTCTGCTTTGCGATCGGCCACTGTATGTCACAGGAGCCCGGACCCCGCAGCGGTGGTCATTACGCGAGCGCACCGGTCTTCGACACGCTGCTCTCGCGACATGGCGACGAGCCCCGCTTTATGATCATCAATGGTGACATCATCTACGAGGAAAGGCGGGATGGTACGCTCGATGGGGTGCGAGAAAATTATCGGCTGTACTTCGAACGGGGCCGATCGTTTTCCCGGCTCGGGCGGCGGCTGCCGCTGCTCTTCACGTTTGATGATCATGACGTCGGCTGGGACATCCACGGCTGCGGTGAGGTTGGGCTCGGCGAGGGACGTCACCTGATGCGGGATATCGGACTGGCGGCCTATGGCGACTACGCCGGATGGGCCAATCCCGCCATGCCATCGCGGGGAGGGATTCGGTTCGGGACCGCCAGCATGCGGGAAGGAAGCGATGTGCTGGTCGATGAAAGAGCAGTGTTTACCGATCTCGATCCCGACACGGTGAGCACGATTCACGTTGGCGCCTACACCCGGACGGATTCAGGCTGGAAGCGTCCGGGAAAGGGCGATGCCGCCAATCCACCGCCCAATGCCGGAGTCTATGGGCTGGTCGAGGTCGTCGACGCCAACCGGGTGAGGGTGCGGCCGGCCTTCACCACGACCGGGACGGCCGCCTACAGCATCGGCACTCATCATTATTACGACTGGCGGCTGGGCAACTGCCACTTTCTCGCGCTCGATACCCGTGGGGAGCGAAGCCGGTTCAATACGCAGGATCGCAACGATCCGAAGGCGTTCATTCTCGGCGAGGCCCAGGAACGCTGGCTGCTCGAGACCGTGCGGTCGACCCCGGCCGAGTTCATCTTTCTGATCTCGCCCGATCCATGGACGGTCTACCATACGGCCGCCCATGTCAGCACGAAGCCGGGTGCCGATCAAGACGACAAGGGAGACGGCTTCCCGTCGTTTCTTCAACAGCGAGAGCGGCTGCTCACCGCCCTCGAGCAGGTCGGCAAGCCGGTTCTGATTTTTTCGGGTGACGTGCACCATGCGGCCAGCATTCGCATCACCGCCACCATCTGGGAATTTCTCTGTGGGCCACTCGCCTCCACGGGCCATCCGCGCGCCACGCTCGGCAACCCGCCGACCGGCGGCAGCTGGGAGAGCATGGGTCGGTCGGTCGATGTCCGCTGGCTGTCCGGCTTTCCCAATGATCTGCCCTATCAGCGGATTCGCAACGCCTATTACGGCTTGGTACAGGTGAACAATGCCGCCGAGGTGGGGCGGCCGGAGCAAACCGGCCTACGGCTGGCAGCCTTCGATCGGCCAAGCGTGACCGTGCGCTGGCACGATGCCTACACCGGCCGGCTCGTCTATGCCGAAACAGTTGCCGGCGTCGATCGCTGAGGAGTGGCCCATGTCGGCGGGAAGCCGTGGATCGAGCAAACGCCTGTGGTCAGTCTCGATCCTGCTGTGCGTGATCGCACTGACCGAAGCCGCGATCAGCCCCGACGCATGCGGAGACAGACCAGATGAAGGCCACGTCAACCTGATCATCGTGATTGCCGACGACCTCGGCTGGGGTGATCTCGGCTGCTACGGAAATCCTGATCTCGACACACCGGTGCTCGACGGGCTGGCCCGGGCGGGCGGGCGGCTCACTGCCTGCTACTCACCCTCGCCACTCTGCTCTCCTGCCCGAGCCGGACTGCTGACCGGCCGCTGGAACCATCGCACCGGCGCGGTCGATGTCTCGAGCAATCGAGGCGTCGATCGGATCGACCTGAGCGAGCGGACGATTGGCGACCACTTCCGGGCCGCGGGCTACGCCACCGCCTACATCGGCAAGTGGCACAACGGCCTCTACCTCGACGACTACCTGCCGCATCGTCGCGGGTTCGATCGGTTTGTCGGCTTTGCCAACGGCGCGCACGACTTCGAGCAATGGCAACTGGAGCGGCGGACGGCGGCGGCGGACGGGCAGCCGGAAACCTGCCGGGTCGAGCCCCATGACGGCCGTCATCTGAGCGACGTGCTGGCTGATGAGGCGGCGGCCTTCGTGCGGGAGTCGGCCGCAGCCCGCCGGCCGTTTGCGGCGGTGTTTGCCCCGGCGGCGATCCACCCGCCGCTCCAGGCTCCGCAGCCGCTCGTCGACAAGTATGCCGCCCGCCTGGCTGGTCGCGGCGACCACGCCGTGACCATCACCTACGCGATGATCGAGCAGATGGATGCCGGCATCGGCCGGCTGCTGGCAGCAGTCGATGAGGCGGGGCTTCGGGAGCAGACGCTCGTGATCTTTACGAGTGACAACGGGGCCAACCTCGTCTGGTCGGGGCTCAAGGGGCAGACCGGGAATCGGTATCACGGGCCGTTTCGCGGCACCAAGGGGGACGTGCTGGAGCAGGGCATCCGCGTGCCGGGCATCGTCGCCTGGCCGGGGCACATTCCCGCCGGCACCGTGATCGACACGCCGGTTCATGGCTGCGACTGGCTCCCGACCGCGCTGGCGGCTTGTTGCATTAGGACAGTGGATGGGTCGAAGCCCCTCGACGGCTTGAATCTGCTGCCGCTGCTCACTGGGGATGCAGCCGCAGAGTATGCCGATCGGCCGCTCTATTTTCAGCGAAACCGCTATACGCCTGTCGCGCAGAGCAATGCCGCACTTCGTCACGGCCGCTGGAAACTGGTCTGGCCTCCCATTCCCGAAACGATGCGGAAAGATATCGCCCGCGATAACCCCTGCTATGAGCGCGGCCTGACCCACGCCCACTGGGAGATGCCTCTGGATGCCGAGCTTCCCGACTATGCTGGCGTGGTTGCAGCCCGGCCGGAGCTCTACGACCTCGAGGTTGATCCCGGTGAAGCCCGGGACGTGGCTGCGGAGCATCCCGATGTGGTGGCTCGGCTCACGGCGGCCTACGACGCCTGGTTTTCCGAAGTCGACACCGACTGGCGGGCAGCCCGCGGACGGATCGTCGACCACGACCAAACCGTCTGGCGACACCGAGCACCGCCTGATCCAAGGAAGCTGTCCCCGGCCGGGAAGCGCTGATACGACCGAGGATTGCCCGAGCCGCCGGGACTACTCGTACGGGTCTCGCGGGCCACCGAGACCACTCGGCACTGCACGCGATTGAAAGACTGGCCCGAAGAATTGAAAGAGATTTGCGCTGATATCTGCAGGGCAATCGCGTACGCTATGCCAAGACGAGGTCGGGGTCGATGGAGCTTGCGGAATAATGAACGGCCGCAACCTCATCAATAACACTTATATGTCTACCTTTTCGTGGAGAACCTGTACCATAAACATCTCGTCTGCGATCAACCACCCAGCAGGGCTGGCGCCCAAGCGAGGCTTTACCCTTGTGGAGCTCTTGGTGGTGATCGCCATCATCGGAGTGTTGATCGGCCTTTTACTGCCCGCCGTGCAGGCGGCCCGCGAGTCGGCGCGTCGGTCGAGTTGCATCAACAACTTGAAGCAGCTCGGCCTGGCGATGCAGAACTATCACGACGCGCGGAACGGCTTTCCCTACGGTTACTCCGAGTCGTCGGGGATTCCCTCGACTCACCCCTTCAAGGCTGCGACGTCGTCCGACGTGTTTACAGGCGGTTCTGCTTTTAGTGGTGATCCATTGGTCTATCATCGCCGCGATATGTGGTTTCATCGTCTTCTTCCGTTCACTGAGGATCTGTCGATATCCGATACATACGAGGCAGACCGGGCTTGGCATACCCACCAAATAGGAATGAGCACGAACCCCAATGTTGCGTCGAGAACCCTGCCGGGCGTATTGATTTCGATGTACAAGTGCCCATCCGACCCCATCTCGCATGGTGTTCGCAACATTAATGGTGGATACATGGTGGGTAACTATGCAGTCTGCTACGGATCTGGGCACTCAACGGGCACCGCCGGGATGTTCGGCCCTCGAACCATCCCAAACGCTGTGATCGGCCATGCGACGAAGCACTGCACCGATGGCACCAGCAAGACGATCATGGCATCGGAGGGAATCGTCCGTGGGCCAAAAAATGGGACATATCAATTCGGTGAGATTGGAGCCTATTGGCTTGGTGGCGCGTGGGGCGAATATGGATTCAGTACGCAAGAGCCACCGAATACGACTGTGGCTGACGTCAACTATGGGTGCCTGACAACAACCTGGCCAGGGGCACCCTGCGTGGCGAATGCTGGTAGTGGAGCCCGCTACAACTACGCCCGCAGCACGCACGTCGGCGGCGTGAATGTGGTGTTTTGTGATGGCTCGGTGCGGGGCGTGAGCAACACGGTCACCTCCGGCGTGTGGCGAAATCTCGGAGATAAAAGTGATGGCAATCCTGTCGGTGACTTTTAGCGACAGCTCTTTTCGCTCGAGAAGGAAGGTCACCATGCAGGCGGCTCGCGATCAGATGCATCGGCCCTGTCTGTCTGTTCTGATGCTGGCCGTCGTCATCATCGGCTCCTCTGGATGTCGTCGACAGCCCGGCCTGAATGTCCACCCCGTTTCGGGAACGGTCACTGTCGATGGCGAACCGCTTGCCGACGGATGGATCACCTTTCGGGCGGTGGAGGGGGATTCGCGCGGGTTTGCGGGGCGGGTCACCAAGGGTGGCTACCGCGCGGAGGCGTTTGCGGGGCGAGTGAGCGTCGCGGTGACGGCATCGCGGGCCGTGCCCGGTGAGTTTGTCCGCGGCTCTCCCGACGCCGAGCCGCAGCCGAAGACCGAGCAGTTTATCCCCCGTCGCTACAACGAGGAGACGGAGTTGGAGGCCGACATCCCGGTTGGCGGGATTCGCGGGCTTGACTTTGCGCTCACGCTCACGCCGGCCGCCAGGGACGCTCCCCCGCAGGGTCGCTGATGGTCTGTTTCGGATACAACACGGTTTTCTTCAGTCGGATCGCATACGCTCACGGTTTATAGAGAGGATTTTGATCATGCAGAAGAGAGCAGCCTGTTTTCACGAGGCCTCTGGGCAGACCGCCGATTTCGCCCCCTCGCGACGAACGTTTCTTACGGCGACGGCCCAGGCAGTCGGGGCGGCGGTCCTGCCGACAATCGTTTCAGCGAAGGCCCTCGGTCTCGAGGCCGCCGCTGCAGCGGCCAGCGAGCGGCTCACGCTCGGCGTGATCGGATTCGGACCGCGGTGCAAATACGTGCTCACGGAGATGCTCAAGTTTCCCGACGTTCAGTGCGTCGCCATCGCGGACGTGCAGGCCACGCAGCGGAATGCCGGCAAGGCGTTTGTCGATGGTCACTACGGCACCACCGACTGTGCCGTCTACCGCGATATGCGCGAACTGCTCGCGCGGCCCGATATCGACTGCCTGTTCATCGCCACCGGCGACCGCTGGCATGGCAAGGCGGCAATGATGGCGGCCGAGGCGGGAAAAGACGTCTACTGCGAGAAGCCGTGCGGCCTCACGATCGACGTCTGCCGCCGCATCGCCGAGACGTTTCAGGCGACCGGTCGCATCTTTCAGGCGGGCACGCAACGTCGCAGCGTTCCGAACTTCATCCGCGTGAAGGAGCTGGTGCAGGCCGGGAAGATCGGCGAGCTGACCGAGATGCATGCCTCGGTATACGTGCCCTCCCTCAAGAACGACTGGCTTCCCGCCCAGCCGACGCCCGATCCGGAGCAGTGCGATTGGAACGTGTGGCTCGGCCCGGCTCCGTGGCGGCCCTACAACGCCGACTATCTGGGACGCGGCTGGCGGGGTGTCTACGACTTCGAGGCGGGGGCACGGCTGCTCGATTGGGGCGTGCACACCGTCGATCTCTGCCAGTGGGTCAAGGGGGCCGATGGCACCGGGCCGGTGGAGTTCACGCCATCCGATACAGGAATTGTCTGTCGGTACGCCGACGGGGTTCCGCTCACGCTCCACTTTCTTGCCGAGCCCTTCAGGGATCGCGGGCCGCAGTTCAACACGAAGCTCGGTACCTGTCCGGTGCGGTTCGTTGGCAAGGAGGGCTGGATCTCTACCGGCGACGCCGGCCTTGTCGATGTCGAGCCGGCGACGCTGGCGAGCGAATTGCCCGAGGCGGTGAAGCGGGTTCAGGGCACCGATGCGTCGGCCCACGCCCGTAACTTCTTCGACTGCGTCAAGACCCGGCAGCCAGCGGTATGCAATGCCGATGTGATGCGGCGATCGCATGCCGTGTCGCACGCGGCAGCCAACTCCTGGATTCTCGGGCGGCCGCTCGGCTTCGATCCAGCCACGGAAGCCTTCACCAGCGGTGGGAAGCCCGATGCGGAGGCGAATGGGCTCAAGCAGCGGCCGGAACGAGAGGTGTGGGCATGAGAGCCGGCTTTCTGCGGTTCGTCTGCGTGTTGGTCGTCGTGAGCCTCGTGGCCGCGGCCGGCAACTCGGTCGCCGAGCCGCTCTTCGACGGCCGGACTTTTGCAGGCTGGGAGGGCGACACGACCAACGTCTGGCGGATCGAGAACGGCGAGATCGTGGCCGGAGCGCTCAGCCGCCGGCAGGAAAAAAATGACTTCCTCTGTACAACCCGCCGCTTTGGCGACTTCGACCTACGACTGAAGATCAAGCTCGCCGGCACGGAGGGTTTCGTCAACTCGGGGATCCAGTTTCGCAGCGAGCGGATCCCCGAGAGCCACGAGCTCATCGGCTATCAGGCTGATTTCGGCAAGGGTTTCGACGGCGCCCTCTACGACGAGTCACGCCGCAACAGGATCCTCGCGAGGCCGCCCGACGCCGTTCTGCAGCGCATTTCGCGGCCGGGCGAGTGGCACGAGTACCGAATCCGGGCCGAGGGGCCGCGGGTGTGGCTATGGGTGAACGGTGTCCAGACGGTGGACTACACGGAGACCGAGCCGGGCCTGCCGGCCGTGGGCGTCATCGCCTTGCAGATCCACGGCAATGCGGTGTCGGAAGTCCGCTTCAAAGACATCGAGATCACAGAACTCCCGGCAGCGTCCGGGGCACCCTGACGATCTCGCCTTGGCGAAAGAGATCGCTGCGGACACTGCGGGTGAGGATCAGGCCAAGAGTTCCTTGACGACCCGTGCATCCTGGCCGTCGGTGAGTGTCGCCTTCACGCCGCCGCGAGAAAATGCGAGTTGCGTGTGGTCGAGTCCGAAACAGTGCAGCAGCGTGGCGTGCCAGTCGTAGTGGTGCACCACGTTTTCGACCGCCTTGTGACTCCACTCGTCGGTCGCGCCATGTACGTAGCCGGCCTTGAAGCCGCCGCCCGCTACCCATTGCGAGAAGCCGAACGTGTTGTGATCTCGCCCCCAGGCCTCGCGGCCCTTGTCGTTTTGCCGCACTGGGAGCCGGCCCATCTCGCCCCCCCAGTGCACGACCGTCGTGTCGAGCAGGCCACGCTGCCGCAGATCGGCTACGAGCGCGGCTGATGGCTGGTCGACGGCCTTGCAGAGCTTCGGCAGCGCGGTGACGAGGTTTGCGTGCTGGTCCCATGTCTGGGAATTGTTGAGCACCTGCACGAACCGCACGCCCCGCTCCACGAGCCGGCGGGCGATCAGGCAGCGGGTGCCGTAGTCCTGCGTCTCCTTGGTGTCGATTCCGTACATGCGGCGGATGTATTCAGGCTCCGCCGAAATGTCGAGCGCCTCCTTGGCCGCTACCTGCATGCGGGCAGCGAGTTCGTAGCTGGCGATGCGGGCGGCGAGATCGTTATCCCCCGGCTGCTCGGCGAGATGCCGCTCGTTCAGCGACCGGAGAAGCGCAATCTGCCGCATCTGCGGAGAACCCGCCAGCCGGGGATCGGGGTCGAGGTTGAGAATTCGGGGCTCGGCAGCGCGGACGAGCGTGCCCTGGTAGATCGATGGCAGCCAGCCGTTGCTGTAGTGAACCTGTTGGAACGTTGGCAGGCCCGCCGGATGGCCGAGCACCATGTAAGCGGGCAGGTCGCGAGTCTCGTTGCCGAGGCCGTAGGTCAGCCAGGAGCCGAGGGCCGGCCTGCCGCTGGTGGACCTGCCGGTGTTGATCGCATTGAGCCCCTGGAGGTGATTGCTGACGCCCGACTGCATGGAGCGAATGAGCGTGATCTCATCGGCCACGCCGCCGAGGTGTGGGAGCAGTTCGCTCAGCTCCATCCCGCAGGATCCCTGCGGTGCGAATTTCCACGGCGAGCCAAACACCTTTGCTGATGCCTCGGCCGCATTGTCGAATTTGAGCTCACCGGGAAAGACGCCCCCGTCATGCTTCTGCAGCAGCGGCTTCGGGTCAAAGAGATCCATCTGCGATGGCCCGCCCATCATGAACAGTGAGATCATCGCCCGGGCCCGGCCTGGAAAATGGGGAGGCTTGGGGAGCGTGTCGAACCGCTTGGGGGCGTCGAGCATCGGCTTGGCGGGCGCTGCAAGAAGACCGTCCTGCTGGAGGAGGTGCGCAACCGCCAGCGTGCCAAGGCCGAAGCTTCCGGAGTGGAGCAGGTGGCGGCGGGAGCAGAGCGCGGGGCGGGTCATGGGATCGGCTCCAAAGCGTGATGTCAGTCGACGTAGAGAAACCGCGTGCAGCTGAGCAGCACCTGGCAGTAGCTGGCGACCGCCTCGGTCTGCGGATCGGCGGCTGCCGCGCCCTTGGCCGGAGGGTGGGCGACATGGAACTGGCGGAGCGACTCGGCCTGCTCCGCGACATGGACAAGCCCTTCGGCCAGTTCGGCCTCGTCGGGCCTTCGCGCTGTCAGGATAAGCCAGGCCAATTCGATCTGCCCACGGAGGTTGCCCGGCTGCTCCTTCTGCAGGCGGGATGCGAGGGCGGTCGCGCTGTCGAGCACGAAGGCATCGTTGAGCATGAACAGCGACTGCGGGGCGACGGTGCTACAGTTTCGCTGCTCACAGTTGGGCAGCATCGTGGGAGCGTCGAAAGTGTCGAGCAAGGTCGCCGGCAGAGACCGACGGAAGGTCGTGTAGATCGACCGGCGAAAGGCGTCGTCACCCGGCGGAATGAATTTGATCACGTCGCCATTGGCATTAAGCTCGGCGCGGCCCTCGGCCACGCGGCCTGCCGGATCGCGACCGGTGGGAACCGGTGGACCGCCGGCCTTCGGGTTCAGACGACCGGCGGCGAAAAGCACCGAATCCCGCAGTGACTCCGCATCGAGCCGTCGTCGGCCCCAGCGAGCGAGCAGAGCATTGTCGGGATCGGCGGCAACAGCGGCTGGATTCGTCGCCGACTGCCGATAGGCGGTGCTCGCGACGATGAGCCGATGCAGCGTCTTGAGGCTCCAGCCCCCCGCCATGAATCGGCTCGCCAGCCAGTCAAGCAGTTCCGGATGGCTGGGCCGCTCCCCGGCGAGGCCGAAGTCGCCGGGTGTGGCCACGATGCCGCGGCCGAAGTGATGCATCCAGAATCGGTTCACGAGCACGCGGGCCACCAGCGGATGTCCGCCACCGGTAAGCCACCGTGCGTACGCGAGTCGCCGACCGGTCGAGCCTGACGGGACGCTCGCGGGCACGAACGGCTCGATCGCCGGCCCGGCCACCACCGAAAGCTCGCCGGGAGTCACCGCGGCCCGAGGCTGCCCATGATCGCCCCGATGAAACACCTTCGTCTCGGGAACACGACCGCGGACCTCCGTGAGCGGCATCACAAACCGCTCGGCGGGCTTCGACTCGCGGAGCTTCTTCGCCTCACTCCGTCGGGCGACGACCTTCGCATGGGCTTCTTTGTCGTAGAGATCGAGCGACTGGAGGGCGAGCGCCGAGGGATACTTTTTCACCAACGCCGCCTGCTCGGGTGTGTGCTTGGCTTTTGGCGTGGCTCGGGCGGTCCGGAAAGCGTCGCGGTCTTCTTCCGGCAGCTTTACGATTTCTTTTTCGAAAATTTCGTCGAGAAACTTCTTCTCCATCGCTCGGGCGTCGGCCTCGATGGCGACCGCCTGTTTTTCAATCTCGGCCGCCGTGGCCTCCTCCTCGGAAGTGGCGAGCGAACAGAGCCGCTGGGCCGGAGAACGCCACTGGGCTACGTCGAAAGCGGGCTCAAACACGGCCCGCAGCCGGTAGTAATCGATCTGGGAGATCGGGTCGAGCCGATGGTCGTGACACTGGGCGCAGCCCACCGTAAGACCAAGGAGAGCGCTCGAGACGACCTTCAGCTGCTCGGCGATCACCTCGTTGCGGCCGAGGAGCGGGTCGGGCAGGGGATCGCCGGTTCCATCGGGCGCCATCCGCAGGAATCCGGTGGCGACTATGTTTTCGAGCCGGTCGGGATCCTGCACGGCGTCGGCGGTCTCCCCGTGGACCACGCCGGCGAGTTCATCGCCGGCAAGCTGCTCGACAAGGAACTCGTTCCAAGGTTTATCCTCGGTGAACGACTCGATCACGTAGTCGCGATACCGCCAGGCATGTGGCCGGGGGGAGTCGGCCTCGGCGTGGCCGTTGGAGTCGGCATAGCCGACCGCGTCGAGCCAGTGGCGGGCCCAGCGCTCGCCATAGGCCGGGGAGGCCAGCAGCCGCTCGACGACCTTCTCGTAGGCGTCTGCGGCTGTGTCAGCGACGAACTGCTCGACCTCCTCCGGCGTCGGCGGCAGCCCCGTCAGATCGATGGTGACCCGCCGGATGAGCGTGCGGCGGTCGGCATCGGGGGCGAAGGTGAGCCCCTTTTCGTGAAGTCGGGCCCAAAGAAATGCGTCGATCGGAGTGCGTATGCGATCAGCCGGACCGGCGGGTGGCACCGGCGGATCGACGATCGGCTGAAACGCCCAGTGTCGCCTCTCCGACTCGCTCACGTATGCGCCGGGGGGCAGCGACTCGGGCTCCGGTGCATCGGCCACAGCGCCGGCGGCGATCCACGCGCGAATCAGGTCGATCTGCGCCGGGTCGAGCGGCTTGCCGTCTTCGGGCATCTCGCCCGAGACAATCATGCTCATGAGCAGGCTCTCGTCTGGCTGCCCTGCGACGACCACCGGCTCACCGCTGTCGCCCGGGCGATCCATGAACCGCCGCAGCCGCAGATCGACACCCCCCGCGAGTTCGTCCTCTTCGCCGTGGCAGTGGGTGCAGGCAGCCTTGAGGATTGGCCGCACGTCGCGGTCGTACGAGACGGGTTCACTGGCGTCCGCCGTCAGGCAGAAACCGGCGATAATGATGCACGCCACATGAAGTCGCATTAACGACGCCTCTCAATCCAGGTCGCCAAACTCAGTCGGCAGCCACGGTGAAGTCGAGTTGGTTCATGCCGCCGTCAGCAGCCCATGGAATGATCGGATTTTAACGGAGGCTCATCCAGCGATCATGAGATATCTCTTTCGATTTTTCAGGCCGGACTTTCGATCCCACAAGTTCAATGAGGCCATGGAGGACCGCGTTTTCTTTGGTGAGGACGAACGCTGGCATGGAAAACCTGAATGAACGGCGTTCAAAATTGGAATGACGGCTACGCGGGTGAGTCCTACCGTACATGAGGAGAGATCTTTCCGATAATTGTCTCGGAGCCTTACGATGGCCAGCCTGATCACCGCCGCTCACCGCGACCTTTATCGTCGCGAGGGTTACTTCATCGCCGAATCGGTGATTTCCGCCGATCACCTGCATGTCATGCGGAATGCATGCGACCACCTGATCGACGCGATGCATCGCCAGATGGATGAACAGGGTGTTGACCACATCCACATCTCGCACCGCGGGAAGCGGTATCACATCGCCAAGCAGTACCATCTGGCACCCCGACTCGAGGAATATCTTTTCAGCGATCTGATGGCGGAGGTGTGCAGGGCAACAATCGGCGATACGGCCTTCCTGTTCTACGACCAGTATGTGGTAAAAGCTGCCGAGAAAGGCACAAAGTTTTCCTGGCATCAGGATGGCGGCTACCTCGGTTTTCCGCACCGCGAGTATGTGACTGTGTGGGCTGCCGTGGATGACATGACGCTCGAAAACGGCACGGCCTACGTGCTTCCCTATTCGAAGGTGGGCATTCGCACGCTCGTCGAGCACATCCGCGATCCGGAGAGCGGCGACAAGTGTGGATATTTCGGCGACGAGTCGGGTGTGCCCGCGGTCGTACCGGCCGGCAGTCTGGTCGTTTTCAGTTCGCTCGTGTTTCACCGAAGTGGGTTCAACACCACCGACCGCATGCGACGGGCCTACGTCACGCAGTATTCCCCTGAGCCGATCTACAGGCCCGGCACCGTCGGCCCCGATGGTCGTGGTGATCCGATGCATTTGGCCGTGCCGTTTTTGGAAAATGGCCAGGTGATCCACCAGCCGCAGCGGGAGGCTCAGCCCGCGTGACTTCCGGACGTTCACCGACATCCCGACGAGCGTTTCTGAAAGCCACCGGCATTGCGGCGGCGGGGATCGCCAGTGGCGGCGTGGTCAGGGCGGCGGTCGCTGCGGATGGCTGGCGGCCGCGGTGGATCCTGTCCTCCGCGATGTACGGCAGCTTTCCCTTGGCGGAGATTGTGCCGGAGGTGGCGAAGACCGGCTCCGACATGATCGATCTCTGGCCGAAGCCCCATGGCACACAGCGGGAGGAGGTCGACTCGCTTGGGGAAGCCACGGTGCGGGAAATGCTGGCTGCGGCGGGCATCAGGCTTGGCGGGATCGCCTGTTACAAAGTGGGGGCGTTTCACCTCGCGGAGGAGTTTGCAGTCGCCAAGCGGCTCGGCGGTGAGGGGACAGTGCTGGTGACGACGGCGGCCGGCGACGGCGCCGCGACGGGTGACTCGCTCGTGGCGGCCATCAGATCGTTTCTCGCCAAACTCGGCCCCAGCCTCGCCGCCGCGGAAGCAACCGGTGGAGTGATCGCCATCGAGAATCATTCGCAATCGCTTCTGCAGACCCCCGACGCGATCCGCCGGTTCGCGGAACTCGCCACTCATGAGCGACTGGGCATCGCTCTCGCACCGCATCACCTGCCCCAGGATGCCGGGCTCATTGCATCGCTGGCCAGTGATGTGGCGCCGAAGCTGAAGTTTGTCTACGCCCAGCAGCATGGCAAGGGTTCGAAGGAGAAGCTCCCCAAGGAGGACGAACTCCTGCAAATGCCGGGTCGCGGTCCGCTCGACTTCGGGCCGCTCATGCGGGAGCTAGCCAGCATGCGGTTTGCCGGGCCGATGGAGATCTTCATGCACCCCGTGCCTCGCGGTGTGCCGATCCTCGAGACCGTTCCGGCGGTCACCGCCGAGATCAATCGGGCACGGACCGCGCTCGAACGCCTGATCGATTCATGACCCGAGTGCGCCGGCGACTCGCATCCAGGATGCGGAACAATGCTTGATATGGTCGTGAAGCGTTTCGGATTGTGACCGGCGCAATCCTCGCCTTTTCACGTCTTGCAGGTCCCATTGTTGCCGCGCCACTGGTCGCGATACTGCCGCGGCGTCTGACCGGCGTAGTTCTTAAATGCCTTTGTGAAATGGGCCTGGTCATGAAAGCCACACTCGCGAGCCACCTGGCCGATTGCGGCATCCGACTCCCGCAGTCGGCGGCAGGCGGTCACGAGGCGTATGCGGGCGACGTAGTCAGACACGGAGATTCCAAACAGCCTGCGAAACTCCCTTTGCAGCTGGCTCGCCGACAGGTCTGCCAGACGGGCGAGATCCCCGACGGCAATGCGGTGGCCGTAGTGCTGAGTGACGTGCTCGATCACCGGCGTGAGCCGCCTGTATTCGGCCGGCGCATTGCCAGCCTGGTCGAACGGCCGAAGAACCCCGGCGATCCCGGCCACGCTGCCGGCGCGGTCAAAGAGCGGCCGCTTCGTGCAGAGAAACCACTGAGGCGTTCCCCGATGATCGCCGACGAGCCAGGCCTGATCGATCAGCGGTTCCCGCGACTCCATCACGCGGGCGTCTTCTGCAACGTACTGCGAGGCCAGAGCAGGGGGATGAAAGTCGAAGTCCGACTTGCCGATCGCCTCCACCTCCGAGCGGCAGCCATGCATCCGCAGCCAGGCCGTGTTGGCCCTCGTGAACCGGCTTTGGCGATCCTTGACGAAAAGATGCACATCTGGCAACGCATCGAAGAGCTGGAGAACCTGCTCGGCGAGCGCTCCTATTCCGTTGGCATCAAGATTTTCCATGCGCCGTAAATACAAAGAGATGACGCTTTCGTCAAATGACGCCACCCCAGGCAGGGGCTATTATTTCATCATCTTCTGGAGGCTTGCCGATGCTTGAATTCCGTGTTGCCCGGCCCGGGGAACGGGCCCTCCTGTGCGGCTCGGCTACCAGCCGCCGCGATTTTCTCCACGTCGGGGCGCTCGCCGCCGTGGGTCTCTCGCTGCCGCAATATGCGCGGGCCGCGGCCGAGGGCAAGGTTCGCCCCGGCTGCGAGAAGCGATCGTGCATCATGATTTTCAACCTCGGCGGTCCGTCGAACATGGACCTTTGGGACATGAAGCCCGAGGCGCCGGTGGAGGTCCGCGGCCCCTTCAAGCCGATCCGCACGAAGTCTGATGCCTTCGAGGTGTCGGAGTTGCTCCCGAAGCACGCCGAGATCGCCGACAAGTTTTCGCTCGTTCGGAGTTGCCACCACGATGGCGCCGCTGTGCATGACGCCGGCTGGCAGATCATGCAGACCGGCCGGCGGTTTACCGGCGGCATCCAGACGCCGCATGCGGGCAGCGTGGCCGGCTACCTGCTCGGCCGACGCACCGACCTGCCGCCGTTCGTCGTGCTGCCCGAACTGATGGGCCGCGGTGGCGGCAATCTTCCCAACGGCCAGGCCGGGGGATTTCTCGGCAAGGCACAGGATCCGTTCGCCCTTATGGCCGATCCATCCAAGCCCAACTTCCGCGTGCCCGATCTGCTGCCCCCCGACCAGATCTCCGTGGCCCGGCTCGATCGCCGCCGCAAGATGCGGGAGATCGTGGAGTCAACAGCAAAGCAGTTTGAGGCCAGCGAAGACGCCCGGCTGCTCGATGACAACTTCCAAGCAGCCTACCGCCTGATGACGAGCACCCAGGCTCGCGAGGCGTTTGATCTCTCGAAGGAGCCAGAGGCGGTCCGCGAGCGCTACGGCATGAACCGGTTTGGCCAGTGCTGTTTGCTCGCCCGTCGGCTCGTGGAAAGCGGGGTGCGGTTCGTGACCATTAACACCTTCCTCACCGTGTTTGACGAGATCACCTGGGACATCCACGGCTCCAAGCCGTTCACATCGATCGAGGGCATGAAAAACATCGTTTGCCCGATGTACGACCAGGCCTATTCAGCGCTCATCGCCGACCTGCACGAGCGGGGGCTCCTCGACGACACGCTCGTTGCAGGGCTCTCGGAGTTTGGCCGCACGCCGAAGGTGAATCCCGCCGGCGGCCGTGACCACTGGCCGCAGGTCTTCACCTGCTCGTTCGCCGGTGGCGGCGTGCGCGGGGGCCGGGTCGTGGGGGCGAGCGACCCGATCGGAGCATTTCCCGCCGAGCGGCCGGTCAAGCCCGGCGACCTGGTGGCAACGATCTTTCATTCGCTCGGCCTCGATCATGAGCAGCACCTTCCGGGGCCGGCAGGTCGCCCTTTCGCGCTCACCGACTTCGGCACCAACCCGATCAAGGAGCTGTTTTCATGAGGCGTCCCCAGTCGGCGACAGGCCTGCTTTTGGTGTGGCTGGCAGTCAGCCCAACTGCGGCCCATTCCCATGAGCCGAGCTTCGAACTCGACGTGGTTCCGATTCTCTCGAAGGCCGGCTGCAACGGTGGCGGCTGCCACGGGGCGATCGCCGGCAAGGAAGGGTTTCGCCTATCGCTCTTCGGCTACGACCCGGCGGCTGATTTTCTCGCCATTACTCGCGAGGCGCGGGGCCGCCGCATCGACCCGGCAAGCCCCGGCGCCAGCCTACTGCTCACGAAGCCCACGATGGCTCTGCCCCACAAGGGAGGCAAGCGGCTCGATGTCGGCAGCGACGATTACAAGGTGCTTGCTGCCTGGATCGAGGCGGGCTGCCCGGGGCCACAGGTGGGCGAGAGAAAGCTCGACGCGATCCAACTCGCACCCACACGGCAGACTGCCGCCGTCGGGGACTCGCTGCGGCTAGCCGTGACGGCTCGGTACAGCGATGGGTCTTCCCGCGACGTCACTCACTGGGCCCGGTTCACCTCGGCCGATGAAAGCGTGGCAACGGTCGATCCGGCAGGCATCGTCAGCGTGATCGGCCATGGCGAGGGCGCCGTGACCGCCTGGTTCTCCTCCCAGATCGCCGTAGCGCGGGTGGTGGTGCCCTTTCCATATGTGGTTGCGGAATCGGTCTATTCGGCGGCTCCGCGGGCAAACCTGATCGATGAGCTCAACCTCGCCCAGCTCCGCGAGCTGCGGCTGGCGCCGTCGCCGCGGTGCGACGACGCGACATTCGTGCGACGGGCGTTTCTCGACACGATCGGCCGACTGCCCTCGCCCGAGGAGGTTGGTCGCTTCCTTTCCGACACAGCGCCCCAGAAGAAGGAACGGCTTGTCAATCTGCTCTTGGCCCGGCCCGAGTTTGTCGACTACTGGACATATAAATGGTGCGACATCCTGCTCGTGAACGGCGAGAAACTGCGGCCGCAGGCGGTCGATGCCTACTACAGGTGGGTCCGCGACCGCGTGGCAGCCAACCTGCCGTGGGACGCGTTTGTGCGGGAACTGGTGACGGCCCGCGGCTCCAGCTTTGAAAACGGGGCGACGAACTTTTTTGCCGTCCACCAGGATCCGGAGACGGTCGCCGAAAACGTGAGCCAGGCCTTTCTCGGCCTGTCAATCAATTGCGCGAAGTGCCACAACCATCCGCTCGAGAAGTGGACCAACGACCAATACTACGCCTTTGCCAATCTCTTCGCCCGAGTTCGCACGAAGGGCTGGGGAGGCGAGTTGCGAAATGGCGATGGCATGCGGACGCTGTACGTCGAGTCGCGTGGTGATCTGATGCAGCCGAAGACCGGCAAGCCACAGTCGCCGGCTCCGCTCGACGGCGAGCCGCTGTCGATGGACGATCCCGGTGACCGCCGCGAGCCACTCGCGGCCTGGCTCACGGATCCCGCCAATCCCTACTTCACGCGGGCCATTGTTAATCGCGTGTGGGCCAACTTCTTCGGCCTCGGCCTTGTCGAGCCGGTCGATGACCTGCGGGCCACCAACCCCGCCAGCAATGAGCCGCTGCTGGCCGCCCTTGCCGACTTCACGGCTCAGAAAGGCTTTGACCTCCCAGCCCTCATGCGGCTGATTTTGCTCTCCGAAACCTATGCCCGGTCCGCCACGCCACTGCCAGAGAATCGAGATGACCACCGCTGGTTTTCCCGCACCTACCCGAAGCGGCTGATGGCCGAGGTGCTTTCCGACGCCATTGCCGACGTCACCGGCGTTCGCGACCGCTACACCGACATCGTTATGGCCGACGGATCGACGCAAAAGGTGGAAGGCTACGACGCCGACACGCGAGCCCTGCAGCTTCGTGACTCGGCTGTGCGGAACTACTTTCTCGCCACGTTTGGCCGCAACTCCCGCGAGATCACCTGCGAGTGTGAGCGGTCAAATCAGCCGAGTCTCGTGCAGGTGCTCCACCTCTCGAATGGCACCACGCTGAACGACAAACTGGCCGCGAAGGCGGGGCGGATCACGCAACTTCTCGCCACCGACCCAGCGCCGGCTGCGGTGGTCGAGCAGGCCTGGATGCTCGCCCTTTCCCGGCCGCCGACCGAGGCGGAACGCAAGCCGATCGAAGAGATGCTCTCAGCCGCCAAGGCCGAGGAGCGGCGGGAGATCGTGGAAGATATGTATTGGTCGTTGTTGACGAGCAGCGAATTCCTTTTTAGGCATTAATATGAGTCCGATTGGACGTTGTGCGATTGAACGTCAGGGGGCCGGGGTTGCCCGTGCCATCTCGCCGGACGCTCACTCAGGGCATCCTGCCCTTCGCTCGCTCGGAGGAAACCTCGCTCTCGCCATCCTGGCTCCGCTCGGTTTCCTACGCCGCTCGATTGGCACGGGCAACCCCTCGCCGAAAATGGGGACGCAGCTTATTTGCCCTCATCTCCGCCTCATTTGCCTTGTGATTGGACAGGTGAGCTGCGTTCCCTTGTTCGCGTTCGCGGCGCCTTCGTATGAGCAGGATGTCGCGCCGATTTTGCGGACGTATTGCGCAGGCTGCCACAATGGACGAGATGCCGAAGCGGAGTTTTCGGTGGAGCGATTCGCGACGCTCAAGCAGGGCGGTGCCGCGGAGGGAGAGGCTTTTGCCCCGGGTGATCCCGCTGGCTCCGTCATGATTCAGCGGATCGAGAGCAGCGACGGCGATCACATGCCGCCGTCCGATGAGCCGCAGGTGCCGGCTGCCGACCTCGCCACTCTCAAGGCCTGGATCGCTGCGGGGGCTGCGCCACCGGCACATGACACGTCCATCTTGGAAACGCTCGTTGTGCCGACGCTGCCAGCTTCCACGGGGCCGCGGCCCGTCACGGCGGCGGCAGTTACTACCGATGGCAGCCGGCTGGCCGTGGCTACCGGCGGCGCGGTGAACGTATTTCGCCTCGAAGCCGGCCGACCGGTCGGATCGCCGTTGGTCACTATCGCCGATGGCCCCGCCGTCGTGAAGGCGCTGCACTTTAGCCGCGATGGCAATCGTCTCGTCATCGCGGGCGGCATCACGGGCCTGCGGGGCATCGCCGAGATCCGCGATGCAGCCAGCGGCAAGAACATCATGTCGTTTGGCGGCCATCGCGACCTCCTCTACGACGCCGAGCTTTCGCCCGACGAGGCGACACTCGCCACAGCGGGCTACGACCGATCGGTGAAACTCTGGAGCGTGGCCGACGGCAGCCTGCAGCGATCGATCGACGTCCACAATGCCGCCGTCTTCGACCTCGCCTGGCACCCCACGGGCAACGTGCTTGCATCGGCCAGTGCCGATGAGACAGTCAAGCTGTGGAGGGCAGCCGACGGCGTGCGACTCGACACGCTTGGCCAGCCGCAAGGAGAGGTGGCAAGCGTGGCATTCACCACCGATGGCTCCCACGTGCTCGCTGCCGGCCGCGACAAGCGGATCCACATGTGGCGGCTCATGTCGCTCGAGAAGCCGGCGATCAACCCGCCTGTGCAGTCGCGGTTCGCCCACGAAGCCCCGGTCACGGCGATGGCGATGGCGGCTGATGGCCAGCAGCTGATCACGGCTGCCGAGGATCGCTCGGTCTCAGTCTGGAGCCTGCCCGACTTGCAACTCGTCGGCGAGTATCCAAGGCAGCCCGATATCGTGTCGGTGGCGGTGCCGCTGACCGGCGGTTTTCTCCTTGGTCGCATGGATGGATCGCTCGATGCGGTGCCGCTGGTGAGCGCGAGGGCAGAGGATCGGCCGGCCCTACCCCCTCCCGCGATCACGGCAGCTGACTCTTCCTCAGAATCCGCCCAGCCGCCCATGGTCGAATCGATAGCGGTTCAGGAGCGGGAGGCAAACGATGATGCTGCCAGCGCTCAGCCGGTTGCTACCGCTGCGGCGATCACCGGCACCATTGGTCGCCCAGGGGATGCCGACTGTTTCCGGTTCTCAGCACGCCGGGGTGAAACTGTCGTGATCGAGGTGAATGCCGCGCGGTCGAAGTCGAAACTCGATTCGAAACTCGAGGTGCTCAACGCGACAGGGCAACTTGTGGAGCGAGTTGCCTTGCAGGCCACGCGCGACTCATGGTTTACGTTTCGTGGGAAAAATTCGACGCAGGCCGACGATTTCCGGGTCCATAACTGGGAGGAGATGGAGCTTGACGAGTTTTTCTACGCCGGTGGCGAAGTGGTGCGGCTCTGGCTCTACCCCCGTGGCCCCGACTCGGGCTTCATCGTCTATCCCGGCGAGGGGACGAGGCACACGTTTTTCGGCACGTCCGCGATTACGCACGCGCTTGGGGAGCCGGCCTGGGTGGTGAAGCCTCTGGCTCCGGGGGCTGAGCCCGAGGCCAATGGCCTGCCGGTATTTCGCCTCTTCTACGAGAACGACGACGAGTCGACCGCGCGGCTTGGGCTCGATTCTCTGGTCTCATTCACCGCGCCGACCGACGGTGACTACATCGTGCGGCTGAGTGACGTCCGCGGCTTCGGGGCCGAGGGCAGTCCCGAGGACTTCCGCTACACGCTCACGCTTCGCCCGCCCCAGCCGGGCTTTACCGTGGCAATCGAGGGCAAAAACCTGAAGTTCGGGCCGGGGGGTCGCCGTGAACTCGCGTTCCGCGCTGACCGACTCGACGGCTTTGATGGCCCCATTCGCGTGGAGGTGGAGGGCCTCCCGCCGGGGTTCACATTTCACGGGCCAATTGAGATCGAGGCCGAGCAGCGGCGGGCCCGCGGCGTGATCGCCGCCGCCGAGGACGCCACCGACCCCGACGAGGCGGCCGAGAAGCAGGTGCGGGTGCGGGCTGTTGCAGACATCAATGGCCGCCAGGTCGTGCAGGATCTTGGCACGCTTGGTGCCATCACCCTTGGCGAGCCGCCTAAGTTTTCAGCGATGATCGTGCCGGCGGTGACGTCCTCGGTTGTCGAGCGGCCCGGCGAGCCGCTCGAGTTCACCATCCGCCCGGGTGAGACGATCACGGCGAAGGTGCGCGTGGATAGAGTTGATTTCAAGGAGCGGATTGAATTTGGTCGGGACACTGCCGCCGACCGCAACCTGCCACACGGAGTGTTCGTGGATAACCTCGGACTGAGCGGCCTGCTGATCGTTGAGGGAGAGAGCGAACGAGAGTTTTTCCTTACCGCCGCCCCGAAGACGCGACCGGGCCGACGGCTCTTCCACCTCTGGACAGGTGCCGGTGGCGGCCAGGCCACGCTGCCGGTTTGGCTCAATGTGGTTGCGGACAAGTCCGCTCGCCCCGCGGAGGAGTGAGCCCTCTCGCATCGCGACACGCATAGCCGTACACTGCGAACATGATCGTTGAACGCGTGAAATATGTGATCTGGGCCGCCGACATGGAGCGGGCCGCCCGGTTCTATTGCGATGTCTTCGGTGGCCGCATCCTCCGGCAAAACCCGGCGATCACCGAGGTGGGCATCCTCGACGCCGTGATCGGCATCCATGGCGGCGGCGAAGGCAAACGCACCTGGACGGGCATGAGCTTCCAGGTAGCCGACGTCGTTGCCGGAGGCCGCGAGGTGGCGGCCGCCGGTGGCCAATTGACCCGCGAGCCCGAGCCGGAAAACGACGAGCCGCCGCATCTGGCGATGTGCGTCGATCCGGAAGGGAACGAGTTCATGCTCACGCGGAAGCGGGGCGGCTGACCAGCGCCGCGCGGAGAATTTCCGCCGGGTGGCGGGCGATCCGGCCGGTGCCGTCTTTGATCTGGTGGCGGCAGCTCGTGCCCGCCGCGGCGATGAGCGCATCGGCCCCCGCGGCCCGCACCGCCGGCAGGAGCACAAGTTCGCCGATCTTCATCGAGAGGTCGTAGTGCTCGGCCTCGTAACCAAACGACCCGGCCATACCGCAGCAGCCGCTGGGAATCACCTGCACCGAATAGTTGGTCGGCAGACCGAGCGCTGCCACCGCCGGCTCGAGAGACGAGAGCGCCTTTTGGTGGCAGTGGCCATGCAGCATCACCTGCCTGGGCTCCGCCGTGAACTGCTCGGAGCGAATCCGGCCGCTGGCCGCCTCCCGGGCGAGAAACTCCTCGAGCAGGAGTGTCCGGCCGGCCAACGATCGGGCTACGCCGGCCAGATGCTCCGGCACGAGGTCGGGATACTCATCGCGAAACCCGAGGATCGCCGAAGGCTCGATGCCGACGAGCGGCTCCTCGTCGGTGATCACCGGAGCGAGCAGCTCGACGTTGCGCGTCGCCAGATCGCGGGCGGCCCGCACGAGCCCCTTTGAAAAATGCGCCCGCCCGCTATCGACATGCTTGGGGATTATAACCTCGTAGCCGAGGCCCTCGAGTAGCTCGACCGCCGCGATGCCGACCGGTGCGTCGAGCGTGTCGGTAAACTCATCGCAGAAGAGATGCACGCGACCGATCGGAGCGGGCGGACGGCTGCCGCCACGGCGGCGAAACCAGGCTGTGAGCGTTGTGCCGGGCAGCGTCGGCAGCGACCGCGGGAGCGCAAAGCCCATGATCTTTTTCGTGAGATGGGAAATACCCGGGGCCGTGACGGCCAGGTTGTAGAGCCAGGGGGCCAGCGCCGCCCGCCGCATCGCTGCTGCCGACCCGGCGATGAGCCGCGACCGCAGGGACACGCCCTCGCGATCCTGCCGCTGTTGCTCCCATTCGGCCTTCAGCCGCGCCATGTCGACATTCGACGGACACTCGCTCTTGCAGGCCTTGCAGGAGAGGCAGAGATCCATCACCTCGGCCAGCGCGGGCTGCGTCCAGGGATCGGCGGCAGCCGGGGCAGCCAGTGCCTGCCGCAGCACGTTGGCCCGGGCCCGCGTGGTGTGCTGCTCGTCGCGGGTGGCCATGTAGCTGGGGCACATCGTGCCGCCAATCAGGTGAGTCTTACGGCACTGTCCTACTCCGGTACATTTCTCGACCGCCCGCAGAATGCCACCGGTGTCGGCAAACCGAAACACGGTGTCGCGGGCTGGTGGATGCGCGGCCGGGTCGATCCGCAGGCTCGTGTCCATCGGCGGCGTCTTGACGATCTTGCCGGGATTCAAAATGCCGTGCGGATCGAAGATCTGCTTCACCCGTTCGATAAGCCGATAACACTCCTCGCCCACCATCGTGCGAATGAATTCGCCGCGGAGCCGGCCGTCGCCATGTTCGCCGCTCAAGGAGCCGCGGTATTTCTTGACGAGGTGGGCGACGTCGGTGGCCACGTCGCGAAACATCCTCAGCCCCTCGGGCGAATGCAGGTTGAAGAGCGGCCGCAGGTGAAGCTCGCCCGCCCCGGCATGGGCGTAGTGGACGCAGTCGATGCCGTATTTCTCGGCGAGGAGCCGGTCAAACTCGGCGATGTAGGCCGGCAGATCCTCAACGGCGACGGCCGTGTCTTCCACGATCTCGCGGGGCTTGGCATCGCCCGGGAGGTTGTTTACGAGCCCCTGGCCGGCCCGCCGCAACTCCCAGACGCGGTCGCCCTCGGCCCCGACGAGCCGTGGATAGGCGTAGCCCAGGTCGGCGGCTTTCAAAGCGGCCTCGACCGTATCGAGATCCCGGGTGAGCCGGTCGGGATCAGCGTCGCGCACCTCGACGACAAGCACCGCCCCGGGATCGCCCACCACAAACGCGCGATTGCGGGCCTGCTCCAGATTGTCTCTCGTGCAGTCGAGAATCTTTTTGTCGATCAGCTCACAGCCGGTGGGGCGGAT
>CAMCYH010000016.1 GCA_945883745.1 Candidatus Kuenenia stuttgartensis
CAGACCCAGTCGAATCTGATGCAGGAGCTCGGCAAGATCCGCCGCGTGATCGCCAAGCAGATTCCCGATGCGCCGCACGAAACGCTCCTGGTGATCGATGCGACGGCGGGCCAGAACGCGCTTTCGCAGGCCAAGGGCTTCAAGGAGGCGGCCGGCTGCACCGGTATCGTACTGGCCCAGCTCGATGGCTCGGCCCGCGGGGGAGTGATCGTGCCTGTCACCGAACAGTTCGCGTTGCCTGTCAAGCTCGTCGGCCTTGGTGAAGGCGCCGACGACATGCAGCCCTTCGACCCGCCGCAGTTCGTAAACGCCCTGCTGGCCGGCCTGTTTGCCGAGGGCGAGCCGGCCTGAGTTTCTCGCCAGCCGGCATATCTTCACACCGCGTTGTCCCGGTCGTGGAGACTTTGCCGACGGTCTGGATAGGTCGGTTTTTTGGGCCGGCCCCCGTCGATACCGGGAAGTGGGCGGAGGGGGAACAGTGTGCCACGGATCGGCGGACCGTGCGTACATGCCATCCCACGATTCGGTGCGAAACGCCTCGGGGTTGCGACGTTCGTAGCCCGGGTACCGGCCCTCTGATTGGGAGATTTTGAGACCATGCGATTCACCAAGTTCAAACTGCCGCTCTCGGTGGCAGCCGGCCTGTTGGCCTCCGCCGCGTTGGCGACGGAGCCGCAGGTTCCGTCACGTGTCGATACCAGCCTCTATGATTCGTTCGCCCAGGCCGACGGGGTTCCGCCGGTTCCCGAGATGCCTCGGCCGGGCGTGCCGCTGGAGGACGTCTACCAGTATCGCGCCGCAGCGCCCGAGCAGGCGGCCGTGGAAGAAGGAGCGACCCGTTACCTGGAGACCGAGTTCCTCACGAGCCGCGGAATCAATACCTACGGCTGGATGGCTGCCGGTATCGGTGCCAACAACTGGGGATCCCCCTGGAACGGCCCGATCACGTTCAATGACCGGGCGTGGCAGGGCCAGATGAACCAGCTCTACCTCGTCAACGAGAAGACGCTGGGCGAAGACTTCGGCTGGGCCGGTCGAGTCGACCTGCTCTACGGCACCGACTTTCTCTTCACGACAGCCCGCGGCCTCGACGCCTACCGTGGAGGCTACGTCGATCCGAGCGGGGTCGCCGGCCCACGGTGGTATTCGTCGCGCTACTACGGTCTGGCAATGCCGCAGCTTTACGGTGAGTTGGGCCGTGAGGATCTGGGTGTGAAGTTTGGTCACTTCTACACGCTGATCGGCTACGAAGTGGTGCCGGCAATCGGCAACTTCTTCTACACCCATGCCTACGCGATGCAGTACGGTGAGCCGTTCACGCACACCGGCATCCTCGGCAACTGGGTTCCGAACGACCAGATGACGGTCGTGGCCGGCATCACGAATGGGTGGGATAACTGGGACGACGGCATGCTCGGCCCGATCGCCAACACGTCCTACCCCGGTTACAACAACAACGCCGCCTTCCTCGGAGCGGTCACGTTCAACAGTTCGGACGAGAAGCAGTCGCTCATTGCAGCCGTCTCGAGCGGCAACGAGGTCGGTACGTTCGGTGATACTGGAAACCTGGTCGGGAATCGCTCGATCATCAGCCTCGTGTACACCAATGAGCTCAGCGACAAGCTGAACTATGTGATCCAGAACGACAACGGCTGGCAGTTCAACGGCCAGACGGACGACGCTCTCTGGACCAATGGTCAGACGTCACCGCTGGCTCAGTGGTACGGCATCAACCAGTACATGTTCTACAACTTCTCCGACACGCTGATCGGCGGTCTGCGGTTTGAGTGGTTCCGCGACAACAACGGCACCCGCGTGATTTCCGGGCTTCGCAATGCGTTGACCGGGGGCGAGCCGTCGGTGGGTGGCTTCCAGGGTAACTTCTGGGCGATGACGTGGGGTCTCAACTACCTGATGGGCAAGAACGTCGTCATCCGCCCCGAACTGCGGTATGACTGGTACTCGCCGGACAAGATGGGTGGTCCGCTGCCCTACGGGAACCTCGCCACTGGTGGCGACCAGTACGGCCAGTTCTACGGCGGCTGCGACGCGATCGTGCAGTTTTAGTTGTCCCGGCGGCGGGGCCATCCATGGCCCCCGCCGCCTTGGCCCGGCGGAGGGAACGCCAAGGGTTCCCTCGCCGGGCAGCGGCGGCCCTCCGGGGCTGCCGGAAATCGGTTTGCTTGGAGGGCCTGGTCGCGCACGTGCGGCCAGGCCCTCGGCCTTTTGGTGACCGTGCCAGCCCACCACTCACAGATCTAGGATCTAGGGGCAGTATCCGGCTCTCGGCATCCATCGCGGAACTTTTTTCGAGGTGCCTGGTGGCCGTAAGTCCAGCGTTTCGCTGCCGCCCTGGCAACTTGGTGAAGCCAGATAAGTGGCGCAATCTGCAAAGATTTACAGTATCGGGCCTCATCGCTAGCCTTTTGCTTGAGTTTCGGCGTTGGAAGGCTCGCGAACCCCGTCGCTGTTTCCCGAATAAGAAGTTTGGGGAACAGCTTGCAAGGAGGCGACATACGATGCGGATGGCACGAACGAAGAGTGGGATGACGGTTGTTGGCGTAAGCCAGTGTGTGGGGCGTTCTCTCAGCTGGGTGGCAATTGTCCTGTGCCTGACCATCCGGCCGGCAGCTGGCAGCGAAGGCTGGCTGACGGAATACGACACGGCCCTCACGGCGGCAGCCGAGTCTGGCCGGCCCGTTCTCACGATCTTCACCGGAAGCGACTGGTGCCCGCACTGCAAGACACTCGAGGACAACGTCCTGGCGACCGAGACATTCCTGGAATGGGCCTCCGACAACGTCGTGCTCCTGATGATCGACCTCCCGCAGCAGGGCATCTCCCCGGCCGTCCGGAGCGAGCGATCCCAGGTCTGCATCAAATACGGCGTGCGCACGTTTCCCAGCGCCCTCCTGATCGGCCCTGACGGTCAGAAAATTACCATCAAGAAGGGGTATCACGGCCAGTCGGCGGCTACCTGGGTATCCGAGATGGCGGCTCATGTGCCGGCCCGCCCGGCGGACCAGGCGACCGCGGCGACCGATCCTGCCAAGGACGGTGTTCTCACCTCCCTCGAAGAGGCGGTCGCAACGGCCCAAGGGAAGCAGCGACCGATCCTGCTGGTCGTGTCGCGAAAGAGCGATTCAGGTGCGAAGACCCGCTCGGCTGAACTCGTCAACGATCCCGAGTTTGACGCATTTACCCGGGAAAACTTCGTCGTGGCCGAGGTGCCCGCAGGCGATCCTGGGGCGGGCGAGACGGATGAGCCCATGCAACGGCTGCTCGGCGGGGCCCCGCTGGCGCCGGAGGCTGTCGAGATCATCGTGACCGAGGATGGGCAGACGCCCCTCTTCAGCCAGTCCGGCACGCAGACGCCGGCGCGGGTTGTCGGTGGCTTGCGGCGGTTTCTTGCCGCTCGCCAGGCCGCCCGGGAAAACACCGCCACTCGCCGGTGACAACTACCGCGGCAGGCTGATCGCCACAACTGGCGGATCAGCCGTCACCGTTCGGGCTACCCGGTCGGCGGCATGACGCATCGAAGTGGCGATAGCGCACCCGCCGATCGGCAGGAGGCAGAAGAGCGGAGCCGCCAGCCAGGGCAGCAGAAGGGTCAGCGTCGATGGCCGCAGGTCGGGCATTTCGGCCTTTGAATCAGCCATGTGGGTCTCCGGAAGGTTGACGGCAAAAAGGATTACAGGCCTGCCGAGACAGAGACAAGACGGAAAAGGTGTTTGCGAGCGGCGGCATCAACTGGCGGGGCAGCCCGCCGGCTGGGTGTGCGAAGGCACCAGAAAGCCCGGGGCGCGAGCCCGGGGGCCGCGTTGGCTCCGACCGGTCCGCGTCAAACCAGGGAAGGCATTCCCGGTGAATGGCCGAGGCGGGGATCGAACCCGCACGGAGCTTTCGCTCCACGGGATTTTAAGTCCCGTGCGTCTGCCAGTTTCGCCACTCGGCCCGAGTCCGGATCGTATACGCATCATCCTGCCGGCTGCAAAACGTGGGCTACAATCAGCCCGGTTTCACGCCTTTGCATCTTTCTCGGCTCTTTCTCGCGGCAGGTACGATAACGAGCATGACAGGCATTGACGGCTTTCTCGGCACCCGCGGTTCGCTCGGCATGGACGTCCTGGTGGCAGGGTTGCTCGCCGTGCTGCCGCTCTTGGCCTGGAGCATTCATGTCGTCCGCACGCGGCGAGACTTTGTGACTCACAGGCGACTCCAACTGGCGATCGCCGCGGCCCTGCTCGTCTGCATCGTGATCTTCGAGATCGATGTCCGTCTCGTGAGCGACTGGAAGGACCGGGCCCGACCGAGCCCGTGGTGGCCGGGAGGCGTGCTCGCCATGTTGGGCATCCACCTCATCTTCGCCATCTCGACGCTCGTGCTCTGGGTCTGGACGATCTGGGAGGGCCTCGTGCGATTTCCCTCGCCCCCCGTTCCCGGCAGCCACGGGGAGCGGCATCGAGTGATGGGGAGGCTGGCCGCCATCGATCTCGTGATCACCACGATCACCGGGCTGCTCTTCTACTGGCTGGCGTTCATCGCCTAAGAAAACCGTCGGGGACGGGCGAGGTCTCGGCTTCGGGGCGAGGATACGCCAACTTGCCTCGACCTCGCCCGATCCCCGGCTTCGTTCCTACAGGCCCGCGTCATGCGGGGCTTGTGCTGCTTGTCCAGCGGCAGATGGCGAGGCCGCCGAAGTAGAGCAGGCACAGCGGCAGGGCAAGGAAGAGCATGCTGTAGGGATCGGCGGGCGTGAGGATGGCCGACACGATGAAGATGGCGACGATGGCGGTCCGCCACTGGGAAGCGTAGGCCGCGGCGTCGAACACGCCGATCCGCTCCAGGAACAGCATCACCAGCGGGAGTTGGAAGCCGATGCCGAAGCCGATCGGCAGAATGAGCACGAACGACAGCCATTCGCTGATGCGTGGGTCGGGGTCGAGCCCCAGCCAGCGGTTGAAGTCGAGCAGGTAGTCGAGCACGAAGTCGAAGACGAAGAAGAAGGCGAGACAGACACCGGCCAGGAAGAGCCCGATGCTGATCGGCAGGAACGTCCAGACCAGCCGCTTTTCGTGCGGATAGAGACCCGCCGCCACGAATGTCCAGAGCTGGTAGAAGATCCAGGGACTCGAGAGCACGATGCCGACGAGCAATGCCGCCTTCATGTAGATGCCGAAGGCTTCTTGGGCCGAGAGGGTGGTGATGCTTACCCGTGAGTCCTTCTCGAGCGGCTGCCAGAGGAAGATCGGCACGAGCGAGTCGGTGTCGAACGCGGCTGGCGAGTCGTTCGCATCGTCAGTCGGCTCGCCCGAACGCGGCTCCGCCGCGGCAAGCACACGGGCCAGTTGCTGCGGGTGCACCTCGCGGAGTTCAAACGACAGGCCGCGCTGTTCTACGGCATCGACGACTTCCGAACGTGAGTAGGGGAGGGGATCGCTGCCGGCGACCCGCGGCTGCCAGGAGTCGAACGTCTCGACCGCCCGTTCGGTGTAATACGTGCCGAGGGCCTTTTTCAGTGGCCGTTCGATAAGGTGCACGACGGGACGGCCGAGAAAGAACCCGATCAGGACCCCCACGGCGAGCCCCATGGCAGCCCGAATCAGGCAGATCCGCAGTTCTTCCAGGTGCTCGCCGAAGGTCATCGTCGAACCTTCGAACAGGTCTTCGTCGTCGATACGGGGCATTGGAGGTGTGTGGAGCAGGGTTCCGCGTGTTTCCTCACCGACTTATACTTCAATCAGTCCGGCCATGCCGGAGTCACCCCCTCTTTCCCGGGCGACACGCATGCTTCCGGCGGCCCCACGATCCCGCAGAACCGGTGCCATCGGATTCGTGGTCCTTGCCGGCCTCGTCTCAGGGTGGCCGTCGGTGCCGGCTGCCGACGACGGGCTGCTGCACACGGACGTGGCGGCGGTGGAGAATGTCGTCCAGAAACGACTGGAATGGCTGCAACGGCCGGAGGCGTGGCAGCTCCGCTGGTCGCAGCCCATACAGGGCACCGCGCCCGCGGGGGCGGCAGGCATCGTCGCCTGGATCGACGCCGGTGCCGTCCGCGGCGTACGAGCCATCGACGGGTTGCCGGCCTGGCGGAGTGTTCCATCTGGCGACACGTTGTTGTTCCCCCGGTCGGTCCTCCCCCGTCGCCACGCCGCTCGGCCAGATCAAGGCCCACCCGGAATCAGCGTTGTCGGGCACCTTCTGTATGGAGTGATCGATGCGGGGCGGCTAGGGCCGCTGATGATTTGCCTTGACTGTTCCGACACGGCCGAGGGGCGACTGCTCTGGTCGGCCTCGCCCCCTCCCGGATTGGTCGGCTTCGATGGGCCGCCCATTGCCGATGACCGCCTGTGTATCGTCGTCGTGCGCGGCAGCGAAGGTCGTAGCCCGCTTGAGATCGTGGCCCACGACGCGCGTGATGGTGTGGTTATGTGGCGACACCCGCTGTCTTCAGGTGTGGCGAGTGACGGTGTCAACCATGCTTCCGGCCGGCGGCAGGCAGCGCTAGTGAACGGCCTTGTCGTCATTGCCGATCACGCGGGAAGCGTGTGGGCGTTTGACCGCGACGGTCACCCCATGTGGCGGTATGAATACGGGGCCATCCCCCGCGGCGATGATCGACTGCATGACGGCGACGGCCGGCCGGTGGCGGCTGAGCCGGTGGTAGGCAGCGCGAGATGCATCGTTGTCGCCGCCCAGGATCGTGGGGGCGTGATCGCGCTCGACCCAGCGGCTCGGTCTGCGCAGCTGCGCTGGGAGGCTGCTGTCGGTGAATGCGTGCGAATCATTGGAATCGCGGACGATCGGGTGGTCATCGAGCACGGCAGTGTCGGCCGTGAGGGACCGCTTGTCACCCGCGAGGTTGTCTCTGGACAGGTCGTGGCTTCCAGCCTTGCAGAGCCTTTGCCGGCCGGTCCAGCGGTGCTTGCGGGCGGAGTGATCCTGCAGCCGGTCATGGAAAAGCAAATCGCAGGACAACAGCCGGCCATCGCGGCCCTCGATCCGTCCTCGTTGCGGGCCCTGGGGCCACCGTTTCCGCTCCCAGTCCCGGATGGCGGAGTGAAGGTCGTTGAACCTGTGAGGCCGCATGCGGTGTATGTCGCGGCCATGCCTGCCGCCATTCTTGTCGCCACGTCGAATCAGCTTTCTTCCATCGGACCTTCTCCATGAGCCACGACACCGCTGCTGCTGTGACCCTTGCTGCGGCGGAGGCCCGCACTGCACTCGCCGATGTGGCCAGCCTGCGGGAGCGGCTCACGGCCGCGCTCGCGCCCGTGATCGTCGGCCAGGGGCAGGTGATCGAGGACATGCTCGCCGTCATGCTCTGTGGCGGTCACTGCCTGCTCGAGGGCGTGCCCGGCCTGGCCAAGACGCTCCTGGTGAGATCGCTTGCTGCTGCGCTCGACCTGCGATTTGGACGAATCCAGTTCACGCCCGACCTCATGCCGGCCGACATCACCGGGACGGAGGTGCTCGACAGCGTCACGGGTGATCCAGATGCCGCGGGTGGACGGCGGCACCTTCGGTTTCTCCCCGGGCCGCTATTTCACAACATCGTGCTGGCCGACGAGATCAATCGTGCGCCGCCGAAGACCCAGTCTGCGCTGCTCGAGGCGATGCAGGAGACGCACGTGACGGTCGGTGGCGTCCGTCATCCGTTGCCGCAGCCATTCTTCGTGTTGGCGACCCGCAACCCGATCGAGCAGGAGGGCACGTATCCACTGCCCGAGGGCCAACTCGACCGGTTCATGATGATGATCCGGGTTGCCTATCCGAGCCGTGATGATGAACTCGAGATCGTGCGGCGGACGACGGCCGGCTCCCCGGCTGTCGTCGAGCGAGTGATCGACGCCGCGAGCTTGGAGCGGGCTGCGGCGGTGGTGCGGGCGTTGCCCGTGGCCGAGCACGTGCTCGCCGTCGCGATCGATCTCGTGCGGGCGACCCGCCCCGAATCCCCGGAGGCGGTCCCGTGGATTCGCGAGTGGGTGCGGTATGGCTGCGGCCCGCGGGCCAGCCAGTTTCTGGTGCTCTCCGCCAAGGCCCATGCAGCGCTTGCTGGCCGGCCCTGCGTGGAGGTGCATGACGTCATGCGGGCGGCGCCGGCCGTCTTGCGGCATCGCATGGTGCGATCCTTTGCCGCGGAGACGGATGGCATCGACCCCGACCAGATCATCGCCCGACTGCTGGCAGACCATGCGGCACGGAAGGGGTGAGCATGGCCGCCCCGCTGCTGGTCGCGGTCGTCTTGCTCTGGCCGGCGCTGCTGCCGTGGCTGGTGGCTGCGGTGTTGCCCCTTGTGCTGGCCTGGTGGGCCATGCGGCATACCCGCCGGGTGGCCTGGGGGGCGACCGATCTGGTTGAGCAGGCCGCCCGTGCGGCCCGCATCACGCGGAGCGGCCTGCCGCTGCCGCTCACGGTCATTCGCATGCTGCTTCTTGCCACGACCGCAGTGGCGGCAACGCGACCATTTCTGGGAGATGGTGCCGCGCCGCATGGCACGCGGCTCATCGACGGTGATGCCACACGGAGGATTGAACTGGTGACGGCCGCATCGGGTGAGGCGGGTTCAGGCCTGGCGATCCGCAGCGTACTCGAGGCCTTATCGCGGACCCGGCCCGGCTCGTTTCCTACGGTCGATCTCGTGTCGATTGACGACGCGGGGCGTGCGGCAGATCCACCGCGGCTCATCATTCTCAGCGATGGCTTGGTGCCCGACGCCGATCATGTGACCCGGCTTGCCGCCGCGGTTCGCGGGGGCACGGCGATTCTTGTCTGCCTGGGGCCTGCTTCCGTTGGACCGCCCCACGGGCTGCGGAATTCGGCCTGGCTCGAGACGCTCGCCGGCGTTTCGTTGGTGGGGAGCGTGCCGCTCGACGACGAGGCAATCAGACTGACCGCTCCTGGTGGGGATGCGCCGCTCGAGGCCGCGGCCGAGTTGGCCGGCCCACGTGTGAGCCGCGCCGCCGAAATCGTGTTGCCTGACGACACCCGATTCATGACGAGAGTGGTCGCCCGTTCCACGACGACAGGCCGGCCGCTGCTTGTCGAGTCGACTGTGGGCCGGGGGCGTGTGGCGGTGTCGGCGTTGCCGCTGGCGCTGCCGGCGACCGATGGCGGTCAGGCACCCTGGAGCGACCTGGCGGCGTGGCCCGTCTTCGTGCCGTTCGTCGATCGGCTCGTGACGGAGTTGCTCGGGCCAACGGAACAGACAGCCGGCTCGGCTTCGCGAACGATCGACCGGTTTAACGGCCTGCCGTTAACGCGACTGCTCTTGGCCTGCAGCCTACTGTTGGCCGTGCTTGAGGCGGCCCTCGTGTGGCGTCGTGGCCAGGCGGATGGTCTGCCCTTCGATGCCGCGTCGCTCGGTGGTCGGGGCCTGATTGTCGCAGCCCTGGGAGTCATGATCGGGGTGTGGGGCGGGCGTCCGACGGACTGGCCCGCACCATCTCCAGACACATCGCCTGTCGCCATGGTGATCGATGTCTCCCCGAGCATGGGCAGCGTGGATCTGCCGCCGGCGTCGCGTCTCGGCCGGCTCATCGAGACCGCGGCCGGAGGTGACACCGGCACGTCTGTCTTCGACCGGCTGGCCCGTGATCGTCCCGTCGTCATCCATTCGGCCGCGGAACGGCTGACCGTGCTCGGCCGCTATCCAGACGACGTCAGTCGCGCCGATCTGCGGAGACTCTCTTCCACGCTGCCGGCGGCCGATGCCAGCCGCCTGGGAGATGCCGTGCTCGCACTGCTCGAGAAGCCGCAATCCGAGCGGCCGGCGGCTGTGGTCGTGTTGGGCGACGGCGCGGTGACTGGAGGAGCCTCATGGCAGGTCGTGGCCGAGACCGCGGCCCGGCAGAACGTGCCGCTGGTTGCCGTGCCGAGCGGAAATGATGCGATCCCGTCTGCCGATCTGCCGACCGGCTTCCGCTTTACGGCGGCCACCGCCCCGACGATCTGCCAGCCCGGCGAGACGATCACGATTCGCGTGCGGGGGGTGGCGTCGACGAAACGTTCCCAGCCGCTGCTACTCCGCTGGGAAGGAGGAGAAGCAAGGCTGGTCGCCGATCCAGTACCGAGAGCATCCGGCTATGACTACGAATGTTTCCAGAGCATCAGCCCCCCGATGCCCATGGCCGCTGCGACCAAGCCGACGCCCCCAAAAGGTTCTGTCGCGACTGTCGGCACTCACACGCTCACGCTCACCGCAGGCGACGACAACAACCGTCATGTCACCACCCTTCCGATCGTGGTGACGGATGCACCGATTCGTGTCTTGGTCGTCGATCATGGGCCACGCTACGAAGTTCGCTTTCTTGCGCGGCTGCTCGCCGGTGATTCGCGATATGCCGTGACCACGAGGCTGCTGGCAGCTCGCGATATCGACCGGCAGCGTGCCGACGCCACGCTGCCGCAGTCGGCCGAGGCCTGGAGCGACTTTGATGTCGTCGTCCTGGGTGATCTGCCGATCGAGACTGCTGAGTCAGATGCCGCGGCGTGGGACGCGCTCCGGGAAGCCGTATCGAGCAAGGGAGTCGGCCTGGCCTGGCTGCCGGGTCGCCGCTGGGCGGAGGCCGACGCCGGGATCATCGGCTGGCTCCCGGCCGTGCCCGGGGCAGTGTTCATGAATACGACAGCCGCATCGCTGCCACGACGGGTTCGGCTGCTTCCCGCAGCATGGGCGACGGCCTGGCTGTCGTTTGCTGATGCGGCCGGTGATTCGACCGCAGCCTTCGCCCCGCAAACCTACTCAACGCTGCCGCCAGTCACGCTCTCGCCCCTGGCACGCGTCATCGCCGTGACCGAGACTGATGCCGGCGGTGACCAGCAGCCGGCGATTGTTGCGAGCCAGCTTGGTCAGGGGATGATCATTGGTCACTTGTGCGAGACGTGGCGGTGGCAGGGCGACGCCGAAAGTCCCTCGCGGACCGACCATGCTCGCTACTGGTTCCATCTCTTGCCGCGACTGGCGGAGCGGCGGCGGCTTGCTCGGCTGGTGGCGGCGACGGTCGCCGTGCGGCCCCTTGATCCACTCGTGGGTGAGCCACTGCGAGTCGATGTGATGCCGACCCGGTCGACCGCCGATCTCGCCGGCTGGACGCTCGAGGTCGAATCTCCTGATCAACCTCCACGTCGGCTCGGGCTCGTGGGAGCGTTGCCCGGCGTAGTCGACACGCTGCGGCTCGAAGGGCTTGCTGCCGGCCGCCATCGGCTGAGGCTCGTGCCGCCAGCACAGACTTTCGATCTGCCGATGACGGTGACCGAACGCGAGATCGTGGTCAACGAGCGGCAGGTGGAGCCTGCCGCCGGGCCGGCTGGCACCGGTCCGCTGCAAGCGGCGATCGAGGCGGGAGGTGGCGCCGTGGTACCGTTGGATCGGATCGAGATGCTTCCGGATACGATTGCGGCAATGATCGGTGGGCGGCGGGAACGGGGAGACGGCGGTCCTCATTGGCTGAAGTCCCAGTCTGCGGCTCACCTCTTCCTGGTCGCCTTCGTCACCGCCTGTGCGGTCGCCTGGTGGCCACGGCGGAATTCCACTCTGGTGGAGATGGCACGGTAATGGGCAGGCATGATCACGAGGACGACGTTGCTTCCGCCAGCGCGACGCTGCGACACAGGCTCGATCGCGCCGTGGTGGTTGCCAAGGCCGCGCGGTTGCTGGGCTGGCTGGGGCGGGTGGCAGTTGTCGTCGTCGTGGCTCTTCTCAGCGAGGCAGCAGTCACTGCTCTCATCGCGCCGGTGGGCTTGCCGAGGAGCCGCTGGCCGACGGTCGCCATCGTGCTGGTGGGGGCGGTCGCAGCCTGGTGGCGGTGGGCGGGTCAGGCCCCCAGTCGGCTCGACGTTGCCCGGGCCAGCGAGGCGTCACATGCAGAGCTGGGCGAACGAATCTCCCGGGCGGTCGCCTTTCTCGAGACGCCGCCGGACGTGACGCAGGAGCCTCTGCTCACGCATGGCCTCCGTGCGCTTGCCATTGAGGATGCGGTTCGAGCAGGAGAAGTGATCCGTCGCCTTCCTGTGCCAGGGCTTCGGCTCCACGCGGCGTGGGCGGTGACGGGGAGCGTCGCACTGATCACCTGGCTGGCTTTCGCGCGAACCATGCTGCATGATTCGTCGGCTGTGCGGCCCCCGCGGGTGCGATCACTCGACACGCCGGCTGTCGTGCCGGAGGTCGATCATGCCCCAGCGGCAGCGCGGCTCGCAGCCGTGGCGGCGGTCGAGTCGCGGCTGGCGGAGCTGCTCGCCCTGCGGTTCGCTGCGGCACCGGGGCAGACGGTTGACTCGCTGACCGACGGGCAGCGGCAGGATCTCGGGAAGTTGGCTGAGGTTCACGAAGAGTCGCTCCGTATCGTGCACCGCATCCGCGCGGAGTTGGCTGCGGAAGACACTCCTGAGGCGCAGGCGGCGGTGGAGCAACTGGTGTCTCTCGATGATGCTTCCGGAGATCGCATCGGGCGCGTCATCGTCGCCAATCGTCTTGCCAGCGCAGCGGCTGGTGCCAGGCAGTGTGCCGACACTATGTCTGCGGTTGCCCGGTTGCTTGGAGGAGGAGAGGCCGGTGGCGACATCACGCTGCCACACCTTGCCCCTCGAGAAGTCATCCATGTGCGTCGGGCGGAGGCCATGCTTGCTGATCTCGAGCAGCGGCCGCTCGATGGCCGGCAGGATGCGGCTGGGCGTCGAGAAGCGGTGGCAACGGCCCGTCAGGAGGCCGATTACGATTCACGATCCGTCGCGGCAGGGCGATCGACGTCGCCAACCGGTGCGGAGCCGGGTGGCGACGTGACGGGGGCGTCGACGTCCGAGCCGCGGTTTGCCGCCGGCGATGCCGACATCAGCCGCCCGCTCGATGAGGCCGCTTCAGCCCAGGCCCGCGTCTGGAGCCTCTTGCCGTCAGCCTCGCGCCCCACCGCGCGGGGCGGTGGCGTGGCAGATGTGCCGGCCGACTATCGGGCTGCGGTCGATCTTTATTATCGGGTGGTGCTCGAGTCGCTCGCGAGCGAGCCGGCGGGAAGGCGGGTACCTCGATGATGCGGAAGGCGATGCCCGTGGCGGCGGGCAGGTGCGGTCTGTGTGGTTGTCTCGTGGCAGTGGGAGCAATGGTGGCGTTGGTCGGTCGGGCTGAAGAACCGGCGTCGACGTCGCGACCGCGGGAGGCCGCCGCGCGGGGGCGGACCTGGCTGGTCGCGGCCCAGGCTGCCGATGGGTCGTGGGGCTCGGGGCTGTTTCGGGAGAGTGCGGCCGTGACGGCGCAGGGTGTGATGGCCCTGGTGGCGGGAGGCAGCACACCCGCCACTGGCGAGCATGCTGCGGCCGTCGCCCGTGGCGTCGATTTCTGCCTGGCCTGCGCGGGAGCCGATGGCCTCATCGCCGGCCGCGAGCAGGCTGCCCATGGCCCGATGTACGGCCACGCCTACGCCACGCTGGCTTTGGCCGAGGTCTACGGTGAAACGACACGCGATGACGAGATCGCGGCAGTGCTCGTGCGAGCCCGGGATCTCATCGAACGTACTCAGAACGACGAAGGAGGCTGGCGGTATCAGCCGCGACGGGGCGACGCCGATGCCTCCGTGACGGCGGCCATGCTGGTGGCACTCCGTGGCCTGCATAACTGCGGCTTCGCGGTATCGGCCGATTGTGTCGAGCGGGCCGTGGCCTATCTCGAGAGTCTGCAGAACGAGGACGGTGGCTTTCGGTACCTCACGGCAGGCGGACCAAGCGGCTCTCCGCGGGCAGCCGCGGTCCTGTTTGCGCTGCTGGCAGCCGACAAGGCCGGCCCGGTCACCGACCGTGGGTTTGCCTGGCTCGCCGACCATCCTGTGACCCTCGGCAGTGCGGATGGCTATGCGATGTATGGGCTCGCGCACGGAGCGGCAGCCCATTGGGTGCGGGGCACCGGTTCGTGGGATTCGTGGTATGCGTCGGTCGAGGAGCCGCTCCTTGCCGCCCAGCAGGCTGACGGCTCATGGCGGGATCCGTCATGTCCGGAATACGGGACCGCTGCAGCACTCACCGTGCTGCAGGTTGCCGACGGGCTTTCTCCACTTTTTGGTCGGCTCCTCCACGGCGAGGAGGCGGAATGATGCCACGCCGTTGGATCATGGTCTGCATGACGGCTGCCGCAAGCCTCACCGGCGGTGCGTCTGCCAAAGACGCACCCGAGCGGCTGCCCCCCTATCCACTGGGCCCGGTTGTGATGCTCGCTGCCGGGGGCATCGTGGCCGGCAGGGTGGAAATGATCACGCCCGATCGCGTCGTCATCGACTCATTGCTGCTGGGCCGTCTCGATCTGCCGAGGGCCTCTGTCATCGGCTATCGGGGGAGCATGGCGGTCGGGCCAGTGCCGCCGCGGCGACTCGATTCGGCGGCGGGGGATGCGGCGATCGTGCGGCTCCTCAATGGCGATGAGCTGATGGCAACGGCCCTCACGCTCAAGGCGGGGCAGGTAACGGTCCACATGGCGACGCCGCTGCCGCAGAGTGTGGTGATTCCGCTCGAGTCGGTGCGGGCGATCGACCTTCCAGTGGTGGCTGGTGAGCCCACGCTCCCGCGAAGACTGGTCGCCCTTGCCGATGGATCGCGGTTTGTCGAGGCGAGCGTGCCGGAGGTGTGCGATCCTGCGGATGTGGTCGCGTCGCTGCTTGATGGCGATGAGACAGAATTGCTGGCGAGACTCGAACCGCTTGCCTCTGGGCAGGGCGATGCCGCAGCGACTGGCAGGCCGACCACTCGTGGCAGCACGCTCTCCGGCGACTGGCCGTCGGCCCGCGGCACGACCGCCTTCACCGGAGTGGGCATGCAGGCACCGGCCCGCGTGCGGTATCGGCTGGTAAAGCCGGCCCGTCGGTTTGAAGCGCTCGTGGCGATCGACGACTCGGCGGGGCAGGAGGCAGGCGTTGTCGCGCGGGTGCGGACAATCGATGCGGCAGGGGTGGGCCGTGATGTGTACGGGTCACCGATCCTCTGGGGTGGCGACGAGCCGCATCCGATCAGTGTCGAACTCGGTGAAGCCCTGGAACTGGAGCTCATCGTCGATCCTGCCGACGGCAATGCCAGCCGTGGTGGCACGATCTGGCTCGACCCGCGGGTACGTTCCGGCTCTGCCGCCGAATGATGACGCCAGGCTCACGCCCCGTACTTGCCGAACCGCTGAGCGTGGGCCATCGCCAGGAGCATCAGGTGCTTGGCGGGGAAAATGCCGAAGCCACCCCGGAGGCAATTCCGCTCGGAGAATTTCTCCAGGCCATCGGGCCGGCAGGTGTCGGCCACGAGCAGTGTCGGCACCGGATGCCAGGAATGGCTCTTGAGCTTGCTGGGCGTCGAATGATCGCCAGTCACGATCAGCACGTCGGGCTTCAATGCCTCGATCCGCGGAATGATCGCGTCGAGTTCTTCGATCCGCTTCACCTTCTGGTCGAAGGCGCCGTCCTCGCCGGTTGAGTCGGTGTATTTGAAGTGCAAGAAGAAAAAGTCGAAGTCATTCCAGGACTTCGCCAGCTGGTCGATCTGCTCAGCGAGCGACTGGGCCTTGCCGACGAGCGTCATGCCGACGAGCTGGGCGAGGCCCTTGTACATCGGGTACACGGCGATCGCGGCAGCCCTGAGTCCGTAGAGCTCTTCGTACGAGGGGAGAGCAGGCTTGGCGGCAAAGCCGCGGAGGGTGAGCCCGTTGGCTTTCGGCTCATCGGCGAGGATCGCGCGGGCCTGGCGGACAAACTCCTTGGCGACGTCGGCTGTTTTTTGTGCTGCCGGGGCGAGGGGCTGCGGATCGAGTGGCGCGACGCCGACTGCCTGCGGGTCGGTGTCGGCCACCCGGCCATCGAGCC
This sequence comes from Candidatus Kuenenia stuttgartensis, assembly GCA_945883745.1. GTDB lineage: Bacteria > Planctomycetota > Planctomycetia > Pirellulales > UBA1268 > CACORA01. The sequence continues at coordinate 15,822 of CAMCYH010000016.1, forward strand.
CGGCCGCTCGAAACACCACCACGAACCGATGCTCCTTCACCGGCTTCACGAATGTCTCCACCCCGGGGATCTTCACCGCCTGCAGTTTCTCGACGACTGCGAAGCTCTCTTCCGACGGGATCCGACCTGCCCGGCGATCAGAGATGAGGCCAGCCGAGTCGAGCGTGCAGAAGTTGCCGCGGGCGGCCACGTCGTGGGGGCCGAGTTCGAAGCCGATGCCGGTGGCTTCGAGCGCCCCCCGGCCGATCTTGAACTCGAGCGGGTCGTAGCCGAAGAGGCCGAGGTGGCCGGGGCCGGAGCCGGGAGTGATGCCCGGCAGCACAGGCACGCTCGAACCGCTCGTGCCGACCGCTGCCAGACGATCGAGGTTGGGAGTGGCTGCCGTCTCGAGTTCCGTCTTGCCGCCCGGCTGCATGGGCAGCCCGCCGAGCCCGTCGGCAACGATGAGGACGATCTTGGACGAGTTCTTCTCGACAAGTTCACGGACGAGGTCGTGTTCGGTCACGGCGTGGGTTCCTTCTCAACGGTGGTCTGCTACATTCGGCGGCCAGAATACCGCAGCCGCCCGCGTGGCGACAGCCGTGGCTTAACGCGGATTCTCGCCGTGTGAGTTTTCTGAGAGGACATGAGGAGCACCCATGAGCGTCGTCCGCCCCAAGCCCCCTGAGGATCCGATCCAGTACGACGCGGCCGCGGTCTTCGCCACCGGCGGGATCGATCGCCAGAGTCTCCACGCCCTCACCCCGGCCCTCGACGCAGCCCGAGGGGAGTCACTCGCCGATGTCGACCGCTGGCGGGACGGTGGCGCGCAGCCGGGCGAGGTGCTCGACCCGGCCTTCATCGACCTGCCCGACCGGCTGCTGGCCGACTACATGACGCGGCGGCCCGAGAGCGAACTGCATACGATTCTCGGCACGGCGAAGCGGCTCCGCGACGCGGTCGATCGTGTGATCGTGCTCGGCATCGGCGGCTCCTACATGGGCACACGGGCCCTCTTCGAGGCCTGCTGCCACCCGTTCCACAACGAGTTGCCGCGGGGCGAGCGGGGCGGCCGGCCCCGGCTCTCGTTCGAGGGCTTTAACATGGACAACGATTCGGCGCACGGGCTTCTCGACCTCGTCGCTCCGGCCGGCGCGATCGTGCCCGATGACTTGCTGCACCGCTGGGCGATTCTCGTCGTCAGCAAGAGCGGCGGCACGCTGGAAACGGCCGCCGCCACACGGCTCTTTCTCGACGCACTGCTGAAGAACGTCGGTGGCGACGTGAAGATGCTCGCCGATCGCGTGGTGCCGATCACTGGCCAGAGCGGCAAGCTTGCCAGCCTCGCCAAGGCGATCGGCTGCCCCGATGTGTTCGACATTCCTGACGGTGTGGGCGGGCGGTTCTCAGTGTTCACGGCGGTCGGCCTGCTACCGGCCTCGATTGTCGGTATCGACATCGTGCGACTATTGGAAGGGGCCGCGGCAATGAACCGCCGCTTCCGGGAAGCGCCGGTTGCTGACAACCCCGTACTGCAATACGTCGGCGTGTCGCACCTGGCCGAGGAACGCATGGGGGCGACGATTCGCGTGCTCTCCTCATGGAGCAATCGGCTGGAGGCCGTCGGCCTCTGGTACGACCAACTCCTCTCCGAGAGCCTGGGCAAGCACGAGAAGGGAGCCACGCCGCTCACCACCGTCACCACCCGCGACCTCCATTCGCGAGGGCAGCAGCACCAGGAGGGGCGTCGCGACAAGCTGATCACGAACCTGCTCGTGGGCGAGCCGCGTCGCGATCGGCTCGTGCTGCCGAAGCTCGGGCCCTATGGCCATAATGAAGACAAGCTCGACGACCTCGTCGGCACTGCGTGGCCCGACATGCTCACCGCCGCCGCCGCCGGCACCAACGAGGCGTATGCCCAGGACAAGCGACCCACGGCCGACATTCTGCTGCCGCGGATCGACGAGCACACCGTCGGCCAGTTACTGCAGATGCTGATGCTTGCCACCGTCGTGGAAGGCCGACTTGTGGGCACCAATCCGTATGGCCAGCCCGGTGTCGAGGCCTACAAATCGCTGATGATGAAACGGCTTCGACCGTAGGAGACTCCCGATGCCTGTCACGCTCACCTGGATTGGCCACGCCACCTGGCTCATCGACACCGGCAGCGGTGTGTTGCTCATTGATCCGTTTCTCGATGATTGTCCGACGGCGTCCATGAAGGCCAAGGATGTCCGCTGCGATGCGATCCTCGTCACCCATGCCCACGCCGACCACGTGGCAGACACCGCGGCGATTGCCACGCGGCTCAATGTGCCGGTGCTGTGCAACTTCGAGATCGCCAACTGGCTCGGCAGGCATGGCGTGAAGACGGTGCAGCCGATGAACTACGGCGGCCGCCTGACCGTTCCTGGCGGGACGGCAAAGATGGAGATCGCCCATCACTCGTCGAGCTTCGCCGACGGCACCTACGGCGGAAACCCTGCCGGCTGGCTGCTCGACGTCGGTGGGAAGCGGATCTACATCGCCGGTGACACGTCGGTCTTCCTCGACATGGAACGGATCGGCAGGCCCGACCGCGCCGGCCGCGGTCTCGACGTGGCGATCCTTCCGATCGGCGACGTGTTTACGATGGGTCCCGAAGACTCGCTCGATGCCCTCGCGATGCTGAAAGCCAAGGCCGTGCTCCCGAGCCACTACGATACCTGGCCGCCGATCGCCCAGGATGCCGCCGCCTGGGCCCGCTCAGTCACCGCCGCCAACCTCGCCACGCCATACGTGCTCGCCCCAGGGCAATTGGTGACGCTGGAATAGGGAGAAGCGTTCTTGGTTGATACGCCTTTACCAGCGACGCGGAAAACGGTTTTGCCGCGTGGCCCCGCGCATGACGGCTCAGGGTTACCAGTGCCATGGAGCCGGCGTTGGCAGAGAGCGGAGGCATGGATGCCGAAAGCGAAGCTGGCATCGAGTGAGCGCAGGCCTGGAGGGCCGCAGCGAACGTCCGGCGAGATGGCACTGGTAATCCTGAGCCACATCTTCAAGAGCGCCCGGGAATCTCGACGGCTCGTAGCGGAGGCACGCGGACTTCGACCGTGCCATCCACCACGCGGGTCTCGAACACGTCGACCGTGAGCTTGGGATTGTCGCACCAGGCGCCGTCGCAGAGGCGAAACTGCCACGCATGCCAGGGGCAGGTGACCATCCCGTCTACCATCGGTCCCGATCCGAGCGAGGCGCCCATGTGCGGGCAGAGGTCATCGATCGCAGAGTAGGACGAGCCGTCGAAGAAGACCGCCACCAGTCGGCCGGCTACCTCGAACGTGCGGCCCTCACCGGCCGGAATGCTGCCGACCGGTGTGACTGGAGTGAAAAGAACTTCTGCCGGGGCTTCGCTCATGGGTTCCCTGTACCATACGGGGCATGAACGTCCAACCTGTGGAACCGCCGTCGCCCGGTGAGCCTGCCAGTTTGCCGCGGCGGGACCGCGGCCGCAGCATGCCGATCCGGCTGCTCGTGCTCGATGTCGACGGCACGGTTACCAACAGCCGCCATGAAGTGAGCGATGCGACCGTCGCCGCGATTGCGCGGGTGCGGGCGGCGGGCATTCGTGTGATGCTCGCCACGGGCCGCCGCTACCGTGATGTGCTTGCGATCGCTGAGCAGCTCGGCATCGAAGAGCCGCTCGTGACGGCCTCGGGAGCGCTGGTGAAACACCCGGCTGATCATGTCACGCGGTTTCGGGCGGCCTTCGCACCAGGCGTGCTCGAGGGCGTGCTCGAGATGGTCGTGGCGCGCGGCCACGAACCGGTGCTCTACACCGACAGCTTCGCCGAGGGCTTCGACTTTCACTGCCGCAGCCTCGAACCAGCCGCGCTGGGCGTCGGGCCGGGGCAGGGCTTTCAGGAATACCTGCAGCGCAACCAGGCCCTTGCCCGTGTGACTCCCGACCTGCACCGCACGCCGCCAGGAGGAGTGTTTGCCGGCTTTGCGATGGGGCCGCAGGATGACATGCTCTCGCTCGAGGCGGCCATCCGCGAGGGCTGGTCTGAGGCGGTGTCGCTGCACACGATCCGCAGTCCGCGGTATCACGACTACCTCTGCGAGATCGCGCCGGCCGGCGTGACGAAGTGGTCGGCCGTGCTGGAGATGGCACGGGCGTGGGGGATCTCCCCGCAGGCCGTCTGTGCTGTTGGAGACGACGTCAACGATGTGCCGATGGTGGCCGGCGCCGGGCTGGGGATCGCGATGGGCAATGCCGCCGCCGAGGTGCGGGCGGTGGCGGATCGGGTGGTGGGCCGGCATGACGACGACGGCCTCGTCGACGTGGCAAACCTGCTGATCGCCACGCTTGCCTAGCCTAGATTGCATCCCGGATTTTTGTAGCGACAATCTGAAAAACTGGGAAAGGTAGGCGAGGGGTCGGCGAACGCCCGAGGAGCATTGGGCGTATCCTCGCCCAGCGACGAGACTTTTGCCGCCCCCGAGCCGGCGATACACGTAGGTCGGATTCGCTCTACCTACGTGGCTTGCGGAAAGTGCCCGTTGCCGTGGCCACGGGCGATCCGTATCGTCCCGGCCCATGGATCTGAAACTGCAGCGACCGAGTGGAGTCTGCGGCCGCACCGGCCGCCCGTTGTCGGCTGGAGAGCCGATGGTCTCGGTGCTGGTGCGCGATGCGGGCGCGCTTGAGAGAATCGACTGTGTGGCCGACGCCTGGGAAGGCCCGCCCGCCGGCACCCTCGCCTGGTGGCGGTCGGTCTATTCACCGAATGCCGCGGCCGGACCGACGCTGGCTCCCGTCGACGTGCTGCTCGATGTGCTGGAGGAATTGGAGCCGCGGCCAGAGGAAGCGGCGCTGCGGTATCTCATCGCCTTGCAACTCGTCCGCCGCAAGGTACTCCGGATCATCGAGCGAGCCGCTGAGCCAACGGCTGGTCACGACGACCGTGAGACGCTCACGCTGGCCTGCAGAAAGCGGCGGAGCGAATACTGCGTGGCCGTCGTGCCGGCGGAGGAAGCGGCGGCGGCTGGCGTGGAGCAACGACTCCAGGCACTGCTCTGGTCGGGAGGTGAGGCATGAACCCCCCGCCGTTGTCGAGGCTCGTTGCCGTGATGATCGTCGTGACGGCGGTCGCGTTGAGCGGCGCGACCTGCCCGAGCGTGCTGCGCGGCTATCAGGTGGGCACGATGCCGCTGCCGCGTGTCTTGCCGCCACAGCCGTCGCTCGACCAGATCATCGGGGCAATCCATGACAACTCGCAGCGTGTCCGCAACTACATGGCCCCGCAGGCCGTGATCTCCGTGCCGGGGGTGCCGCGGCTCTCGGCGCAGGTGGCGTGTGAGCCGCCGCGACGATTCCGGCTGCGTGCCCAGACTGCCGTGAGTGGAAACGAGCTCGATCTCGGGAGCAATGACGATCTCTTCTGGCTGTGGATTCGTCGGCACGAGCCGCCGGTGATGCTCTTCTGCCGCCACGACCAGTATGCCCAGTCGTCGGCGCGTCGGCTGCTGCCGATCCGCGCCGATTGGATGCCAGAACTGCTTGGACTGATCTCGTTCGATCCGAACGACAGCCACGAAGGGCCATTTCCCTTGTCGGACGGTCGGCTCGAGATCCGCAGCCGCCTCACCTCACCCGATGGCCAATTGCTCAAGTCGACGCTGGTCGACGGCACGACCGGGCTTGTCCTCGAACAGCACCTCTTCGCGCCGACGGGTGAGCGGCTGGCGAGCGTGAGGACGACCCAGCACCGCGTCGATCCGACGTCGGGGGCCGCGTTGCCCCGGAAGGTCGACGTCTCGTGGCCCGCGTCGGATGTCAACTTCACGCTCGAACTCAAAGCCGTGACGACCAATATGCCGGCCAGCGATCCAGGCCAACTCTGGCAGATGCCGGCCTACGAGGGCTACGAGCCGATCGATCTCGCCGACCCGTCGGTTGTCATTGGGCCGAAGCAATAGGCCCTGCCGTCAGCCTGTTGCCATGCCGTCTCCAGTGACTGAGCCGCCCCGCATCTGCTGGCGGGCATGGGAAAGCGCCGGTCCAATGGAACCCAAAGGCATACCCGTCAGGCGGCTGATCTCACCGTAACTGCGGCCTTCCAGGTGGTGCAGGCGCACGAGGCGAGCCGCCTGCGAATCGAGCCGCTGCAGCAGCATCCCGATCTCTTCTTGATTGGCGACCGCAGCCGCATGATCCTCCCGATCATCGGGCAGCGAGGCTCCGTCGGTCGTCAGTGCCTGTGCCTTTTTCTCGCGAAGAAGCGATCGCACGCAGACCCGACGGGCAACAACCGTAAGAAACGTCGGCAGGCTGGAGCGGCCGAGAAAGCCGCGGAGGACAGCGGCATCGTTCCGCAAAAACTCCACCATCACTTCGGCGATGAGGTCATCGCGGTCGGTCATTGTCAGCGAAATTCCCCGCTGGGCAGCAACGCGAATGGCAACAAACGCAAGCAGGCCCGAGAACCGCTCCAGGAATGCTTCCCAAGCCCCAGGGGCCCCGGCGAGACAAAGTCTCAAAAGGTCCCGGTCCTGAGTGGTAAACAGGTCATGGCGGGGTTCGGGTTGGTGAGACGCGACGGCAGCCACGAGAAGCACCTGATTCCTATTCGCCGCGAAACTAGCTCCCTTGGCCCCATCCCGCGGGAATGGCGGCACACGAGAAGCGTTGTCCCTGCACCCCTCTCATCATAGAGGGGGGCGACGGTGGGCACCAAGGCTATTCCGAGCGAACCGCGGACGCAGTTGGAATTCATGAATCCGACCGTCGGATGCCGATGGCTGGATCGTTGACAGGACCCTGACTGACACCTAGGATTCCGCGCCGTCGGGTCGAGTGTGGCCCGACGCCGCCAGCCATCTGAACGGCTGTTTATTCCGGAGACAAGGAGAGAAAATTCCATGACTCACGTCGTCGCCGAACCGTGTTTTGCCTGCAAGTACACCGACTGCGTCGTGGTCTGCCCGGTGGAGTGTTTCTACGAGGGCGAGCAAATGGTCTACATCCACCCCGACGAGTGCATCGACTGCGAGGCGTGCGTTCCGGAGTGCCCGGTTGAGGCGATCTTCCATGAAGATAATCTGCCGGCTGAGTGGAAGGACTTCACGGCCCTTAACGCTGAGATGGCAACCCAACTTCCGGTGATCACCGAGAAGAAAGATCCGCTGTGCTAGTTACCCGCCTGCGGGGCCATCCATGGCCCCCGCAGGCTTGGGCCTTCACGACCACAGGTCGCTGCGGCCGAAGAGGCCCGCCATCCCGGCGGGCCGTTGGTAAGCCGGAGCAGGCCCGTGAGGGATTTCCGCCACATAGCCCCGATCGCGAACTCGGGGGCTGCGGCGGAGTGGACGCTACCGGAGGTCGACGGTCCAGTACGCAGCGTCGACAAAGTTCTTCCAACTTGCGTACTTCGGGTTGCCGAGCTTCACTGACAGCAGCGGACTGCGCTTCGGCTTCACCGGCTGCTTGATGAGGTGCATGTGGGCTTCATGTGGCGTGCGGCCGCCCTTGCGAACGTTGCAGCCGACACAGGCACACACGATATTTTCCCAACTCGTGAGCCCACCACGGCTGCGGGGCACGACGTGATCGAGCGAGAGTTCACTGGTGGGGAAGTGCTTGCCACAGTACTGGCAGCGGTTTCCATCACGGGCAAATACATTGCGACGATTAAACCGCAGCCCATGCCGCGGCGTGCGATCGCAAGCGACCAGCCGGATGACACGGGGTGCCTGCAGGTCGTAGCCAACACCCCTGATCCAGTCCTGGTCGGGAGTGCGAAACTCCGTCTGCAAGACCGACAATTCCCGCCAGGTATCGATTGAATAGGCCGTGTATTGCCCTTCTTCGATGTGCACGACCTCGGCGATATGCCGATAGAGCAGGGCGATAGCCCGTCGCACGCTCGTAATGTGAACGGCCGCGAACGAACGGTTGAGCACCAGCACGCTGAGGCCCAACGTGCCAGCTCCACCCAGGGGCATCATTGCGGGAGCAATCGCCGTGCCGGACATCACATCACCTCATTGGTTCTGCGGAAAAGCCAGCTCAATCCGATCGGGTTTGTAGTGTAGCCACCGACGCGAAAGCCTGCCAAATCCCCGCATCCTGCCGGCCTGCGTGCCCGCCGGAGAAAGGCTGCACGCACTACTTGCCTTCGCCGCAACTTACGGGCAGACTCAGCGTCGTGGGATGTGCGTGCTTGATAGCCCGCACGAAACTCGGAACCGCCGCGCCCCCGGCACCGCCTCGCGGAGATGATCATGCTTCACTACTCGTGCGACGTTTGCAAACGCCCGATTGATACGCAGACGGACGTACGACATGTGGTCAAGATCGAGGTGTTCGCGGCGGTGGAGGATGAGGGGGAATCGTGCCAAGGGTGTTGCAGCGGCGATCGCAGCGACGAAGCCGACCATCTCGAGGAGATGCAAGAACTGCTCGAGCGACTCGATGATCACGACTCTGCAGAGTTGCTCGACGAAGGCACGGTCAGCATGCGGTTTGATCTCTGTGACGCCTGCCGTCAGCGGTTTCTCCGTAATCCGCTCGGCGCAAAGACAGCCAAACACTTCAACTTCAGTCAAAACTGATTTCCTCGGCCTCCGCCATTCTGGCCGCCGCTTTCTTGGCGAACGTTGTGACGGGAGCCCGCCGGCTCGCGCCGGCGGCTGAGTGTGGGAACGGCTCACGCTGGCGGCTGTCCTCGCCCAGCAAGCCCCGGGCGCGAGCCCGGGGGCTGCAGCGGGATCGACTATCGCGTCAGCCCACCGCTACGCGAGCGGCTGGCGTAGGCTGTTTCGCCCGGTAGACTGCGAGTCGCTCACGACCAAACTGCCTGCGAGGAGTCTGTTGTAACGATGGCTGGAAAGACCTTGAAGATTGCGTCGATTCCCGGAGACGGGACGGGGCCGGAAGTGACTGCCGAGGCCATGAAGGTTTTGCAGGCAGTAGCCTCGTTGGACAACATCGTCTACGACGTCGAGCCTCTTGATTGGGGTGGCGAACGATACCTGAAGACCGGCGAAATCATTCCAGAGGGCGGCCTCGATCTGCTCCGTTCGAAAGACGCCATCTTTCTCGGCGCCATCGGCCATCCCGACGTCGCTCCCGGCATCCTCGAAAAGGGGCTCCTGCTCGATCTCCGTTTCAAACTGGACCAATACATCAACCTCCGACCGGTGAAACTTCTGCCGGGTGTCGAGACTCCCTTGGCCGGCCGCGGGCCCGCCGACATCGACTTCGTCGTCGTCCGGGAAAACACCGAAGACCTCTACTGCGGTGTCGGCGGCTACCTGAAGAAGGGCACGCCCGACGAAGTGGCCGTGCAGCAGGCCGTCTACACGCGGAAAGGATGCGAGCGGTGCATCCGCTGGGCGTTCGAATACACCCAGAAGCGGAACAGCCCCAAGAAAATGCTCACGCTCGTAGCGAAGACCAATGTGCTCACGTACGGCCACGACCTGTGGTGGCGGACGTTTCAGGAGGTGGCGAAGGAATATCCCGATGTGAAGACCGACTACAACCATGTCGATGCCTGCTGCATGTGGATGGTGAAAAACCCCGACTTTTACGACGTGATCGTGACGACAAACATGTTCGGTGACATCATCACGGACCTCGGCGGCATCCTGCAGGGCGGCATGGGTGTCGCCGCCGGCGGCAATCTCAATCCTGATGCCGGCGGCGTAAGCATGTTCGAGCCGATGGGGGGGAGTGCTCCGAAATACACCGGCCAAAACGTCATCAACCCGATCGCCGCCATCAACGCGATGGCGATGCTGCTGGAGCACAGCGGCTATCCCACGGCGGGCAAGCGCATCGACAAGGCCGTCGCCCAGGTCACAGGCACGAAGATGAAGAGCCAGGCGGCCGGCAAGATGGGGTACGGCACGAGGGAAGTCGGCGACTTGGTCGTCGCGGCGCTGTCCTAACGCTGGTCGAGCCGGACGCGTCGGCCTTCGGCCTGGCTTTGGGTGGCGGCGTGGACGACGTCCATCGCGGCCAGGGCGTCGTCAAGGCCGCTTGTCGGCCGCACGAGGCTCGTCACTTTCCGATGAAACTGCAGAAGCATGCATTCCTCGACGGGCCGCTCACTGTCGAGCGACTCCTGATGGCGGCCCGCGGTGTCGAACCAGACGAGATTTGAGGGCAGGTCGATGAAAGCGATGCCACTTTGGCATACGACCTGGAGGGCTGGCGGCGGACGAAACCCGACCGCCTCTTCCCATTCCTGCGGCATGTAGTACCCACAGCTGATTTGGGCCAGGACGCCGTCGCCCGGGGGGGCGTCACGAGTGAAGTCGAGGCTGAGCATTTGGTAGTCCTCGATGACGGAGCCGGGCGACTCGGCGTGCCGCACCCCGACCACGCTCGTGGCGTCGGTACCGACGACATAGCGACACCAGTCGACGAGTTCCATCAGGTCACGAGCCTCGCTTGCCTCGTCACGGCTGGAGGCGGCGGCGGGGCCGGCCCCCAACGGCACGCGGCGATGACAAAAGAGCATCCGCGGCGGACCAAGCCGGGTGGCGATCAGTTCCTTGAGACGAACAGTCGCCGGCGCGTGCCGCCTCGGAAACTCGGTCATGAAGGCGATGCCTGACTCCTCGACACGAGATCGCAGCAGCGCCGCCTCGGCATCGACCGGGAGCGAGATCGCCGAGTAGACCGCCTTCCCGTGTTCACAGGCCGCGAGGATCGGAGTGGCCCCGTACCACTGGTCGGCGAGGTACAGGATCGCATCGATATCGTCGCGGGCGGCGAGCGACCGAAACCCGTCGACGGCGGTGGCATTGAGAGCCTTCGCGGCCCGAGCCGCAAGATGGGCCACCTGTTCACAGATGCCGCGCACCTCGAACCGGTCGGCGAGTGATCGCAGGGCGGGAAGGTAGCGTGATTCCCACTGGCTGCCGAGTCCGACGATGCCGACGCGGAGCTTCATCCGCCGATCTCCGGCTGTGGTGCGCTGGTCGTGGCACCAGCCGCCGCGATGCGATGCTCATGGTCGAACGCCTTGTCAGAAATGTCCTTGCGGCACCACCCTCCCGGCCAACGAATCTCCTTGACGGCCGAGTAGGCACGCAACTTGGCCTTGGCGAGCGACTCGCCCCTGCCCGTGACGGCAAGCACGCGGCCTCCATCGGTCACGATTCCGTCGGGCGTCTGGCGGGTGGCAGCGTGAAAGACGACGACGTCATCGATCGCAGCGGCCGCATCAAGTCCACGAATCAGGCGACCCTTTTCGACACCGCCGGGATAGCCTTCTGCGGCCATCACCACCGTCACGCTTGCCGCCTCGCTCCAGCGTGGTGGCGCGACGTCGTCGAGTCGTCGGTCGACCGCTGCGTCGAACAAGTCCAGCAGGCTCGAGTCGAGCCGCACCATGAGTGCTTGGCATTCGGGATCGCCAAACCGGGCATTGTACTCAAGCACCTTGGGGCCCTGTGCGGTGAGCATCAGTCCGGCGTAAAGCACGCCTTGGAAGGGCACCTTCGATCGCCGCAGCGCATGCACGGTGGGCACAAGAATGCGTTCCTCGATCTCGGCCATGAGATCGGAGTTGATGAACGGCGTAGGGCAGTAGGCACCCATGCCGCCGGTGTTGGGGCCGGTATCTCCATCGTAGGCGGCCTTGTGATCCTGCAGTGGCGGAAGCGTGACGATCGTGCGGCCGTCGGTGATCGCCATCACGCTCACTTCCATCCCGTCGAGTCGCTCCTCGATCAGGATGCCGGAGGCCGCTTTGGCCAGCTGCGGGTCACGGCCGAGCGTGTCCACCGCGGCAAGCGCCTCGTCGCGGGAGTCGCACACAAATACACCCTTGCCGGCCGCCAGGCCATCTGCCTTGATGACCACGGGCACGTCTTCGCGGGCCTCGAGAAATTCGCGGGCCCGGGCGACGGAACGAAACTCCTGGAACATGGCGGTGGGCACGTCGCCGCGATGCAGGATTTGCTTGCAGAAGATCTTGCTGCCCTCGAGCTGTGCCGCCTTCGCGGTGGGGCCGAAAATGCGGAGCCCGGCTGCTGTGAAGGCATCGCAAATGCCCGCGACGAGTGGCGCTTCGGGGCCGACGACCGTGAGGTCCACGCCCCTGTCGCGGGCCAACTGCACGAGGCCGGGGATGTCGTCGCCGCGGACAGCGACATTTTCCGCGGTCGAAGCTGTGCCTGCATTGCCCGGGGCAACAAGCACCTCGGCACCGTCACGGGCCAATTTCCAGGCGAGGGCGTGCTCGCGGCCGCCGCCTCCCACCACGAGCACTCGGCGGGAATGTGGCACGGGGCGGGATCCTCTCAAAAATAGGGTCGGGAATCGGGGTGGGGGCGGCACGACGAAGACGGGTATCCAAGGACCCGAGCCGTCGCACAAGGCCAAGTCTGGCGAATTGTGCCGCGGATCGGAGATCCGGTTCAAGCCGCACGCTGTCCACCGCGCCACGACGGATCTGAGAGCATTCCCTCACTGGCGGGGTACTGCCTGGCCGCTTGAAGTGGGTGTGGTTCACGACGGTTGAAAGGATCTTGTGTCTGCCCGCGTTCCGCCGACGTTGACACTGTCTGCGGTGGCGATACAGTTAAGGGAAGAGTTCGTGAAAAAAATCACGAAGCCTCTTAAACGCGGACGAAACGGCTTTTGCAGGGCTCCGAGGCACGCTGCCAGGACAAGGCGATGGCTGAAAAAAAGAAGATGTCGGTCGCAGAGATTCTTGCTGCCGCGCGAGCGGAGAAGGGCTCTGCCGAGCCAGTGAAGGCCGGGGACACGGCGGCGACGGAGCCTGCGGTGGACTCGGCAGCAGGCGTTGAGTCGCCTCCTTCACAGCCGGAAAAGAAGCCTGTCGCTGCCAAGGCGGCTGGCGGCGGACGCCCGAGCGTTGCCGACATTCTCGCCATGGCCAGGCAGAAAGGGGCCGCCGAGGGAGGTGCCGCGGCTGCAAAGCCAGAGGCCCCGAAGCCTGCATCCACTGCCAAACCCGCAGCAGCGAAGCCCGCAGCAGCCAAGTCTGAAAAGCCGGCTGCGACCGGCGGCAAGACCGGCGTGCAGCGGGATACCGCGAGCATCCTGGCTGCTGCTCGCGGCGGCGCAAAGCCCGGCCCAGTGACCAAGGCTGAGGCCGTGCCAAGGCCAGTGAAGCCCAAGCCTGCGGTTGCCAAGGAGCCGCTCGCCCCCGCGCGGGTCGTTCCGCCAATGCCCAGCCGGCCCAAGCCGGCAGCAAAGTCCGAGGTCGAAGATCGACGGTCTTTTCTGTCATATGCCGTCGGCTCGTTCATGGCCGTCGGGTTTACGGCGTTGTCCGTGACTGGCGGACTGTTTTCTCTGGGTCTGGCGAGATTCTTGTTCCCCAACGTGCTTGCTGAACCACCGAGCCGGTTCAAGGTTGGCTTCAAAGACGGGTTTCCCTCCGGAAAAGTGGAGACAAAGTTTGTCGCCCAGTACGGTGTCTGGGTGGTAAACGGCGACTTCCAAGGGGAGCAGCAGATCTATGCCCTTAAGACGGTGTGTACGCACCTCGGTTGCACGCCCAACTGGCTCGAGGCTGAGCAAAAGTTCAAGTGTCCCTGCCACGGCAGCGGTTTTTACAAGGACGGCATCAACTTCGAGGGGCCGGCTCCGCGGCCGCTGGAGCGGTATGCCATCCGGATCGCTGACGACGGCCAACTCGAGGTCGATAAAAGTCGTGCCTTCCAAGAAGAGATGGGCCAGTGGGCCGATCCTTCTTCGTTCATTCCCGCCTGACCCCCGTCCCCCTGGTTGACGTCCCATGGCCATCGGCGAAACCATTCGCAACTCGCAAATCTGGAAGAGCATCTTCCGCCATCCGATGCCGCTCGACAGGCGGAACCGGATCGTGGTCATGCTCACCAACTTCTTCCTCCACCTTCATCCGGTGTCGATCAAGAAGCAGGGGATCGCCCTGTCCTTCACATGGTGCATGGGCGGTGTGACGTTTTTTCTCTTTCTCGTCGAGACCGTCACCGGCGTGTTGCTCATGTTTTACTACAGGCCCACGCTGGAATGGGCCTACAACGACATCCTTGCTCTTCGTGACGTAACGAGTCTTGGCATCTTGCGGGAGCTCCACCGCTGGGGGGCCCACGCGATGGTGATCACGACGTGGCTCCACATGTACCGCGTTTTTCTTACCGGCAGCTACAAGCCGCCCCGCGAGTTCAATTGGGTGGTTGGTGTCATTCTCCTCCTCCTCACGCTCCTGCTTTCATTCACCGGGTACTTGCTGCCGTGGGATCAGTTGGCCATCTGGGCCATAACCGTGGGGTCTAACATGGCCCGTGCCACGCCGATCCTGGGCTACGAAGGCCCCGGCCAGCAGCTCCTCACGATCGGCGGTATCGATCTCATTACTGACGGTTCCGACGCCCGCTTCGGTCTTCTGGGGGCCCGGTTCGTCGGCGAGGAAACGCTCAACCGATTCTATGTGTTGCATTGCATCGCGATCCCGTTGGCGGTCGCCCTGCTGCTGGCCATTCATTTCTGGCGTGTGAGAAAGGACGGCGGCATCAGCGGCCCGCTGTGAGCCGACAACCATGCATTCAAGCGGCTTTTTTCTCAAAGATGTTGCCGGGTTTTTGGGCGGCTACTATGCCTTCATGGCCGTCATGAACGGGGTGGCGGCGCTTCTGCTGTGGCAGAAAAAGCGAAACGTCTGGGCGGTAACCTGGGCCGTGTTCGCCGGCGCGATGATGGTGCTGGCGAGCCTCGCTCTCTCGGCCTCTCCCGCCTTCGTGCCGGCGCTTCCGTCAGGTGCCCGGTCGCTCGTCAACTCGCTGTCCGGCCCGGTGCTCTACACGCTCGGCACCACCGTCCTGCTCGGGGTGCTCTTCGTCTTCCGCAAGTTCTTTGTGCAGCCGATGGTCGCCTGGACCATCCTCAACGTGATGCTCGTGCTCATGGGGCTGTCGATGGCCGACGAAAATTTTGCGGCGATCGTCATGAAGCCTGACAACGTGCCGATCGTGGGTCTCGTGTTTCTGCTGGCGTTTTTCACATGGGTGGCCACCAAGCAGGCGGTCGTGAATGACGAGCGAATCGCCCAGGGCCTTCCACCGATGGAAAAGGTCAACGATGAGAAAGTGCTCGTGTGGCCTGACCTCGTCTACACCGAATTGATCTGCATGGTGGGCGTGTCGGCATTTCTGCTCTTCTGGGCGATCTTCCTGCCCGCCCCGTTGGAAGAGCCTGCTTCCAGCGTGAAGACTCCCAACCCATCCAAGGCGCCCTGGTACTTCCTCGGGCTGCAGGAAATGCTCGTCTACTTTGATCCGTGGTATGCGGGCGTCGTATTGCCGAGTCTTGTGGTGTTCGGCCTGATGGCGATGCCGTATCTCGACTTCAACAAGAAGGGCAACGGCTATTACTCGATCGAGGAACGGAAATTCAGCTATCTCGTGTACCAGTTCGGGTTTTTCGAACTCTGGATCACGCTCATCATCCTCGGCACCTTTCTTCGCGGTCCCAACTGGAACTTTTTCGGTCCGTTTGAGTACTGGACGCCCTACAAGGTCGAGGTGCTCAACAACGTCGATCTTCCGCAGATGTTTTGGGTGAATCTCCTCGATCGGCCCCTGCCGCGTGCCCCACAGGGGGCGGGCGTGCTGTCGCAGATCGGTTTTGTTCTGCTTCGTGAGGCGCCCGGGTTGGTGCTCCTCGGCGCGTATCTGGTTCTTCTGCCACCGCTGTTGGCGGTCACCGTATTCCGTGGATTTTTCGCGAAGATGGGATTCGTCCGCTACATGGTCATGGTCTCTCTGATGCTCCTGATGCTCACGCTGCCGATCAAGATGATCCTGCGCTGGACGTTCAACCTGAGATACCTGGTGAGCATTCCCGAGTTCTCCCTCAACTTTTAGCTGTCGGCTCTCGCCCCATAACGGGATTTTCATCCATGCCTGCAACTGAACAGACCTGGCGAAACCTCAAACTGCTCCATGTGTTGTTTGCAGTCTCGGCGGTGGTGTTGCTCGTCGCTACCGTGATGATGCTCGCCGGCGATCACAATCGGCCATGGAAAAAGTATCAGCGCGAGTTTCGCGACCTCGAGACCTGGTCGGCGGCGGCCCGTGTCGACGAGCAGGAGTCTCAGGCGTACCAGGAGAAGGCTCGGGAGTTGGAGGCGTCGTTGGCGACGACCCGGCGGGCTGATGTCGACGCGACCTTGATCGAAAAGTTCGTGTCCCAGGTCGAGGCTGAGCCCGCCGACGCGCAGGCCGCTGACCGTGTGCGGCTCGATGCCGATCAGCTTCGCACGCAGACCGACCCCGACGAGCGGCTGGTCTTGAGGGGTGATCTCTTGCAACGCTGCCGTGACATCGCTGCCCGGGCGAAGTTCCGGGAGGATGGTCTGGCCGGGGCCCTCAAGCTTCGCAAGGCCGAACTCGACAAGAATCGCGCCGACTACGAACTGGCCATCTCCGATGAAGCCCCGGCTGAAAAACTGGCTGCATTGCTGGCGCGTGCGGATTCGAAGCGGGCCGAGGTGGGAGAGGCCACGCTCGCCGTGCAGGTGGCGAACACCTACCGCACGGGTCTCGAATCGACGCTCCGCAAGCTTACCGCCGAAGAGGATGCAGCCGCCAAGGCGCTGGCCGACCATCGGCAGAAGGTAGCCCTTCTCACAAAAACCCTGACCGACAAGGCTCCCAACGTCGGCAAGAGCCTGTTGGAGCTGCCGGTTCTTGATGCGTTTAACGGGCCGTTGCGGATCGATCAGATCTGGCTACCGCAGCTCACGCTCAACAATAATTTTCGCGATGTGGCCCGCTTTGATCGCTGCACAACCTGCCACCAAGGCATGGCGAAGGCGGTGCCGGGTGGTCCGTTCGATCCGGCCTATCCGGAGCAGCAAGAGGTTACGCTCACTCTGTCCACGCCCGAGGCGGCTCCGCAGCCGGCGGTCGTATCTGGAGACGCAAACGAGCAGTTGCAGGCGATGTATGGCTTTCAGCTCGCGCCGCGCGGGCTGTTTGATCACGATGATCCGACCGTGAGTGTCGTGGTGCCGGAGTCGCCGGCGGCCATCGCCGGGCTGCGCACCGGTGATGTGATCGAGCAGATCGCCGGTGGACCGATCGGTTCGCGGAGCATTGCGGCGACCGCACTGGTCGAGATGCCGTCGTGGGGACAGCCACTCACCTTGGTGGTGAGCCGGGGCGTTCCACAGCCGTATTCCACCCACCCACGGCTCGACTTGTTCGTGAGTGACTCCAGCCCCCACTCGATGAAAACGTTCGGCTGCACCGTGTGCCATCAGGGCCAGGGCAGCTCCACAAGCTTCAAGTGGGCTTCCCATACTCCCAACTCGCCCAAGCAGGCGCATCAGTGGCATGACGACCACGGCTGGTTCAACAATCACCACTGGATCCTGCCGATGCTGCCGGAGCGGTTCGAGGAGTCGAGCTGCCTCAAGTGCCACCATCAGGTCGTCGATCTCGAGCCCAGCGAGCGGTTTCCCGATCCGCCGGCACCGAAGCTGGTCGAGGGTTACCACCTGATTCGCCAATACGGCTGCTATGGATGCCACGAAATCAACGGATGGTCCGGTCCGGACAAGCGGATCGGACCTGATATGCGGCTTGCCCCGAACTACCACGAGGTCGCCGCCGCGATCGGTGATGATCCTGCCTTGGCAGAACTCGGTTCCACGATTGGCCGCTGGGTGAGTGACGTGCGGAGCAGTCCGGATGGCCGCGAGGCCCGCCTGCGTCTCCGCGAAGCGATCGATCGGGATGCGGCCGCTGGTGCGGAGTCGAAGCTGTCTTCGCGATCTCACGAACTGGCGGCATTCCTCAAGGATCCCGAGACTCCCGGCACGCTCCCCAAGGTGGGTCCGAGCCTACGGCATGTGGCGAGCAAGGTAGGGTTTGACTGGCTCTATGCATGGCTTCGTAACCCCCAGGATTTCCGGCCATCGACGAAGATGCCGCGGTTCTTTGGGCTCTGGGAGCATCTCGAGGGCAAGGGGCTCGAGGAATCGATGCGGTACGAGCCGCTCGAAATTCGCTCGATGATCCACTACATGCTTGCGTCGAGTCAGCCCTTTGAATACGTCAAGCCTTACGACGGCATCACCGCGACAGCCGATCTTGAGCGGGGCAAGAAGGTGTTTCAGGTACGGGGCTGCCTGGCCTGTCATCAGCATGAGGACTACCCGGATGCCAAGAGCACTCACGGCCCCGAGTTGTCGCGGATCGGCGCGAAGGCGGCCTCTCATCCCAATGGGGCGGCGTGGCTCTACAGCTGGCTCCGCGAGCCAGCCCGATACCACCCGAAGACGATCATGCCGAATGTGCTGCTCGAGCCCGTGACCCTTGCCGATGGCACGGTCAGCGATCCGGCTGCCGACGCGACGGCCTATCTGATGCAGTCAACTCAAGACTGGCAGCCGGTCGATGTTCCCGGCGAGTCTCTGACCTCTGCAGAACGCGCCGCACTCGACGAGTTGGCGCTGATGTACCTCGGGGAAAGGTTCCCGGCGGCCCGTGCGGCGGATGTCTTGAAAAATGGTATTCCGGCCGGTCAGGCGTCGATCCGCGGCGATGAGCAGATGCTCGTGGGTATGTCAGACGACAGCCGCGACGCCGCGTTGCTTGGGTATGTCGGCAAGAAGACGATGGCCAAGCTTGCCTGCTACTCCTGCCACGACATCCCAGGTTTCGAGGATGCCAAGCCCGCCGGCGCCGCGTTGGCCGACTGGGGCCGCAAGGACCCGTCGCGAATCGCGTTTGAGCAGGTTTCGCATTTCGTGATGAACCAGCTCGGGCACGGTCATGGGCACCATGGCGATCATGGTCCGCATGATGTCCTCCATGGGGGAGGATCGTCCGATGATCTCGGGAAGAGCGACCTGGCGTATGGGCTGCCCGAGCACGAAGGCGGGCATGTCGATCCGGAATCTGTTGACCCCAACACCGGCTTCTTCCTCCAAAAACTGCTTGGCCACGAACGGGAGGGCTTTCTGTGGCAGAAGCTGCGGCAGCCACGCAGCTACGATTACAAGAAGGCCGAAAACAAGACCTACAACGAGCGGTATCGCATGCCGCAGTTCCCGTTCAACGACGAACAGCGGGAGGCAGTGATGACGTTTGTGCTCGGACTCGTTGCGGAGCCGCCCGCGCCGCAGTTCGTGCATACCCCATCTCCGCGGGAGCAGGCTCGGCTCGACGGGCTCGTGGTGGCCGAGCAGTACAATTGCGGCGGTTGCCACGCCCTCGAGATGGATCGCTGGGACGTCCGGTACAAGCCCGGGTCGCTTGGTGAGACCGCCGAGATGGCCGATTACCCCTTCTTGGCAGGCCACTTTACGCCGCAGCAGGTGGAAAAGTCGCTCCAACTCGATCGCCAGGGACTGCGGAGTGCGACACTTGTCGGCATGCCGATCCTTGATCCTGAGACTGGTCGTTCGCAGTACGTTGACGAAGACGGTGTGCCGGTGGAAGCCGACGATGAAGAGGCGGTCCTCCACCGCCCGATCATGCCGTGGCGAGACCTCCTCATCGACGGCGAGCCTCGGCTGGTTGGCGGCCAAAACCTGATCGTTCCCGAGGAGGCCATCCAAGCTGGTCGGCATTATCCCGCCCGGGGTGGCGATCTTGCCAAACTGCTGTTCCCCGTCGTGATCGCCGATGAGATGGAAATCAACCCCAATGTCAAGCCTGACGATGCGTGGGGCTGGCTGCCGCCCCCGCTGGTTGGAGAGGGCAAAAAAGTTCAGTCGCCATGGCTCCATCGGTTCCTCTTGAACCCACACACGATTCGGCCATCCGCCGTGTTGCGGATGCCGCGGTTCAATTTCCAGTCGTCCGAGGCCGCGAAACTTGTCGATTACTTTGCGGCGGTGGACGGAGCCGATTATCCGTATGGGTATGACCCGCGGCTCGATGAGAGCACGTTGGCCGAGAAGGAGCGGTCGTATCCTGGCCATCTCGTGGGCGCGATGCGGATCGTCACCAACAACAACTACTGCGTGAAATGCCACCTCGTAGGAAGCTATTCACCCCCTGGCAATCCGAAGGCACTTGCGCCACAGTTAGAGCGGGTTCACGAGCGACTGCGGCCTGATTATGTGCACGATTGGATCGCCAACCCGAAGCGATTCCTGCCGTACACGGGTATGCCGGTCAACATCCCGTTCGACGCCCCGGTGAGTCAGGAACTTTACCGTGGATCGAGCGAGCAGCAGGTCGATGCGCTCACCGATCTGCTGATGCATTTTGACGCCTTTGCAAAGCGAAGCCTGCCGCTGGAGGCCTATCTCGGGCCACTGGCTGCCCCCCAGCAACCGACCGCTCCGGCCGGTGGGCAGCCCCCGTCACAAACTGCAGTTCCGTCCGCAAATCCCCCTTCGGCGGCCCTTCCGTCGTCGAAAAACTCCCGCAGTCAGGGAGTGGCGCTAAACTAAAGGGTGTGCGGCAAGTGCCGCGTCGCCTGCTGTGAACCTGTTCTTTCTGTCCTGTTTTCGGAGAACCGCCATGATCGACGCCTTTCGCTCCGCTGTGACCGCAGTTGCCTGGTGTTTGCTTTGCTCGGTGGCTGCAGCCGAAGAGTGGGGCACCCTGAAAGGACGGTTCGTCTATTCGGGCAATGCACCCGCGCCCGTCGAACTCAAGACCGACAAGGATGTTGAGGTGTGCGGCAAGCACAAACTCGTCAACGAGGAGTTGATGGTCGCAGCTGATAAGGGTGTGGCGAACGTCGTCGTCTTTGTTCGGGACAAAAGCGTGAAGGTCCACCCAGAAGCTGCAGCGGCAGCAAAGTCCACGAAGGTTGTGCTCGACAACAAAGACTGTCGCTTTGAGCCTCACGTTGCCTTCGTGCAGGCCGGGCAGAGTCTCCTTGTGAAGAACTCCGATCCGGTGGGCCACAACAGCAACATCGCGACGCTGAAGAACTCCCCGTCGAACAATCTCATTCCGGCCGGCGGTGAAGCCACGCTGACCTTCAAGGCGGCAGAGGCGATTCCCGCCCAGGTCACCTGCAACATTCATCCCTGGATGAAGGCGTGGCTTGTCGTTCGTGACAACCCGTACGCCGCGGTGAGCGGTCCTGATGGCTCATTCGAGATCGCCCACCTTCCTGTCGGTGAACTCGAACTGCAACTGTGGCATGAAAAGGCCGGCTACATCGGTGAGATCACCGTGGGGGGCAAGGCCGAAAAGACTGCCAAAGGCCGAAAGAAAGTCAAAGTCGCCGCCGCTGGTACCGATCTTGGTGAGTTGGTTCTCGACGCATCCCTGTTTTCGAAGTGAGGCCGATGGTCCGTCTGCTCTTCGTCATCGTTGGTGGAAGTCTGATCGCCGCATCTGGCTGTGGTGCATCCCGGGTTGATGCTGCCCGGGCGGACACTGCGGCGGCAGCGACGCTGCGTGAGACCATTTTGACGGCCTCTGATGGAGCGGCCGTCTCCGAGGCCGGGCCTGGCGGGACGGGCTGGGCGACGCTTACTGGAATGTTCACGTTCGAGGGGGGTGCACCTGCGGCCAAGCCACTCGTGGTGGACAAGGATACCGAGGTGTGCTCGAAGGACGGCATGAAACTGTTCGACCGTTCTTTGCTGGTTGACGGATCAGGCAAAGGGCTGGCGAATGTGGTCGTTTTTGTGAGGAAATCGAGCCGGGTGAAGAATCCTGTCTCATCTGATCAGCTCGTCTTTGATCAAAAAAATTGCGAGTTTATCGCACCGGTTTTTGCTGCTCGGGTCGGACAGCCGATCGATGTACGAAACAGCGATCCTGTCGGCCACAACACCAACATCTCTGGGACGAGCTTCAATCAACTGATCCCTGCTGGCCAAGGAACGGTCTACACTCCGAACAAGGAAACAGGCATGCCTGTCATGGTGACCTGCAACATCCATCCCTGGATGAAGGCGTATACCGTTTTTCGCCAGGATGGCTACGTGGCGGTGTCAGGTGCAAACGGCTCATTCACCATCCCTGACCTGCCTGCCGGTGAGCCGTTGGAGTTTCAGGTGTGGCACGAACGGGCAAGCGGTCCTAACGGCGCCCTTGCTTTGTCGGTGCCGGAACTGAGTTGGTCAGACAAAGGTCGTTTCAAACTTACGCTCGATGCCGACCAAGTGCGGGATCTGGGTACTCTCGTGGTGCCCGCCAGTGCCCTCGGCATGTAACACGCGGTCTATGGCTTCACGGCATTTGATCACTGGAATTTGACCCCTGGAGAGGTTTTCCGACGATGAGATCAGGAACATCACGCTTCCGACTCAGTGCGTTTGGTGGGTCTGGCATGCTGGCCGTCTGCGGCCTGCTGCTGGTGGCTGCGACCGGCTGCGGCCGCACGTCGCCCGCCTCATTTCGCCTCAACATGGTGGAGGCGACAAAGCAACGCCTTACGTCCGCCCAAGAGCAGCAAGTCGCGACGATACTGCTGGCAATGTTCGGCACGCCGGACGAGCCGGTTTGCATCCCGGAGGCCGGTCTCGACGAAGCGAAACTGCGGCTGGCGGCCGGTCCAGTGCGGAGCGATATCGCGGGTCGGAAGAACGGTCTCTATCGTGAGCACTGCGGCCATTGTCATGGGGTGACTGGTGACGGACTTGGCCCCACCGCGGCCTTTCTCAACCCCTATCCCCGTGATTACCGCCCCGGGGTTTTCAAATTCAAGAGCACCGAGAGAGCCGACAAGCCGACTCATGACGACCTGGTGCGGATTCTTCATAACGGCATCGTCGGCACTTCGATGCCGTCATTTGCCTTGCTGAGCGATCTCGAGATCGACGCCTTGGCGGAATATGTGAAGTATCTCAGCATCCGTGGTGAGACCGAGATCGAGTTGATGCGGGCCTTCTTCGAGCTTGATGAAGAAGATGTCGGCAAACTGCCTGAGACCCGCGAGTTTCTCGTCGGGGAAATGCTCACGTCGGTCGCTGAAAAGTGGCAGGCTGCTGCGGATGCGGTAATCGCCGTTCCGGAGATGCCGGGCGATATTGATCTCGTGGCGTCGATCGCCAAGGGCAAAGAGCTTTTCTACGGTGACAAGGCCAACTGCGTGAAGTGTCATGGCGTGACAGGGCTCGGCGATGGCCAGGCCAACGACTATGACGACTGGAACAAGGTGATCGTGCAGTGGAGCCAGGAGGTGGCTGGCGATCAGGATGCGGCCTGGGTGGCTCGGGCAAGCCATGTCCTAGCTGGCGATGCGTTGCGGCCGCGGACGATCCCGCCGCGGAACCTGCGTCAGGGTCTCTACCGCGGCGGCCGGCGACCACTTGACCTTTACTACCGAATCCATGCCGGCATCAACGGGGCACCGATGCCTGCCGCTGCCGGCACCGTCGCTCCTGAAGACATCTGGCACATCGTCAACTACATCCGGTCGCTGCCCTATGACCTCGATGGGGAACTTGGCGCGGACCGGCCGATGATCGCCAAGGGCGACTGACAAAAAGGAGAACCCCATGGGCAAGCGACTGGCAGGAATGTTCTGGGCTCTGTTGTTTTTGGCAGTGCCCGTGTTGGGGGTGGCCGTCTTTGCGATCGCCCCTTCGATCAACGTCTGGCTCCCGAAAGATGTGTCGGAGCATGGGGCTTCGATCGATAGCCTCTTTTACTTTATTTTGGCCCTCACGGGAGTGGTCTTCATCGCCACCGAACTGTTGCTCTTTTGGTTCATGTGGAAGTACGACGCTGCGAAAAATACTGGTCCGGCGGCCTACATCCACGGCAGTCACACGCTGGAAGTCGTTTGGACAATCATTCCCGCCGCGACTCTCCTCTTTTTGGCGATCTACCAGATGAACGCCTGGGCCGACGTGAAAATGCGCCGACCACAGATGCAGCCGACGGTTGAGGTGGTTGCCCGACAGTTCGAATGGCGGCTGCGATACCCCGGTCGCGACGGGGCTCTCGGTACCCCCGATGATCTTCATCTGGTCAACGATCTCCATCTGCCCATCGACGAGGACATCCTCGTGCAGCTCAAGAGCATGGATGTGCTTCACAGCTTTTTTCTGCCGCACGTGCGGATCAAGCAGGATGCAGTGCCGGGCATGAAGATCCCGGTGTGGTTCAAGGCGACCGAGACTGGCGCCTTCGACATCGTCTGTGCGGAGCTGTGCGGATGGGGACATTACAAAATGAAGGGGCGGGTTACGTTCGTGACGCGTCCCGAATTTGATTCCTGGCTCGAGCGAAAGTACGCCGAGCAGGAGGCGACCCAGCCGGGCCCCGAAACGGTCACCGTGAAGTAGGAGAAAAGCCATGAGCACCATCACCACCCCAGCAACGACCACCTCGGTATCCCTGCCGGCGAAGAAGTCCCGGCCTGTCGCCGAGTTTCTTTCCACCTATGTGTTTTCAAAAGATCACAAGGTGATCGGGCTGCAGTTCCTATTTTCTACGCTGCTCTGGTTCCTGATCGGCGGCCTGTTGGCTCTGGCTGTCCGCTGGCAGATCGCCTGGCCATGGTCAGACGTGCCCGTGCTTGGCAAACTCTTCGCGCAGCAGGGGGGCCAGATGAGCCCCGAGTTCTACACCATGCTCTTCACGATGCATGCCACGGTGATGATTTTTCTCGTCATCATCCCGATCCTGGCCGGCGCGTTCGGCAATTTCCTCATACCGCTGATGATTGGCGCCGATGACATGGCGTTCCCAACGCTCAACATGCTGTCGTACTGGTTCATGTGGCCGGCCTTCATCGCGTTTGGTGCGAGCTTCTTCGTCGAAGGAGGCGCCGCATCAGGAGGCTGGACAAGCTATCCGCCCCTCTCGACCAATGTCGCAGCCTCGCCGGGCAGCGGCTGGGGACAGACACTGTGGCTGCTTGGGCTCACGTTCGTCGGCGTGTCGTCGATGCTCGGCAGCGTCAACTACATGACGACGATCATCCTCATGCGTGCCCCCGGCATGACGATGTTTCGCCTGCCGATGACGATTTGGGCCATGTTCATCACGGCTGTGCTGCAGGCCTTTGCCCTGCCGGTGCTCACCGCGGCCGGCTTCATGCAACTGGCCGACAGGGTATTCAACACCGGCTTTTTCTCGCCTGAAGGTCTCGTGGTCAACAACCTGACCAGCGGCCCCGGCGGCGGCCAGCCGCTGCTCTGGCAGCACCTGTTCTGGTTCTACAGCCACCCGGCCGTCTACATCATGATCCTTCCGGCGATGGGCATGGTAAGCGACATTCTGACCACGTTCGCCCGGAAGCCGCTCTTCGGCTACCGGCCGATGGTCTATTCGGTCGCCGGGATCGCCGGTCTCGGCTTCATCGTCTGGGGGCATCACATGTTCATGTCGGGGATGAATCCCGCCCTCGGCATCACATTCATGGTGTCGACGATGATGATCGCCCTGCCGAGCGCCGTGAAGACGTTCAACTGGCTGGGCACGATCTGGGGGGGCAAGATCCAGTTCAC
>CAMCYH010000017.1 GCA_945883745.1 Candidatus Kuenenia stuttgartensis
GGCACGAGCTTCTGGGTCACGATCGCGGTGTCGACGTTGAAATAGTCCCGCCGGGTACGGAGGGCCATCACCACCTCCTCGAGTGAGCAGTTGCCCGCCCGTTCTCCGATGCCGTTGATCGTGCATTCCACCTGGCCGGCACCGGCCTCGACGGCTGCCAGACTGTTGGCGACAGCGAGGCCGAGGTCATCGTGGCAGTGGACGCTGATCACCGCCTTGTCGATGTTGGGCACCCGATCGCGGAGGCTCTTGATGACGTGGTGCATCTGCGCCGGCGTGGCATACCCGACCGTGTCGGGGATGTTCACGGTCGTGGCCCCGGCCGCGATCACCGCCTCGACCACGCGGCACAGAAAATCGATCTCGGTGCGGGCGGCATCCTCTGGCGAGAACTCGATGTCGGGGCAGAGGCCACGGGCCCGTGTGACACCGGCCACGGCGCGAGCCAGCACCTCTTCCTCCGTCATCCGCAGCTTGAACTCGCGATGGATCGAACTCGTTGCCAGGAAGACGTGGATGCGTGGCTGGCGGGCCTGCCGGAGCGCTTCCCAGGCGCGGTCGATGTCGGTGTCGTTGCAGCGGGCGAGTCCACAGATCGTCGCGGCCTCCACGGCGGCCGCAATCTCACGAACGCTCTCGAAATCGCCCGGTGAGGCGATCGGGAAACCGGCCTCGATGATGTCGACCCCAAGGGCCGCCAAGGCGTGGGCAATCTCCAGTTTCTCGGTGTGATTCATGCTCGCCCCGGGCGACTGTTCGCCGTCACGGAGCGTGGTATCGAAGATGCGGACGGTGCGGGGATTGGTCATCGTGTAGCAGGTCAAGGAACGGGACGGAGACGGATCGACACCCTCGGTATCGTAGCAGGGGTTTGTCGCCGCCATACCAGTGGACTCCTCCCCCGCGGTTCGGCCCATCGACTACACTCGCGAGCTGGCGTCGCCACTGTGGCAGTGGCGGGGCTCCGTCGTCCGGCCGCATTCCTGTCGGGGAAGTCCAGCATGACACTCGGTGAATTTCAGGCCCTGATCCGGCAGATGTATCATGAGAAGGATGCGGCGCGGGGGGTCGAGGGCACATTCATGTGGCTGACCGAGGAGATTGGCGAACTGGCCACTGCCCTGAGGAGTGGCACCCACGACGAGCAGGCCCTGGAGTTTGCCGACGTACTGGCCTGGCTTGTCACCATCGCCAATGTCGTCGACGTCGATTTGGAGGAGGCCGTGGCCCGCAAGTACGGCCGGGGCTGTCCCGGCTGCGGTCGGCTGGCCTGTATCTGTCCCGATGCCGAGAAGCCCTGATCCACCTGTCGAAGTCACGATGAACCTATGAATCGCGTCCTGCTCGGCCTCCTCGTGCTTGGCTTCTTGACCGTCGCGGCCGCGTCTGCGGGCGACGTCGAGCCGCGTGGTGACGGGCCATGGGTGGGCTTCGGTGGCGTCTATCGCACCGGCTCATGGACACCGCTGACGATCGACGTTGCTGAGGGCGACGGCCCGGTCTATGCGAGCGTCGAGGATCCTGACGGCCAGTGGCTCTCGTCGCCCCCCGCCAGGGTGCAGAAAGTAGACGGTCGTTCGGTGGCCCGATTCTGCGTGCGGTTTGGTCGACCGAGTGGGCGTGTGCTGCTTCACCGCACGCCGCTACCGTCTGGTGCCAGGACCGTAACGCTCCCAACGCCGATTCCCTCCACCGACACCGTCGTGCTGGTGCTGGGAGAGCCGGCTGGTGTCGACCGGGCGGCACGGCTGCTCGCCCAGGAGGACGGCAGTCGACCACGAGTCGTCGTGGCGCCACAGGGTCCGCTGCCGCTCGCTGTGACCCCGCGTGAGTTGGACGGCGCCGATGTCATCCTTGCCTGCGGCCAAGACCTGGTGAACCGAGATGCCGAAACGCTCGAGGCCATCGACGGCTGGGTCCGCCGTGGTGGGCGACTGATTCTCTTGGCCGGCAACTCGGCGGGTGACGTCGGGGCTGTCGGGAGCACGGTCGCAGGATGGCTGCCGGGCCCCGTGAGTCGGATGGTGTCGTTGCGGAGATCGGCTCCGCTGGAGGTCTTTGCCCACTGCACCCGGCCGATGGATCGCGGGCTCTTGGCGGGCCTGCGGGTGCCGGTGTTTGCGAACGCCCGGGAGATCGACGGCCTCATCGAGGCCCATGACGGCGCCCGGCCCAGCGATCTGCCATTGGTCGTCCGCCGTAGCCACGGCCTGGGCATCCTCACGTGGATCGCCGTCGATCTCGATCAGGCCGGTTTTCGCTCGTGGCCAGGCAGTGACACGCTGCTTGTCGAACTCCTCGGCGGTCCTCCGAAGGCACGCGCCGGCCGCACGGGAGAGACGAGCCGTGTCTCGCTTGATTTGGCGGGCCAGTTACGGCGGGCCATCGATCGCTTTCCCGGCATCGATCCGCTGCCATTTTCGCTGGTGGCGCTGCTCGGTGGATTGACGATCGCCTCGCTCTATCCGACCAGTTGGTGGCTGGTGCGGCAGGCCACGCCCGCCGTCGCCTGGACGGCCTTGCCGGCGGTCTCTCTTCTCGCCGGCTGGGGAGTCTGGGAGACGGGCCGCCTGTGGCAGCAAGGGGGGGCGGGCGAATCTTCTGCATCGGTGATCGACATCGATGCCTCCGGGGCTGCCGCCCGCGGCCTCTCGTGGGCCGGCCGTTGGTCGCCCGACAATTGTCTGATCGACGTCGCTCCAGCGACCGCCCCTGGGCTGGCGGTTGCCAACACCGACATCGCCGTGTCGTGGTGCGCCGATTCGGGACGCGGCCTCGGTGCCACCGATGCTCCCGTGGCCCATCCGTCACTCGCTGCGGCCGACTACGCCTACGGCGCGACGGCTGCCAGCCTCACCTCCGTGCCGGTCGCCGCCTCGTCGAGTCGTCTCTTCGAGGCGGAGTGGACGGCAGACCTCTCAAGCGTGCCGGTCACGGCAACACTGACAGTCGAGGCCCAGGGCACGCTCCGTGGCGAACTTACGCACCACCTCCCGTTTCCCTTGGAGCGGTGCGTGCTCATGCATGCCGGTTGGCTCTACACCATCGGCCGACTTGAGTCGGGAGAGGTCTTCAATCCTTCTTCGGGGCGGGGGCCGCGGTCGCTGGCCTCGGCCCTTACCCGCCGCACGCAGGACAAGGATCGCGACGTCGTCGTCCGTTGGGAGACAGAAAGCACCGACGTCGCCCAGATCCTGGAAATTGCCGGGTTTCATGCTGCGGCAGGCGGCAGCGGCTACACGTCGCTGGAGCCAGGGCGGCTCGCACGACTCGATGTATCACCGCAGTTGGCGGTGGGGCGGGCGATCCTCGCCGGCTTCGGCCCGATGGGCACGAGATGGTCGTTTGGCGGACAGCAGGTCGGGGTCACCGCCGAACAGTCGTCGGGAGTGACCATGTGGCGTATTCTGATGCCGCTCCAAACGCAGGGCAACGCGGGCGACCCATGATCGAAACCATCGACCTCACGAAGAAGTACGGCGATTTTTTCGCGCTCGAGTCACTCGATCTCAAGCTCGAGCAGGGGGACCTCTTCGGGTTCATCGGTCCCAACGGCGCCGGCAAAACCACCACCATCCGCATTCTCTCGACGCTCCTGGCGCCGACCTGGGGCGAGGCCTACGTCTGCGGCCACTCCATCTACACGCACCCCCGCGAAATCCGTCGCAGCATCGGCTACATGCCGGACATCTTCGGTGTGTATGACGACATGCGGGTGATCGAATACCTGGAGTTTTTCGCAGCTGCTTACCGTATCCACGGCCCGCAGCGGCGGCGCGTGGCTGAGCGGTCGCTCGAGCTGGTCGATCTGGTGGCCAAGCGGGACGAACTCGTAACGAGTCTCTCGCGCGGCATGACGCAGCGGCTCGGTCTGGCCCGTGTCCTGCTGCACGATCCGCAGGTGCTGCTCCTCGACGAGCCGGCCAGCGGCCTCGACCCGCGGGCCCGCATCGAGATGCGAAACCTTCTGAAGCAGCTTCAGTCGATGGGCAAGACGGTGCTCGTGTCGAGCCACATCCTTCCCGAACTGGCCGACATCTGCAATCGCGTCGGCATCATCGAGTATGGCCGGCTGCTGGCTTGCGGCGATGTTCAGGATCTGCTCGCCCAGGTCCGCGGGCGGCCGGTCATTCGCGTGCGGGTGGCAGGAGAAGCCGAGGCGGCCGCTCGGGCGGTGGAGTCGGCAGCCGAGGCGGCGGGGGTGACCGTCCGCGATGGAGAAGTGCTGATCGCGCTGGCCGATGGTGTGACCGACCATTCACCGCTCGTCGATCGTCTTGTGAAGGCCGGCCACAGAGTGCTCATCGTCCGCGAGCAAGACGTCAATCTGGAGACTGCATTTTTGGAGCTCACCAAGGGCGCTCTCGCCCGCCCCAAGGAGGAAGCATGAGGCACGGTTGGTTCTCCCCGCGTCACTGGGTCGCGTCGGCTGCCGTCGCCGCGATCGTGTTGCCGAGTGTCGTTCAGGCCGCCGATCCGGAAACCGTGCCACCGCCACGGCCTGCCGCAACGGAGCAGCGGGGCGAAGCGGAAGAGGCCACGACGCTCGCCTCCCCACAGGCCGTTACGGGCTATGCGGTGGGGCTGCGGATCGGCAGTCGCATCGCCGCCGACTTCAGGACGGAGCACCCAGACATTCCCCCCGCGGCGCTCGCACGCGGGCTGGCCGATGCGATTCGTGGCGTGGCTCCTTCGATCGGTGAGGCGGAGGTTCGGAAGGCACTCGAGCAGTTTGATGCCTTGATGGAAAAACGGGGTGAGGCATTCGCCAAACAGATGGAGGAGACGGCTCGGGCCAATCGTGCCAAGGCAGACGAGTTTCTCCGTACGAATGGCGTCCGGCCGGGCGTCGTCACGCGGCCCAGCGGGCTGCAGTATGAGGTGGTCAAGGCGGGCACGGGCCCACAGCCCACACTCGACGACGTGGTGTCGACCCACTACCGTGGCACGCACCTCGATGGGAAAGAGTTTGACGCGACCGATCCCCAGGGTGAGCCGGCGACCTTTCCGGTGCGCGGCGTGGTGCCTGGGTGGCAGGAGGCGTTGCCGCTGATGAAGGTCGGCTCGACATGGCGGCTCTACGTGCCGCCGGAACTCGGGTACGGAGAAGCTGGCTCGCCCCCCGTGATCGAGCCCAACGAGGTATTGGTGTTCGAGATTCAACTGGTGCGAATCGATTCCTCACGGTGATGCGTGAACAGGCGGCGATTCTCGTGAAGGTGGCGTTGACAACGGCGATTCTGCTGACGGCGGAGGCTGTTGCAGCGCCACCCGACCCGTATGCCCGACCGCGAGAGCGGATGGTTCGCGACGACATCGCGGCCGGTGGTGTCACCGATGCCCGGGTGCTCGAGAGCATGAGACTCACCCCGCGGCATGAGTTCGTACCGGCCGCCCAACGGCCGCTCGCCTACTTCGACATGTCTCTGCCCATCGGCGAGGCGCAGACCATATCAGGGCCGTTCGTCGTGGCCTACATGACGGAAAAACTCGACCCGAAGCCGACCGATCGCGTGCTCGAGATTGGGACGGGCAGCGGATATCAGGCGGCTGTGCTGTCGCCGCTGGTCGGGATGGTCTATTCGATTGAGATCCATCAGGAACTCGGTGAACGGGCGGAGCGGACGCTCAGGCAGCTTGGTTACCGCAACGTCGTGACAAAGGTCGGCGACGGGTTTGCGGGATGGCCTGAGCATGCCCCGTTCGACAAGATCATCGTGACGTGTTCTCCAGAGAACATTCCTCGGCCGCTCGTCGAACAGCTTGCTGAAGGGGGGGTGATGGTCATCCCAGTCGGCGAGCGTTACGAGCAGATGCTCGTGCGGCTGACCAAGCGGGATGGCATGCTCGAACGAGAAACACTCGTGCCGAGTCTCTTCGTGCCGATGACCGGCACGGCCGAAGAGGCTCGCGGAGTCCAGCCCGACGGTGCACGGCCACACCTGGCCAACGGCGGATTCGAGGAACGGGTCGGTGATTCCGACCTGCCCGTCGCCTGGTACTACGGGCGGCAGATCGAGGTGGTGGTGGACCCGACCGCCCCCGAAGGAAGCCGTTTTCTCCGACTTCGCAACACGCAGCCCGGGCGGCCTGCACAGATATTTCAGGGGTTTCCGATCGACGGTCGGTCGGTCCGACAGCTTGGGCTCTCGCTTTCCGTGCGGGCTGACGGGGTGCAGGCTGGTCCCCGGGTAGATGAACTGCCGGCTGTCGCGGTGCAGTTTTATGATGAGCAGCGGGCGCGATCAAAGCGGGTGCGGCTGGCACCTTCAGGGATGGCAGCCGACCGCTGGCTGGGAAGTTTTGGCTGGCAGCGGGTAAGCGGCTCGGCAATCGTGCCTTCGTGGGCTCGGGAGGGCATCCTCCAAATAGGGCTTATGGGCGCCAGCGGGACCCTGGATGTGGACTCCCTGCTGCTGGAGCCGGAACCCCGGTAACGCCCTGAGAAAAGGCGAAAGAAGGCTCTCTTTCTCGCCATCCTGCCGGCGTTAGGGTCCCGTCGGCAACTGGCGGAACCGGAGGGTGATTGACCCGGTAAGGCAGCCGCTACAATTTGCCCAGTTTGCTTGATTTAAGAAATCGGCAAACTATTCTGAGCCTGCATGCAAGGCGGTAGACGCGGAGCGGTTCCGTGTTTTTCGCCCGCAACAACCGCACCAAACCCGCCCAAGCCACGGAGAAAAACTGACATGCTGGTCCAGAGTCACCGGTTCAAACTATTCGGAATGATCACCTTTGCCGCTCTGTCAGCGGGTGCCCTCGATGCCGAGGCCGGCTGGCATCACCGCTATGGCGGTTCGCAGGGTTCGTCGGGCGGTTCGTCAGGCGGTAGCTCAGGCGGTTCATCGGGGGGTAGCTCAGGTGGCTCATCGGGCGGCAGTTCAGGCGGATACTCCTACGCCTCGTCGGGCTCATCAGGTGGCAGCTATGGTTCATCCGGCGGGAGCTATGGCTCTGCCGGGTCATATGGCTCCTCCGGCGGTTCGTCGGGTGGCAGCCATGGCTCGCGACATGCCGAGCGGAAGGCCATGCGTGCCTACCGTCGCTCGCTCCATTCCAGCCACGGCTCCTCGGGCGGCAGTTCGGGTGGCTCCTCGTCCTCAAGTTATGGCGGCGGTTCTTCCGGCGGTTCTTCGGGCGGCTCATCCGGTGGTTCGTACGGCGGCTACTCGGCTGCTGCGTATTCGTCTGGCTATTCAACGGGCTATTCGACCATGTCGGGAATGTCGTCAAGCATGCCCGTCGAGGCCTATCGCACGATCGAATCGACACCGACGGTCGTCGATCCAGAAGTGGTCGCTCCGCCGGCCGCCGCACCGGCAGCCGTCGATTCCACCGCGATCCCAGCCGACAGCGCGTTGCTGATCGTCGAAGTGCCTGCCGACGCCAAGGTCTTCGTCAACGGGGCCGCGACGAAGGCCACCGGCGACGTCCGTCGGTACCTTTCCCGTGGCCTGGTCGCCGGCAAGGAATACGAGTTTGTGGTGCGGATGGCGGTCGATCGTGACGGTGAGGCGACCGACGAGACGCGGGTTGTGTCGCTCACGGCTGGAGAAGGTTCACGGGTGTCCTTCGCCGCGGCCGCTCAATCGCAGCCGGTGGTCAAGAAGGCCCCGACGACCACGGTCACCCTGCATGTGCCGGCCGATGCGAAGGTCTGGTTGGCGGGGAATGCCACCGGATCGACGGGTGCGACCCGGCAGTTCGAGACCACGATGCTGGCGGCCGGCCAGGCGTGGAAAGGCTACGAGATTCGCGTGGCGACCAAGATCGACGGCCGTGAGCAGATCGTGTCGAAGGTGATCGACCTCGCCGCGGGTGACACGGTGGAACTCTCGCTCGACCCGACCGCGGGCCTGGCCTCGCTTGCCGATGCCACAGCCTCGGTCCGGTAAGTGGTTCTCTAAAACATCGTTCTCAGGAACGTTGCATCATCGCTCCCGCGGGGAAGCCCAAGCCCCGCGGGAGCGAGTCGTTTCTGGATGCCCACAGCCGGCTTGGTAGAGTAGCGGGATGGAATCGTGCTCCCTCTGGCCGCGGTGGCTGCGGATCGTCGTGTCGATCGCGATCGCCGTCTACCTGTTGGCGGTAATGCTGCCTCCGTTGGCGGGGCCTCCTCCGGCGAGCCTTCTTGCCAACCTGTGCATTCAGCCCTTTCGGCCGTTGATTGGCGCGGTTGGGTTGGGGCATGGCTACCGCTTTTTCGCGCCGAATCCCGGCCCCGGGCATTCCTTTCGCTGGGCCGTGCAGATGCCCGACCGGAGCCAGACAGCGGGCGTCATACCCGACGCGAAAACGGACTGGCCCCGGCTGCTGTACCACCGGCGGTTCATGCTCCCTGAAAAGATATCGGCACTCGTCCCTCTCCCGGACGCACCGGCGGAGGTCGTTGCCAACGCCAAGCGAGAGTGGCAGCCGCTCGTGAAAGACCTTGCGGCGCATCTCCTCGCACGTGAAGGGGGCAGCCGGATCGAACTCACGCTCGTCGAGCATTACCTGCCGGCACCGGAGGAGGTGACGGAGGGCAGGGGAGGGGAGGACGTGTCGATTCCTTTGGGCACGTATGCCTGGCCACAGAAAGGCGACCGATGATCGAACCCGCCGATGGTCAGCGCGCCGGTATCGCCGGATGGCTCGGCGACTGGGCGACGGCGTGGAACCGCTTTTGGTTCACGCCCGCCGACCCGCTGCCCTTGGCCGTGATTCGCATCGCCACCGGGCTGCTGCTCACCTGGTCGATGGCGGTCTGGCTGCTCGACATCGATGCGTTCTTCGGCACGGCAGGCTGGCAGCGGCCGGAAAACGTCTGGCGATCCAACGACCAGCCCTGGCAATGGAGCTGGTATTTTGCGGCATCGTCGCCAACTGGGGCCCGCGTGCTCTGCGGTATCACGCTCATTGCTGCGGTGCTTCTGACGATCGGGCTGGCGACTCCGCTCGCGGCGGTCGTCGCGTTTGCGGGCCTCGTGAGCGCCGTCAATCGTGCGCCGCTCAATGTCTTCGGCCTCGACGACACGCTCGGCCTGCTCCTCATTCCCTTGGTCATAGGCCCGGCGGGGGCGGTGCTCTCGGTCGACAGCCTGCTGTTCGCGGGGCAGGGAGCGACCCCCTCGGTGCGGGCGTCGATCGCCCTGCGGCTGCTGCAGGTGCACCTGTGCGTCGTCTATTTCTTTTCGGGCGGCGGTAAATTGCTCGGGGCGAGTTGGTGGGAGGGCACCGCGGTCTGGGGAGCTGCCGCCAACGTGCAGTACCGTACCCTCGATCTGACCTGGCTGGCCCGACATCCGCTGCTCGTCAATGCGATCACGCTGGCCACGGTCTTCTGGGAGGCTGCCTATGCGGCCCTCGTCTGGCCCCGGCTGACGCGGCCGCTGGTTCTTGCGATGGCCGTGGTGGTCCACTTGGGAATAGGGCTTGCCATGGGCATGATGGAGTTTGGGTTGGCCATGATCGTGGCAAACCTCGCCTTCGTACCGGTAGCCTGGTTTCGGTCGTTTGTTTCCCCTCGTGCTGATTCAACCAGTCCCCTTTCCCCCCGTTCCATTTCTCCTGGATCCCTGAAAGTCGTTTCATGATCGACACGCTCGCAGTCGTGGGTGCCACCGGCGCCGTGGGCCGCATCATCGTTTCTCTGTTGCTCGAGCGAGAATTTCCCGCGCGGCGAATCAAGCTGCTCGCCTCACCGCGGTCGGCCGGCAAGCCGATGACGGTGGCGGGCCGCTCGTTCGATGTCGAGGTGCTCGAACCCGACGCTTTTACGGGCGTGCAGGTGGCGATTGGCAGCACGCCCGATGAGGTGGCGGCAGAATTTGTTCCCTGGGCAGTGGAGCGGGGCACCGTGGTCGTCGACGAAAGTGCGTTCTTCCGGATGGACCCGCAGGTGCCGCTGGTCATCCCGGAGGTCAATCCGGAGGCGATCGCCACTCACCGGGGGATCATTGCCAGCCCCAATTGCTCGACGACGCAGATGGTCATGGTGATGAAACCACTGCATGATGCGGCGCGGGTCAAGCGGGTGGTCGTCAGCACCTACCAGGCCGTGAGCGGTGCGGGGCTGGCTGCGACGACGGAGATGGAGCAGGGAATCGCCGCCTGGCTCAAGGGAGAGACTGAGCCCCGCAGCATTTTTCCGCATCCAATCGCGGCCAATCTCATCCCGCAGATCGGCTCGCCCCGACCTGGCGGCGCGACGAGCGAAGAGATGAAAATGGTCGTCGAGACGCGGCGGATTCTGGGGGATGAGTCGATCGGTGTCTGTGCGACCTGCGTGCGGGTGCCGGTCGCCACCGGCCACAGTGAATCGATCCTCATCGAGACCGAAAAGAAGCTCTCGGCCGACGAGGCTCGTGTGCTCTTGTCGAAGGCGCCCGGCATCACCGTGATCGACGACCTGGAGAACAAGCAGTATCCGACGCCACGGTCGAGCAGCGGCCGTGACGACGTGTTTGTCGGCCGGATTCGCGAAGATCTGTCGAGTCCGTCCGGCATCGCGCTGTGGTGTGTTTCGGATAACCTCCGGAAGGGTGCCGCCACCAACGCCGTGCAGATTGCCGAACATCTGGTGGCCCGGATGCTGCGGGCAGGGGGAGGCCAGACGGTGCGGGCATGAACGACGTTGGTTCCGCTACCGCGACCCGCTCGATCTGTCTGAAGCTCGCGTATGACGGCACCCGCTACTCCGGCTGGCAGGCACAGCCGGGCCGACCGACGGTGCAGGGGGCGGTCGCCGAGGCAATCCGTGGGATCAGTGGCGAGGAGATTCTTCCTCGCGGCTGCAGCAGGACCGATGCGGGCGTGCATGCGCTGTCCCAAATCGTCGGATTCACCACACGCAGTGGTCTCTCGGCGGCGGTCTGGGTGCGGGCGCTCAACGCCCGGCTACCGCCCGACGTGACCGTGGTCGCGGGCTGTGAAGCCCCGCCTGACTTTCACCCACTGCGGGCTGCGGTCCGTAAAACCTACCGGTATCGCATTCATGACGCCCCCTGGCGGCCGGTCTTGCAGCGGCACCTCGTCTGGCGGTGGAAATCGCGGCTCGACGTGGCGGCCATGCAGGAGGCGGCGACGGCACTCGTCGGAGAGCATGACTTTACATCCTTCGAGACCACGCCCTCCACGCGGCCCTCGAAAATCCGCACCGTCTACCGGCTCGGGGTGGCCCGGCGGTCAAGCGACGCCGACATTCCCGAGGCCGAGGTCTGGATGGAAGTCGAGGGAAATGGTTTCCTATACAACATGGTTCGGATCATCGCGGGTTCGCTCGTGATGGTCGGCTGTGGAAAGCGGCGGCCGCAATGGCTCCGCGACGTGCTGGCGGCGCGGTGCCGCCCCGCAGCCGGACCGACCGCCCCGCCCCAAGGCCTTGTCCTCTTGGCCGTCGACCTCGATCCGGAGCCCGCATGGGCAGCCTCCCCGCTCAACTCGGAAGCCTGAAGCCTGTCCGCCAGCTCGGCGTTGGTAAGCACTGTCAGATCTGGGAAGCGCTCGACGGCGTGGCGTCGACGAGCGTCGCCGTGAAGGTGGTCGACCCGGAGATGGCGCACGACGTCGGCCAACGCCGGCTTTTGGAGCACGAACTCAAAGTCGCGACCAGCCTGGCCCACCCTGGTCTCGTCCGCATCGACCGGTTCGAAGACGAGGCCGGCCTGCCGCTCCTCGTCATGGAACTCTTTCCGCACGACAATCTCAAGCGGCAGGTGGCCGCGGGGGTCGAGCAGCTTGCACCGCGGCTGCAGCGGATCGCCATGGAGACGGCGATGGCCCTCGATCACATGCACAGCCGCGGCTGGGTGCACCGCGACGTGAAGCCCGACAACATCCTCGCGGCTGCCGATGGCAAGGTGAAGGTGATCGACTTCGCGATCGCCAGCCGTCGGCCCGGCCTGCTCGGCGGGCTGTGGGGCGGACAACAAGCCCAGGGGTCTCCGAGCTACATGGCTCCGGAGCAGATTCGTGGCGGTCGCGTCGACCCCCGGGCCGACATCTACTCGCTGGGGTGCACCTTCTACGAGTTGGTCACCGGTGAGGTGCCGTATTCGGCTGTGACCACCAACGATCTGCTCAACAAGCACGTCTCCGCGCCGGTGCCGTCCGTGACGCTGCACAAGCCCTCGTTCCCGACGGCGGCCGCGCGGCTGATCAGCCGGATGATGGCCAAGCGACCTGCCGACCGGCCGGGCTCGATGCAAGACGTGATCGCGGAAGTTCGCACCTTTCGGGCGTAGACCGCCTGCGCGGCGGCGTTGTCCCTCGCTCCTGTGCGATCGATCGCGATTGACGCCGGACTCGGCCGGCGGAGAAAATCCGATCTTCGCGACCACGTTTATACAAGGATCTTTGCGACATGGCCCACGGCCTTCACCGCCTGCCTCTGGAAAAGCCGATCTATGAGATCGAGGACCGGATCATTGCGCTCGAGGCGGCGCCGGTAGGCGGCCAAGAACAGGAAAAACTGCGGCTCCTCAAGCGGGAGCTGGTCGAGCTGCAAAGAAAGGTGTTTGGCAATCTTGATCCGTGGCAGACCGTCGAGGTGGCTCGGCATCCCGACCGTCCGAAAACGAGCGACTATCTCCACATGGTGTTCGACGAGTTTGTGGAGTTGCATGGTGACAAGTCGTTCGGTGACGATCCGGCGATGCTGACGGGTTTTGCCAAGCTCGACCGTCACAAGGTGCTGGTGATCGGTCATCAGAAGGGCAAGACGCTCGCCGAGCGGCAGGCCTGCCATTTCGGGTGTGCCCATCCGGAGGGCTACCGCAAGGCGATGGGGAAGATGCGACTTGCGGCAAAGTATGGCCTGCCGGTGATCTGCCTGATCGACACGCCCGGCGCCTATCCCGGCGTCGGCGCCGAGGAGCGGGGGCAGGCCCAGGTGATCGCGGAGAGCATGTTTCTGATGGCGTCGCTGCCGGTGCCCATCGTCTGTGTTGTTATCGGTGAGGGAGGCTCGGGAGGGGCGCTCGGGATCGGTGTTGGCGATCGGGTGGCGATCCTGGAGCATGCCTACTACAGCGTGATCAGCCCCGAGGGCTGTGCCGGCATCCTGTGGAAGAGCGCCGAGTACAAGGCGGATGCGGCCCGGGCCTTGCGGATGCGGTCGCGAGACCTGGCTGAGTTTGGCGTGGTTGACGCCGTGATCGACGAACCGGCAGGGGGCGCTCATCGGGAGCCGCGGCAGATGGCTTCCCGTCTCAAGACCTACCTCGTGCGAACGCTTCGAGAACTGGTGGAGAAGCCGGTGGAGTCGCTCGTCGACGCCCGCTACGAAAAGTTCCGCCGCATGGGTGTGTTTGCCGAAGCGACGGCCTGAGATAGCCAATCAGCCCAAAACGCGCCCCACTCCCCAACGTCCGATAATGTCTCTTATGTCCGGTTTGGGGCCCCCTGCCACATTCGCTTTTTCCCGGGCGAAATCACCCGCCTCGCCCCCGAAGTATCCGTGTCTCCTTGTCTTCCCTCCTGGTCAGTGTGGAGCGTGAGGCGACACGCCAACGCCCCCGTCTCAGCGCTCCAGCGTGCTCCGCATTCGGCTCACCGCCGAGCATTTGGCAGCGGTGACTGAGTGCCGATCGGAAACGGTTGCGGGGGTACAACCGGGCTGGGCACCGCGAAGCTGCTCGCGGCTGGTGTCTGGTAGCCAGCCGGCTGGTTGGCGGCGGGAGTTTCCCCTCGGGAAACGAACCACGACGAGCCTTGTGGAAGCCCGCCGGCTTGTCTGGCCCCCTGCTCCGGTGCGGCCCCCTGCTCCGCGCCCGCCCACGCGGCGGCAGAACTGATGCCGCTCCAGATCGACTCCAGCGGCGACGGCCCCTGCGTTGTGACTGCTCCCGGGTCCGTTGCTGCTGTTCGGGCTGCGGGCACGCCGCCCGAGCGTTGGAACTGCTCCTCGAACTGCTTTACGAAGGGATCGATCGTGTCGTGTATTTCCTTGGGCAGGTATTCGTCGGCACGGACAAGCAGGTCGGCGACGAGTCGACCGCTCTGGCTGGCCACGACCTGCGGCCGGTAATCCGGAGCAAGAGTCACGGCAAAGAACGTGATCACAACGCACAAGAGCGCGCCCTTCGCCGCGCCGAACACCAGGCCGAGCTGGTGGTCGAAAGCAGAGAGATGGACCGCATTGATGGCACCGGAAACGATTCGAAACACAAGCCAGACGGCAAACGATGTTGCGACATAGAGGGCGAGCATCGAGGCAAAGCGATTCCACGGCGCCTGCTGGCCGAAATATGGGGCAAACTGGCTCCCGAACCGCATGGCAACGAATCCGCTGGCAACGATTCCGGCGATCCAGGCAAGTTGCCAGACCATGCCCTTGAAGTAGCCCAGCAACGCGGTCGCCGCGAGAATTCCAAGCATGACCAGATCGTAGCCTTCAATCGCCACAGGCAGCCTCCTCGAGTGGGGCGTGAGTCTAGGAGCCAAAGGATGGAGAACGAAGACCAATCGAGCCTCCGCGAAATCGATGCGTTCAACAAAGACAACCCAATCGCCGCGAGATACCCAATCGCCCTCTTTTCCCCATGCCGCGTAAGCGATCTCTTCGGCGGGTCTGTTGTCGCGGGTCGCAGCGTATCATGCGTAAACCTTGTCGTTCCGGCAGTGCAGGGGATGGGCGAGTTTTCCGGGTGACGGTTGCTTCTGCGAACTGCCGACAAGAGGGTGTTGGCAAAGACGGATAGTCTGCGCAGATGACGGCGGGGAGGAAAGTCCACGGTGCCCGGGTTTCGCGAGCACATTACCGGTTCGACGATCGTGGGAGTGACCTACGGCGCGGCAGCGTGGTATGCCGGCGGGCTGCCCCCGCTGACGTGCACGCTGGCGGCCGGCCTTTGCGCCGCCTCCGGGATGATGCCCGATCTCGACAGTGATTCCGGCCGCCCTCTTCAGGAGAGCATCGGTTTTGTGGCGGCGGTGATTCCCGTGATGCTGCTGCCGCGGATGCACCACCTGTCGCTGTCGCTGGAAGCGACCATCATTATTGGCGGGGCGATTTACCTGGCGATTCGTTTTGGTCTGGCGTGGCTTCTCAACACCTATTCCGTGCACCGCGGAATGTTTCACAGCGTCCCGGCGGCGGCGGTCGCCGGACTGGCGGTGTTTCTCGCCTTCGATTCCTTCGATCCCATGCGAAGGTACTTCGTCGCCGGGGCGGCCGTGCTCGGCTACCTCACCCACCTGGTGCTTGACGAGATCTGGGCGGTTCGACTGGGACTGTTCGGACCGAAGGTGAAGAAGTCCTTCGGAACGGCGATGAAGTTTCTTGGGGGAGAGGCGTGGGCCAACATCGTCACCTACCTGCTTTTGGTCGCGCTCGGTGCCTGTGCCGCCTATGACGCCCACAAGACCGAGCACAATGCGGTGGTTCGCCAGCAGATGGAACAGGCATCTCGCGTGTATCAGACGCAACCGGCCCCATGGCAATACCGCCGGTGAGCCAGCCTGATGACCGCGCGGGCCCATGATCGCCCGCCTCCGAGGCGGGGCCATGGATTGATGTTTCCGCGGGCAGGTAGAATCCAGGATGTATGGTGGCTCCCAACGCGATTCTCGTGCCGAACATGCTGGCCGCGGTCAGCCTCGGCGTCTATTTGGTGCTGATTGCTGGGGCGGCGTTTGCCGGCGGGAGCACGATGGCGTTCTTCTCGCTCGGCCACCGGCGGATGCAGGTGCTGCTGTCGCTCACTGCCGGAGTGATGCTGGGCGTGGGGCTTCTGCACCTGCTGCCGCATGCCTTCTATGAGCTTGGCCACGACATCGACACGACAGCCGCCTGGGTGCTGGCCGGTTTCTTTTTGATGTTTCTCCTCGAGCGGGCGTTTCACGGGCATGCCCACCATACTGCCGACGGTGACCTCGCCACGCAGTCGGTCGGCCACGAGGAAGGCCATCACCATCACGACCACACTCATGCCCATGCCCACGTCAGCGGACCGCTCGGGGCCTCGCGGCCGGCGCGTTGGGCCTGGCTCGGCGCGTTTGCCGGCCTCTCGCTCCACAGTCTCGCCGATGGGGCGGCGCTTGCGGCCTCTGTCAATGCCGACGCCACGCACGGCGCCGGCTTCCTCGCCGGGTTTGCGACGTTTCTGGCGGTGCTCCTTCACAAGCCCTTCGATGCCGGCATCATCGCGACGCTCATGGTCAACGCCGCAGCCACTCCTCGGCTGCGAGTTATCGTCAACGCGATCTACGCGGCCGTCGTGCCGGTGGGGGCTGCTTGCTTTCTCGCCAGCCTAAAACTCTTCGGGGATCACCAGGGTGACCTCCTGGGCATCGCGTTGGCGATGGCGGCTGGGGCCTTCCTCTGCATCGCGGCGGCTGATCTTCTGCCCGAGGTGCAGTTTCACAGCCACGATCGCGTGTTGCTGACGGTGTCACTCGCCATCGGTCTGGCCATCGCCTGGGGAATCACGACCATGGAGCAGGCGTCACACGGTCATTCGACCCACTCGCACTCTTCGTCTCCGACCATCCCGGCAGCCCCCCCGCACGATCACTGAGCGGCGGCGACTTCCGTATCGAGTCCCCGAGCTGCCCGCGCCTGGCGGACAGCAGCCATGACCTCGTCGACGAGACCGCTGTGAGCGCGGATCGGAGTGAGTTGTCCGAGGAAGCACAGTGCGATTCCGGCGGTCAAGCCCAGTCCGCCCAGGAGGTGGGGCGTGACCCATGCCTCGGTTCCGGGCCGGCCCGAGGCGGGATCGGCTGCACCACCGAGGGCGACAATCGCAACCACCCCCAGCATTCCCATGAGGGCATACGGAAACGCCGACCGTTTCAGCCGCCTGCTGCGTTCAATAAACGCCCCGTCGAGGCCGTATGCCTCGACAACCTCACGGCACCAGCGGCCCGTGCCAATGAAGTACGTGACGCCCATGCTGTTGACGAGCACGACCGTCAGCGCCGTCAACACCCCGGACAGGCGATGGACCGTGCCCCACCGAAGCACCCGGGGGTCGGTCTGACCATGCAGGTCGCCGAGCCACAGCCCCAGGCCGGCGGTTGCCACCAACAGGGCCACGGCGAACAGCGAGACTCGGGAAAATACCTGCTCCATAAAATCACGTCACTCCTGCGCGGATGGGAAAGGACGGCCATTACAATCGCTAAGGTCTCTTCCTCCTTTATAGGCTGCCGCATGCACGTCTCACACTCCCTCCCTCCTGTCATTTTCCTGACATGTGGCGATCCAGCGGGGATTGGGCCGGAGGTTGTTGCGGCCGCCTGGTCGACGGCCGCGCTCCATGAGCGGGCCCGGCTGCGTGTCGTCTGCGACGCGGCCACCATGGCCGACGCGCTCGCCGTGGCGGGCCGTCGGGCGACGGGGCCGGAATCGTATGTGGCAGCACTTGAGGTCGTGTCTGAAAGCGACCCGCGGGCGAGCGGCCCCGAAACGCTTCTTGTGATCACACCGCACGACGTACCGCTGGCTTCGATCGCCAAGGGTACGATCACCGCCGCGGGCGGGCGGGCTGCCGTAGCTGCCGTGGAGACCGCCTTCGGCCTCGTGCAAGCCGGCCATGGCGATGCGATCGTGACCGGACCGCTTCACAAGGAGGCGATCCATGCAGCCGGTCGCGATGAGCCCGGACATACCGAACTCCTCGCCCGGGCTTGCGGGCTGCCTGACGAGGCCGCCTCGATGATGCTCTGGCTGCCGCCGCAGGGGACGGAAGCCGATCGGTGTGGCCTGGGGGTCGTGCATGCCACTCTGCACGAGTCGCTGCGGAGCGCCGTGCAGCACCTCTCCACCGATCGCATTGTGGAGGCCGGCCGTCGAATCGCGGTGCTACTGGAGGCTGTCCTCCAGCGTCAGCCACGGCTGGCGGTTGCGGCCCTCAACCCGCACGGCGGTGAGGGCGGTCTCTTCGGTGACGAGGAACGGCGGATCATCGCACCGGCCGTGGCGACGCTGGTGTCGCAAGGACTCGATGTCGTGGGCCCCCTGCCGGCCGACACGCTCTTCCTGCGAGCGAGCCGCGGCTCTTTCGACGGCGTGGTGGCGATGTACCACGATCAGGGGCACATCCCGATAAAACTCCTCGGCATGCATCGTGCGGTCAACATCACACTCGGCCTCCCGATCGTTCGTACCAGTGTCGCGCACGGCACCGCCTTCGACATCGTCGGGAGCGGCACCGCCGACCCATCGAGCATGCAGGCTGCAATCGACATGGCCATCCGGCTGGTCGCAGCAGGCTGGCCGCCGACTACGGCCGTAGCGGACCGAGGTGCTTCACGTAGCCGTCCGTGACGTCGATCATGCCCTCGACGGCAGGCCGGTACACGAATGCCGAGGCATCGACAGGACCGTCGATCTGGACGTCGTAGAGCTCCATGACGGCGATCGGCTCGAGGTCCGTGCTGGCGACGGGTCGCGTGCCCGGGATGGCGAGCCACTCGATGCGGAAGGGAAAGAGTTCCCGCTTGCCGATAGCGAGCCGCACGCTCCACGGCATGCCGTCAGGGAGGAGGGCCGGCTCGAGGCCGCCTGTCGCCCTGATCGCATCTGCCTGCTCGGGGAGCAAGGCGGCGAGGGAGTCGGCATGCCAGGTGCCCATCACGTGCCACACCGCAACGTCATCGATTGCGGCCGACTCGACGCCTTCGAAACGAAACCATTGCCGGGTCAGCGCGAGTGACCGCTGGATGCCTCCAAGGTACGGCGACGCCCCAAAAATCTCGAGCACCTTCAGCTTCTCGAGCTTCTCGCGGACCCGTCGCACATCGAGTCGTTCCAGCTGCGGCTGGTTTGGCCCGAGTCGCTT
This sequence comes from Candidatus Kuenenia stuttgartensis, assembly GCA_945883745.1. Lineage (GTDB taxonomy): Bacteria > Planctomycetota > Planctomycetia > Pirellulales > UBA1268 > CACORA01. Next base: position 18,768 of record CAMCYH010000017.1, read on the forward strand.
GTAGGCCCAGTGGAAGATGCCGTCGCAGACTTCCAGGATCTCGAACATCTCGGTATCCGACTGCATCGCTATTTCATAGCGAAATCGCTGGTCGATCCCGGTGCCCAACTGAATGTACCGACCCGCACCCACGACGACGCGGTCGCCGAGCCGGACCCGCTGACGCACCCGAGCCGTGATCGATTCCGCCCTGGCCAGCCCCGCCAGCGCCGTCGCCACGATTCGCTCGCCCTGCTCCGCCGCAACTGGCGTGGCTCCTGCATGCGCCATGCGGCCGTACACGGTTTCCCGGCCGGCCGCCGGCTCCTGCGGCGTCGCCGGTCTGGCCATGCCGATCAGCCCGACAAACGCCAGCATCACGAGCATCAAGGAACGGAGCATGTGGAACTTGGGCGGGCTGGCGGACTGGCGAAAGGACACGATCAGGCTGACTTTGCTGGTTTTGCCAAAGAAACCGGCTGCCAAGCGTCGAAGAACGAGGAGTGAATCATCGGTCCACTGGCAGCTCGACTTCTGCATGGTGTCGGAAGTGTACGCAGCGGGACCGGTGTCGCGAAGCTCGAATCAATCGGGTGTGGAGGTAAGACTATGGTGAGACGATATCGATCCGGCGTGACTGGGCTGGCAGCCACGATGCTGCTGACGGGATGCCACATACCGGCCAACTCGCCGCTTTCGGGGCTGGCCCAGGTGCGGCCTCTGGCGACTCCCCACACCAACGTGCTCCCACCCGCCGCGATGCTGCAACATCCCGGCCCTGGAGTCGAAGGACCAGGACCGGGCATCATCACTCCCGCCTCCTATGGGGCCGCCTTGGCTGCCAATGGCATGGGGATGGCTGATGGCGGCGTAACGCTGGCCGGTGGCGGTTACGGTGATGGCTCGGCCACCGATGGCATGGAGTCCTGTCCACCGGGAGGTGGAGCCGCGGGTGCTTCGTACGGGATGGGGGCCGGAATGGCTCCGGCTTCGCAAATCGGCTTCATCGGTCCCGACGGCATGCAGGTCCGCTGGGACATGTCACTCGCCGGCGGCTTTGATTCCCCCCCGCTGGTCGCTCCCGGCCGCTATGACTTTCCCCAAGGGGCAATTTTTCGGCTGAAGCTCACCGACATCCCGGGCTATGAAGGCGTGGAACTCTACCCGACGCTCGAGGTGGCGCCGGTCACGCCACGGACCGATGCCTTCCTCGCCCACAACACGATCCCCTTTCAACTCACTGAGGAAGACCTCGATCAGGTGACGACGGGCAACTTCGTCACCAAGGTCGTCTATCTGCCCGATCCTGACTATCAGGAGCTTGCCGTCGCCGGCGTCGAAACCCTCGTGAGCACGCGGCTCGATCCTGGCGTCGATCCTGTCGTTGAAGCGGATCGCCGGGGCTCGATCCTCGCCATCATCCGCATCGGCAACAAGGATCTTGAATCAGCCGGTCCGGGCGGGGTGAGCGGTGGCATCGTCGATGGCGGTTCGCCACCCGTAGGCGTCGCTGCCGCCCTGGGAATGCCTGTCGGTGGTGATCCCGCTCAGGTGCCACCGGCATTCGTGGCGGGTATGACCGCGCCGGAGTATGGCATGCCTCGGGTCGGCACTCCGATCGGTCTTCCCGGTCCTGCCCACATCCCGCTGGGAGTCCCGGCCGGTCTGCGGAAGCACACGATCACCAACCATACGAAGATGCATATCCCGCCACCGTCGCGGAGGCTGGACCTGCACGTTCAGCAGGCCCCTGGCCTGAGCTATCCCAAGCCGGCCCGCCATGCCTACGTGGCCGAGCGGCATGACGTGCCGAAGGTCCGCCTGCGTCAGCCGCCGGAGGATCGCACACGGTTCGTCGAGAACGGTGGCCCCGATCCGGATGCGGAGGCCGCGGCTGTGGGGATGGGGCACGGCTTCAGGAACGGCCTGGGCGCCGGCCTCGAGGCCCCCTGCCCTCCGGAGCCGATGGAGTGATGATCCAGGACGCATAGTGACATGCATCGAAACCACGACACGAAGGGAATCATCATCCGGACAGGGACCGTGCTGCGGGTGGTCTGCAGACCGCTGACGATCGCCGCTCTCGCCTTCCTCGGATTGGCAACCTCGTCGGGCCTGGCCCACGAGGGTGTCGAGCCGAGGACGGCGGAAGGACTCGCCAGCTTGTCAGGACCGGGAGCGATTGGCGTCTCGCGACCCCTGCAGCTCGGCCCCCGTCCGGAATCGATGCTTCCCGGGAACGTGCAGCCGGTGCAGATCGCCGGGCCACCGGGCTTGCAACTCGCCATCGAAACCGCCGCTGGCTGGACCGCGTCGCAGCCGGCACCGTTGCGGATGGGGCTGGTCATCGGTCGGGCCTACCGGCTGCGGGTCACCGGCATTCCCGGACGGGAGGGCGAGGAGCTCTACCCGTCCTTCCGTCTTCTGGCAAAGCTGGCGACTCCGCCCGGCATGGCCTGGCGGTTTCCGGTGGAGGTCGTGATCGAACAGGATGACCTCGAGAAGGCGCTGGCCGGCGCGCTCGTCCAGCGGGCCGTCTATGTCTCGTGCGAGGCCGATGCTCCTCCCGCTGCCTGGTTCGACGTGCATCCCGGAGACGACTGCCTTGCCGTGGCGGCCACACTCGGCGATCCGGTGGCTGAGGTGGTGATCGGCAATCGGGTGCCGACGCCGGGAGCCCTGCCATGAACATCATCTCTGGAAGTGCCGCGCGGCGGCCGCGGCTCTTGAGGATTATCGCCATCGCACTCAGCGCGATCGTGCTCTGTTCGTGTCGTTCGCTCAGCATGCCTCTCGTCGGGGCCGTGCGGGTCGATGACTCGGCCGCGACAGCCACAGATCCTCGCGGGGAGTGTCGCGAGTGTGTGGCGGGAGCGTGCCGCACCACGCACGGCTCGGCCACCACGTGCGAACCAGTGATGGCCTGCATCCCGATCGTCCCGCCCCCCCCTCCCCTGGCACTCCCCTGCCCCGTCTGTGACGGCGGTGATCATGGACGGCCAGCGCAGCCGGTTGGAGACCATGCCATCGCCAACCTGACTGCCGGTGATACGGTGGCTCGCTATCGCCCCGCCGGCTCAGTGGCCGATGCCGACGACGTCTGCATCACCGCCTCCAACTGCACCTGCGTGTATGCCCCCAAGTTTGCCTCGGTGCGGCAGGTCACCATGCCGTCCGAGCGGGTCGCGCCGGTGGGTGTGCTCGGACTCGCGCAGGATGACCTCGTGGCGGCCGAGGTGCGGCTCGATCCCGTGCGCGACAGCGTGCAGAACCTTTCGCCAGAGGCGGCCCGCCGGGCTGAGCCCGGCGTCGGCCTGGCGGAGCGACTCGGTCCCTTGGCCGTCGACCAGGCCGAACTGCCTGACGGCACCGACCGCGCCGAAGCACCGGCAGCCCGCGTGGCAGACATCCAGCCTGAGCGGGCCGATCGGCTCCAGTCGCCACTGCAGGTGATCGGCTTCGACGTGCCGATGGCGTGGACGTGCGTGCAAGCGGCCAACGTCCTCGTCAATGCTCAGACACCGCAGGTGGTCGCGTCCCATCGCGGCACGGCGACGCTCCGTTTCGAAGAGCCAGGTCGTGCCGAACTCACGATCTGCAAGCAGGCTGGCAGCGACACGGCACGCGTGGGTGAGGAACTCGACTTTACGATCTTTGTGCTCAACTCGGGTGACCGCGCCCTCGACGACATTGTGCTGGTCGATGCCCTTCCCGACCGGCTCGCGCTCATTCCCGATTCGCCGGCCGCCAGCCTGCCGGCCGATGTTTCGACCGAGAAAGCGGACGACGGCTCGGTGGTCGTGAAGTGGCGGTTCCGTGACCCGCTTCCCGCGGGAGCCAGCGGCTTCGTGCGTTTTCGCACGATCGTGCGGTAGCCTGCAGATGTTCGATTGCAGCGGCTGGCGTGCCGCGGATACATTTTCCATGTCGACGGCGGATGCTGTCGCCATCCACTCCCTCCCCGTCCCGAGGCTCTCATGTTCTCGTTGCTTCGCGCCAGTTGCCCTCCCCTCAGCTGCGTTCTGCCCGTTCTGATTGCCGGCCTGGCTCTCGAGTGGACGATGCCCATGGCGAATCGGGCGGCCGCCCAGCCGGCCGCCACTGCCGAGCCGGCCGCCGGTGTGCCGCAGGTACCGCCGCTTCCGCAGGGCACGCCGGCTGAGTTGATGCAGTTCATCGAGCAGCTTAAGAACAACGACGTCCGGCCGAAGTCGCGTCAGGAAATGATGCAATACATGAAGTCTTTGGCGGGCGTGTCGGTCGAGGCGGCCAATAAGATCCTGCCGCAGGTCAAGGTCGATGACCCGCTCTATGCCCAGGCAGCCTCGATGAAGCTCGAGAGCCTGATGATGCTCGGTCGGCTCGGCGACGAGGCGGCTGCCAAAGAACTCGCCGACTTCGCCACGACCCTCGCTGCCAGCCCGAATGCCGACCTCGCGAAGGAGGCTCAGCGGGTCATGCTTGTCGCCGAAGCGCAGCAGATGTTCGCCTCGGGCAGTGTTGCAGGTGGCGATGCCCTCGTGCAGAAGGCGGCAGCCATGCTTGCGGCCGATCCTGACGACATGAAGACGGCCGGCTTGGCGATGCAATTGGCGCAGGCCTTCGAGCAGTTGCCGGGGGGCGAGCCGGTAGCGATGGCGGCCTTCAAGGCGTTTGGCCCCCAGTTCGCCAAGAGCAGCAACCCGCGGATCAAACAGATGGGTGAGAGCTTCGCCGGCACGCTGCGACGGCTCTCCCTGCCTGGCAACCCGATGGAGATCAAGGGCACGCTTCTCAACAAGCAGCCGTTTGACCAGAAAACGCTGGCTGGCAAGGTCGTGTTGGTCGACTTCTGGGCCACGTGGTGCGGTCCGTGTGTGGCCGAGATTCCCAACGTTTTGGAACAGTACGAAAAGTATCACGACAAGGGTTTTGAAGTCGTCGGCATCAGTCTCGATCAGGACCGCCAGGCCCTGGAGAAGTTCATCACCGACCAGAAGGTGCCGTGGCCAATCCTGTTCGAGGAGTCTGAGGGAGACGGCTGGCAGCACCCGCTGGCCACCTACTACGGCATCAGTGGCATCCCGACAGTGATCCTGATCGGGCGGGATGGCAATGTCATCACGCTCAACGCCCGAGGCGAACGGCTCGGTGAGGAGCTGGCCAAGCTCTTTCCCAATGCCGGTTAATACTCTTGCCAAGAGCCCCGTTTCCAAGCGGGCCGGGGCCTTTGACTCCTCAGGCATCCGCAAGGTCTTTGACCTCGCGGCCCAACTTGACGACCCGATCAACCTCTCGATCGGGCAGCCTGATTTTCCCATGCCCGAGCCGGCCTGCGTTGCCGCCAAGGCGGCGATCGATGCGGGGAAGAACGGCTACACGCCCACTCAAGGCATTGCGCCTCTACGTGAGCGGCTCGAGGCCGAGGTCCGCCGCGAGACAGGCCAGTCGGAGCGGAGGCTGTGCGTCACGAGCGGCTCCAGCGGCGGACTCGCGTTGTCGCTGATGTCGCTGATCGATCCGGGCGACGAGGTGATCATCTTCGAGCCGGCATTCGTGATGTACCGACCGCTTGTCGAATTTCTCGGCGGTCGCTGTGTCGCGATCGACACGGCCCCCACGTTTGGGATCGATGTCGACCGTGTGGCGGCGGCCATCACGCCCCGCACAAAAGTTATCCTCCTCAACACTCCCGCGAACCCCACCGGCGTCGTCATCGACGCCGCAACCGTGGCCGATCTCGCGCGACTCGCCGAATCACGCGGGGTCACGCTCGTCAGCGACGAGCTCTACCGGTCCTACTGTTATGACGCCCCCTTCTCCTCCCCTGCTCTGCACTCCGACCGCGTGGTGGTCATCGACGGATTTTCCAAGTCGCACGCCATGACGGGCTGGCGGGTGGGGTGGGTGCACGGCCCGCGCGAGATCATCAACGCGTGCACGATGCTGCAGCAGTACACGTTTGTCTGCGCACCGCAGGTCGGTCAGTGGGCCGCGATCGCGGCGCTCGACGCGGCCATGGACGCTCCGTTGGCCGAGTGCCGGCGGAAGCGGGACAGGCTCATGGCCGGCCTTGCCGGCCGCTTCCGCTTCGTGCGACCGGGGGGCGCCTTCTACCTGTACCCCGAGGCACCGGGAGGGTCGGGGCTCGCGTTCGCTGAGCGGGCGGTGGCCGAGGAGAAGCTGCTTGTCGTACCCGGCACCGTGTTCGGCGCCGCCGACAGCCACTTCCGCATCGCGTATACCGTCACAGACGCCATGCTCGATCGCGGTATCGCCGCGCTGAATCGACTGGCGGAGTCGTACGGTTGAGCCGACCGAGGATTCGCGATGGTCGAGCAGCAGTCGGTCGTCTCCGTCGCCACCGTGGCTCGGGCCATCGATCATGCGGTGCTCAAGCCGCAGTATGCCGACCGTGATCTGGAGGCCCAGGCGGCGATGTGTGTCGCTCGCGGTGTGGGCTGCCTCTGTGTTCGGCCCGTCGATGTCGCTGCGGCGAAGCGGCTCGTTGCGGAGAGTCCCGTCGCGGTGGCGAGCGTCGTGGGGTTTCCACACGGCAGCCATCGCACCGAGGCCAAGGTGAACGAGGCCCGGTTGGCGATCGATGATGGAGCCTGTGAACTCGACATGGTGATGGCGATCGGCCGGCTGCTGTCGGGTGATGACACGGCTGTCTACGACGACATTGCGGCGGTTGTGGCAGCTGCCCGGCCGCACCGGGTGCTCGTCAAGGTGATCCTCGAAACCTGCTACCTCGCACCGGAGCAGATCGTTGCGGCCTGCCAACTGGCGGAGCGGGCCGGGGCCGGCTTCGTGAAGACCTCGACCGGCTTTGGAGTGAACCCCGACGGCCCGACCGGCGCGACGCCGAATGCAGTGCGCATCATGCTTGAAACGGTCGGCGGCCGGCTCGGTGTCAAGGCAGCCGGCGGCATCCGCACCTGGGGAGAGGCCGTCATGTACCTTGCCATGGGGTGTCAGCGGCTTGGTGTCGGCGATGCCGCCGCGATCCTCGACGGCGGCTCATCCACCTCCAACTACTGAGACACTACGCGCTCTTGGGGCGGGCTTCGCGGATTGGGAGCACAGGCTCCTTCTTGTCGACGTTCGCTTCGGTGATCACGTAGGAACTGCCCTGGTGTTCGGGAAGGTCGAACATCAGATCGAGCATGATCCCCTCCAAGATGGCCCGCAGGCCGCGGGCCCCCGTGTCTTTCTTCATCGCCTTCCGGGCGATCGCATGCAGAGCGCCGTCGGTGAACTCCAGCGAGCAGTTTTCCATGCTGAACAGCTTTTGGTACTGCTTCACCAGGGCGTTTTTGGGATTGCAGAGCACCTGCACGAGCGCCTTCTCGTCGAGTGGCTGGAGCGATGAGATCACCGGTAGACGGCCGATGAGTTCGGGAATCAGACCGAATTCGAGAATGTCGTCGGAATCGACCTCGGGCAACAGTTCGGCGAGGCTGGCGTCGGCCCGATGGCCCGTCGGCTGACCGAACCCGATCGTCTTCTTGCCGAGCCGCTGCCCGATGATCTTCTCGATTCCGACGAACGTGCCGCCGCAGATGAAGAGGATGTTCGACGTGTCGATCTGGATGTACTGCTGCTCCGGATGCTTGCGGCCCCCCTGCGGTGGCACATTGGCCACGGTGCCCTCGAGCATTTTCAGCAGTGCCTGCTGCACGCCTTCGCCCGACACATCGCGGGTGATGGAGACGTTTTGGCTGGTCTTCCCGATCTTGTCGAGCTCGTCGATGTAGAGGATGCCGCGTTGGGCCGCCTCGATGTCGTAGTCGGCGGCGTTGAGCAGTTTAAGGAGCAGGTTCTCGACATCCTCGCCCACGTACCCCGCTTCGGTGAGCGTGGTGGCGTCGCCGATGGCGAACGGGACGTCGAGGATGCGGGCCAGGGTGCGAGCGAGCAGCGTCTTGCCACAGCCGGTGGGGCCCAACAGGAGGATGTTCGACTTCTCCACCTCAACGTCAGAATTTTCACTCCCCAGCGAAAGCCGCTTGTAATGGCTGTGGACGGCTACAGCCAGCACCCGCTTGGCATGTTCCTGCCCGATCACATACTGGTCGAGGTGGGTGACGATCTCGCGAGGTGAGGGAATCGACGTAAAGAGGGCCCGGCTCGTGCCCCGCCGCCGCTTCTCTTGGTCGAGGATGGACTGGCAGAGTTCGATGCACTCGCCGCAGATGTAGACGTCACCCGGGCCTTCGACGAGTGGGCCGACGTCGCGGTAACTCTTGCGGCAGAACGAACAAAAGGCGTTTTTCTTCGTCGTGCCGCCGGCTGCCCGGCGTCCCACGTTGCCCGTGTCTTTCCCAGATGGCATCAGTTCTGTTCCTCGTCAGATGGATGGGTCGGATCACTCGCGTCCGCCCGCTCGGCCGCGGGCACCGCATCCCGCGAGGGTGCCATCGGCATAGATTGCACCCGCGGTTCAACGAGCGTTCTGATTTTTCGGAATTCTTCGTCGCTCAGCACGCCACGATCGCGCAAGCCCTTGTATTCGGCCAAAGTATTTTCCCAGTCGTCACGATCGTCAGGACCAGATTGCCACCACGAACGAATCTTTACGATCGCGGCGACGCCCGCGGCCACGAGCAACCCGAGAAGCAGACTGCTGAGCAGGAAGGATTGCACGGTTTCCTGTGCCACCGCCGTTGGGGCCGGCAGCAATCCATGGCATCACGAGGCCCACCGACTCACGATCCGTCGCCGCCGGGATAACCGCAGTATGGCAGGTGCGGGGGGGCCGGGTCCAGCAAAGATTTCGCAGATTGCCCGACCGGAATCGCACCTCTGGACGGCAGCTTAGATCGCGGTTTTCTGCCGTTTCGCGACGTTGCTCGTGACAGGCAGGTTCTGCGGGTTCTGCCGGAAAACCGCCGCTCCAGCCGTGCCGCCGACCGATGGAAGCGGGGTATGAAGCCCAGCGTGCTGCGCATCGCGATGCTGATTTGGACGGTCGCCGTCGTGCCGGCTGCCGGCACTTCCGCCGCGCCGATCGATCAGCGGCATGCCGACGGTTTGCCGGAACTCATCCGCACCCGCCAGCAGGCGTTTGCGATTCCGTTCCGGCTGCCGGCGGCTCGTGATGCCGATACCGCTCCGCAGCGGGTGATGATGAGTGTATCCAAGGATCTTGGCATCACCTGGGAGCCGGCGGGCGACGTGTCTCCGTCGGCCGGGTCGTTCACCTACCGCGCCGAAGCCGATGGCGAATACTGGTTTCGCATCCGGTCCATCGACGCGAAGGGGCGGATGCGTGGCGGAGCTGGTCCCGATATGCGGGTGCTCGTCGACGCCGCCGGGCCACGGATTGCAGCACGTGTCTGGAAGGGCGTGGATGGCGAGATCATTTGCCGCTACGCCGCCACAGACGATTCGCTGCAGGTCGATGGCCTGAAGGTCGAATACCGCAGCGGCGCCGACCCCTCGTGGAAGCCGTTGGCGGCAGCCGGCATCTTGTCGCGGGAGGCACCGGCTCACATGGTCGGCGAAGACATCTGGTGGGCCGGTGAGAAGGTCGATTCGCTCACCGTGCGGATTACGATCGCGGACCGTTCCGGCAACCAAACGGTGCGACAATTCTCACTCGAGCAGTCAGATCCAGGGATCGACCAGACGGCGCTGGCCCGGGAACTTGGCATCCCACCGCTGCCCACCCGCGAGTCATCGCCCACCGCGGTGGCAGGGATTCCCTCCCTGCCGGAATCGATGATCAACGCCTCTGCCACGACGTCGGTCGTCGCTGCCGGCAGCGGCTGGCCGGCTGAAGCGATGCCTGGCTGGCCTGCGGGAGGCTCTGTTGCACCAGCCGATGGGCACGACGCACCGGTCGGTGGTCGTGTCAATCGATTCGTGTCACGCGATCCGGTTGCCGTTCCCGGAATGCCATCGAATGCAGCACCGGACTCCTTCGCGGCTGCGGCGGCTGCCGGTGGTTCGGCCATGCAATACCGCGGCCGACCGCTGCGGCTGTCGACGTCGCGGCGGTTTGCCTGGGAGTACGAGATTCACCGTCGCGATCCAGAGGATCGGCCGCTCCGGGTCGAGTTGTGGTCGACCCGGGATGGCGGTGTGACGTGGCAGCGGGCCGGGATCGACACCGATGCAGCCAGTCCGATCGACGTGTCGTTGCCAGCTGCCGGACTGTATGGATTTCGGCTTGAGATCGTGGCCGACGCACACGAGGCTGAAATCACACCCCCCTCCGGAACACCTCCGGAGACATGGGTGGCGATCGATGATGTGCCGCCCGAGGTCGATCTTGAGGCCGCTACAACGACGTTGGCGGACGGCCGCACGGGCGTCGACATCCGGTACACGAGTCGTGACGAATTGCTGGCTCCACGAAGCGTGAAAATCTCATTCTCACCCCATCCCGACGGGCCATGGTCGACGATTGCGTCGGGCCTCGACACCGAAGGCATCCATCGATGGGAGCCGGAGCGTTCAGTTCCTGCGCGGGCCTTCATACGCGTCGAGGCTCGAGACGTGGCAGGCAACGCCGGTAATGCCGTGACCACGGAGGCCGTCACCGTCTCCGCCCCCCGCGTGACCGGCCAACTCCGTGGTCTCCGGGAACTCCCCACCTCCGGCGACTGACTGCCGCACGAAACCCTCGCCATCCTGGCCTCGGGTTTCTTGGCGACCATCCGGTCGCTCACGTAAGCCCGCCGGCTGCCGCACGAAACCCTCGCCATCCTGGCCTCGGGTTTCTTGGCGACCATCCGGTCGCTCACGTAAGCCCGCCCTCCAGGCGGGCGATGTAGGGTGGTGCTGGAGTGCATTCCACCCAGCCCCGGGCGCGAGCCCGGGGGCTGCAGCAACGCTGGCTGCCGCGTCATCCCGCCGGCTTGCGCCTGGCGGCTTGCTGGGAAACGCTTGCGCCTGGCGGCTTGCTGTCAGATCCCGCACCAGAAAGCCCCGGGGGCCGCAGCGGCTACACTGCGGCGGTCGCCGGAGGCATGGTTGTGGCCGATCGAATAACCGCGCTCGATATTCTCACCGAGGGGAAAGCCTGGTCGCCTGGTCAGCCGTCGCTGATCGTGCTCGTTGGCGACGACCCCTTTCTGGCTCGGCATGTTCTGAGCCTGATCCGCGATCTGCTGTGTCCCGATGAAGCCGATCGAGCCTGGGCCTGGCGCGAATTCTCGGGAACTGAAGAACTCGACCCGCGTGATGTGTTTGATGAGGCGGCGACGGTCCCGCTTTTCGGTGGCGCGACCAGGGCAGCCGTGGTTCGGGAAGCTGATGCCTTCGTCTCAGCGGCCCGGGAACCGCTGGAGACGATCGCGCAGGCCAGCCGTGGGAGGCGAGGCGTCGTGATCCTCGAAGTGAAAAGCTTTCCTGCCACGACGCGGCTGGCAAAGGCAGCTGCAAAATCAGGCCTGGTGATCGACGTCTCCGTGCCGCCGAAGGCGGATCTGGCCCGCTGGCTGCGGGTGTGGGCGAAGGCCCATCATGGGGTTGAGCTGGCGGCGGCCACCACCCAGCGGCTCCTCGAGCGGCTGGGCAGCAGCCTCGGTCAGGTCGATCAGGCCTTGCAGCGGCTCGCTGCAGCGATCGATCCCGCGGCTCGGAACAAGACCGTGCCTCCCGAATGGATCGACGACATTGTGGCCAGCCCCCAGGAACGGACCGCCTGGGGAATGATCGACGCGGCCGCGATGGGCCGTACCGACGACGCTGTGGCCCAACTCGCCCAACTCCTCGAGGCGGGGGAGAACCCGATTGGTATCAGTGCCCAGATCGCCAGTGTGCTCCGCCGGCTCTCCACGGCCGCCCGGCTGCTCTCCCTGCCGGCCACGACGGACCGGCCGGCAGGAGTCGAGGCCGCGTTGCGAGAGGCGGGCGTGGCGGCTTGGCCAAAGGCGATGTCGCAGGCGAAAGACTCCCTCGCACACCTCGGCCCGCAGCGGGCGCGGCGGCTGCCGCTATGGCTCCTTGAACTGGATCGCAGCCTCAAGGGCGAGGCGAGCCGCGGTCTGCGGGCGCGACTGGCCTTGGAGCGATTCTTCTGCAAGATGAGCGGTCCCGCCGGACCCTCGACCCCGGCGGCCCGCCCGCGAGGAACCCGTCCGTGAACACCGACCAGCCTCTTGATCCACGCGATCTGTGGGAGAACCCGCTCGCCGCCCGCTACGCATCCGCCGATATGACTCGGCTGTGGAGCGATAACCACCGCTACCGTCTTTGGCGGCAGACCTGGCTGGCCCTCGCCGAAGCGGAGGCAGAGCTCGGTCTGCCGATCACACCCGCCCAGTTGGCCGAGATGCGGGCCGCCGTCGGCCGGCCGATCGATTTCGCCGCTGCGGCTGACTACGAAAAGCGGATGCGGCACGACGTGTTCGCCCATTTGCACACGTTTGGCGATGCGTGCCCCCAGGCAAAACCCATCCTCCACCTGGGCGCCACGAGCGCCTATGTCACTGACAACACCGACCTGATTCTGATGCGGGAATCGCTCGACCTTGTCGCCGCCCGTCTGGCGGTCGTGATCGAACGCCTGGCCGCGCGGGCGGTGGAAACCGCCGAACTCGTCTGCCTCGGCCGCACGCATCTCCAGCCGGCGCAGCCAACTACGATCGGAAAGCGGATCTGTCTGTGGATTCATGATCTGCTGCTCGACCTCGAAGAGGTGCTCCACCGGCGGGCTGGCCTCAAGGCTCGCGGGGTTAAGGGCACCACCGGAACCCAGGCCAGTTTCTTCGAACTCTTCAATGGCGATCACGCAAAGGTGCGGCAGCTCGACGAGTTGGTGGCGCGAAAGCTCGGCTTCACGGCCTCTTATGCAGTCACCGGGCAGACCTACACCCGAAAGGTCGATTCCCTGGTTGTTTCGGCCCTCGCGGCCATTTCTGAATCGACGCACAAGGCTGGCAATGATCTGCGGCTGGCGTCGGCCTGGGGCGAGATGGAGGAGCCGTTCGAGACCGAACAGGTGGGCTCGTCCGCCATGCCATACAAGCGAAATCCGATGCGGGCCGAGCGGATGTGCGGGCTAGCGCGGTTCGTCATGGGTCTGCTCGCCACGACCGAGCAGACCGCGGCGACCCAGTGGTTTGAACGCACACTCGACGACTCCGCGCCCCGGCGTCTGGTGTTGCCGCAGGCCTTCCTCGCGACCGACGCTCAGCTGGTCCTCTACGCCAACATCGCCGGTGGCCTCGTCGTGGTGCCGGGGGCGATTCGCCGCACGCTCGAGCAGTATCTCCCCTTCCTTTCCAGCGAACGGATTCTCATGGAGGGCACGAAGGCGGGCGGTGACCGACAAGAACTTCACGAGGCCATTCGTCGTCACAGTCATGCCGCCACGGCCCGGATTCGTGATGGACAAGACAACGACCTCGCCGAGCGGCTCGCAGCCGATCCGCTCTTTGCCGGCATCGATCTGGCCGCGGCGATGGAGGTGCAGGGACTCGCCGGTCGCGCCGCGGCGCAGGTCGACGAATTCATCGCCGGCCCCGTGGCGGAGGCCCTCAAAGCCTGTCCAAACCGTGCGAACGAGGCACCGCTGAAGGTGTGAGCGAAGCTCACACCCTGTCTTGGTGGCGGCTCGCGCTGCGGTTGCGGCAGCAGTCGGCACAGAGACCGGAGACAATCAGCCGATGGCCTTGCGCACGGAAGCGGTGCTTGGCGGCAACCGCCGCACAAAACTGTGACACCTCGTCGCTGGTGAACTCAATCAGCTTTTGGCACGACGTGCAGTGCAGGTGGTCGTGCTGGGGATATCCGTAGTCGTGTTCGTAGACGCGACGGCCGCCAAGCACCATCTCCTTGAGAAGTCCTGCCGCCACCATCTCGGCGAGCGTCCGGTAGACAGTGGGGCGGCTCGCCTTGGCCCCATCCGGAGTCTTCCGCAGATCGTCCAAGAGTTGCTCGGCGTCGAAGTGCTCATGATGGCTCGACACGTGATCGACGATCACCTGTCGCTGGCGGGTAATCCGTTTGCCGCGGGCCTGGAGAAACTCCTCGAACCGCTCCTGCGGTGTCATCGCAGTATCGACTCTGCCCAGCGGAAAGCCTGCCACAGCCATGAATCTCAAACCTCCACACGCATTGTAGCGTTGCGGGTCGAGAAACCAGCACGGCTCTTAAGAGGCGCGGCCAGACCGCTTCCGGACTGGCCACGAATGGCTTCAAACGACTGCTGCGCCGGTAGGCCGGTCGAAGGCGCTGGCTTTCGACCGGCCACATTCGTGGCAAAAAGCCACGGACGGCATTTTTCGCCGGAAGTTAGCCCAGCCGCTCGAGCAAGCGATCGAGCGCGAGGTCGAGTTTCTCGGGCGTCTCATACGACCCGTCGGCGATGGCCGCCCGGATGGCATTGACCTTGTCGAGGCGGATGTCGCTGGCGTTGCCGGCGGCCTGCACGGCATCGACCGACAGCGCCACGGTGTCCCGCACCTCGCCCACGCCCTGGTTGACGGCAGCCGAGGTCGCCTTGGCAGCCTCAACGCCCTTCACGCCAGCCACGCCCTGCGAACCGTGCGTCGATGTGATTCCCCAAATGTTCATGATTCGCTCCTTCAGACAGTGGACCCGATTCCCATTTCCCCCGAGGCTGGCATTACGGAGCCGGCCGTCGGAGGGTTCATTCGAAAATCGCCAGCCGTCAACGTTTTTAGTGATGCCGACCTATTGTTGCCGCGGGACGGTAATCCGGCGATGCCAGATCGATCCGCGACGCGTGTCGCCACGCCAACCAATTCTCTTCGGCATGAGCGGGACGAAATCTTCAGACAAATTTTTTTGTTCCTCTGGTGCATGTTGTACGGCCAAAAAAAGCCCGCAGACCGCCCAGCCTGCCGGCGAGGACGGTCGTTCTACATGGCGAATTCCGGTCGCCGCCGCTCGAGCTGGTTTTGAAGCCGCTCGACGATGGCTGAATGCATCTGGCTGACTCGGCTCTCGGAGAGGTCGAGGGTGGCCCCAATCTCCTTCATCGTCAGCTCCTCGTAATAGTAGAGGATGATGATGAGCCGTTCGTTGCGGTTGAGACCCTTCGTGACGAGCCGCATGAGATCGGCCTTCTGAATCCGCCGCGTCGGATCATCCCCCTTTTTGTCCTCGAGAATGTCGATTTCGCGGACGTCCTTGGAGCTGTCGGTCTCACACCATTTCTTGTTGAGGCTCACGAGGCTGGCTGCATTCGCCTCGACGAGAAGCTTCTCGAACTCCTCCCGGGAAAGACCCATGTGCTCGGCCACCTCGGCATCGGCCGGCGCACGGCCGAGTTTCGCCTCGAGTGTCTTGACCGCCTCGTTGAGCTTGCTGGCCTTGCTTCGCACGAGACGGGGCACCCAGTCCATCGTCCGTAGTTCGTCGAGCATCGCACCACGGATTCGCGGCACGCAGTACGTCTCGAACTTCACACCCCGCGACATGTCGAAGGCGTCGATCGCATCCATCAGGCCAAACGTGCCGGCAGACGTGAGATCGTCGAGCTCGACACCGTCGGGCAGTCTCGACCAGATTCGCTCACCGTTGTAGCGCACCAGCGGGAGATAAATCTCGATGAGCTTGTTGCGCAACACCTCGTTGGACTGATCCTTCTTGAAGGTCTTCCACAGTTCGTGGATTTCCTCGGGCGTCATCTGAGTCGATTGATAGGCCACGTCGTCACTCCTTTGAGTAGTGTCCGATCCGAATATCGTCGGCGGATCGGTCTTCCGTCCTTGAATTGTTTTCCAGGCGCCCCTGCGGCTTACCTGGCTTGCCCATCCGGGCGGGCTGTCTGCGGGACCGGTCTAGGCCGCCCGTGATACCTCCTCGTCTGCGATCGTCGTGAACAGTTCCACCCGGGGCTCGTCGGCAACCTCCTCCTCGGCAAACACCTGGATCTCTGG
Source organism: Candidatus Kuenenia stuttgartensis (assembly GCA_945883745.1). Taxonomy (GTDB): domain Bacteria; phylum Planctomycetota; class Planctomycetia; order Pirellulales; family UBA1268; genus CACORA01. The sequence goes on from CAMCYH010000017.1 coordinate 34,589, forward strand.
CATCCCGCGGGCCAGCGCCGCGCGGACACGGCTGCGGGCGGCACCCGGCACGACCAGCACGGGCGAGGCCCCGCGCTCGATGCCCGGGCGGGCGGCACGGCGGAGGCGGGCGAGAAGCTGTGGTGACGGCTGCGCCGCGGCATCCTTGGAAAGGGTCGCAAGCGTGGCCGGCGCGAGCCGCAGCACGGACAGCCGGCCTTCACCATCGCGGGCCCGGCGGCAGATCGTGCGAGCGATGTGGCGCCGCACGATTTCGGCGAGCGCCTCCGGCTCTCGTCCCTCCTCCGCATGGTCGGCCATGATCTCCAACAGTTCCGCCAGCGGCCTGACGGGAATCCGCTCCCGCAACAAAAACTGCAGGGTGCGGTGGATCCGCGCCACCGTGAGCACACTCGGCACGATCTGGTCGACGACAGCCGGCTGGGTGCTGCGAAGCGACTCGATGAGTCGGGCCACGGCATCCCGGGTGAGCAGCCGATCGGCGTGGCCACGGATGGAGGCCTCGATGCCGCGGGCAACCAGGGCCGTCTCGTCGTACACGTCGGCGGCGTGGCGACGGGCTGTCTCAGCCTGCGCCTGCCCGACCCACACGCCCCGGCGACGCGACAACGGCTCGACGCCTTCCTCGCCATCCAGGTCAAGATCTCCACCCACCGGCGGCACGACGAACCATTTCGCGACGGGGATTTCTACCTCGTGGATGATCTCTCCCGTGACGGTGATTCGGACGGTACGGTCGGGTAGCGTGCGTTCGTCACGGAACTGAATCGCCGGCAACGGCAGGCCGAGGTCTCCCGCCACACGAGTGCGGAGGTCGGCGGTGGCCGCGACGAGCGGCGGCGCCGTGGCGGCTGCCGGCTCCTGAACGATCAGGCGAACAAGCCCACGCCCCACTTCGACGACGATCCGCTCGTCGGCGAGGACCGCTTCCGCGAGCGAGGATGCGGCAGTCGCTGACGATGGCAGGGTTGCAGGCCCACGTTCTGCCGCCGATGCCCTGCCGCGGCGGTGCACGACCCAGGCCGCTGCGAGCGTCACCAGAGCCATCCCGGCCAGCGGAGCCGGCGGGAGGTCGGTGAAACTCAGCAGACCAAGGAAGATTGCGGTCATGGCCAGCACGTGGGGGCGAGCGGCGAACTGGCGACCGAACTCCTGCGATAGGTCGACAGCATGGCTCGACCTCGAGATCAGCAATCCCATGGCCACCGAAACCAGCAGCGAAGGCACGGCACTGGCAAGTCCGTCGCCGATCGTAAGCCGTGAAAAAACGCTCACCGCCTTCGCGATCGGCATCCCATGCTGGGCTACTCCGATCGCGAGGCCTCCGACGAGGTTCACCAGGGTGATGACCACGCTTGCCACGGCCTCGCCGCGGACGAAGCGGCTCGCACCATCCATGCTGGCGAAGAAATCGGCCTGCCGCTGCAGGTCAACCCGCATTTCCCGTGCCTGCTCGCGGGTGACCGTTCCAGCCTGAACTTCCGTATCGATCGCCATCTGTCGTCCCGGCAGGCCGTCGAGCGCGAACCGGGCGGCTACTTCACTTGTTCGCGTGGAGCCAGCCGTGATCACGACGAACTGGATCACGGCGATGATCGCGAAGATTACGGCTCCCACAACGATATCGTTGGCGGCGACAAATTCGCCGAATGCCTGCACCACGCCGCCAGCGGCCGCACCGCCATCGATCGCAGCCCTGGTAAGAATAAGCCGCGTGGTGGCGATGTTGAGCACCAGCCGAATCAGCGTGGCTCCCAGCAGGAATGTGGGAAAGATGCTCATTTCGAGCGGTGTGCGGGCGGCCAGCGCACCCAGCAGGGCCAACACCGAGACGGTGAGGTTGGCGGCCAGCATCACGTCGACCACCGCGGCGGGCACCGGAGCCATGACTACCAGCACGGCCACGAGAATCGCCGCGGGGATCAGATAATCGAGCAACTGCGCCGAAATTCCCCGTGTGACTGCGACGGAGGTGCCGGCTGGCTGAGCCATGGTGGGGGGCATAGGACTCGCTGACAATGAAAAACCGCCAACGCACTCGTCACTCCGAAAAGTGACCGAAGCGGGCCGTGTGAGGGCCGGACGGTAGCGAAGCGGTCAGGCACCGTCCAGATCGCTGGAACCGTGCTACAATGCCGCGTCTCACGATCATCCCTGCATCGCGGCCCATGCATTTCGCCCGTTTTGGCTTGGAATTCGACTATCCCGACAACTGGTCGGTTGACACCGATGCCAGCGACGATGCGACGCTTGCAGTGACGGTCCAAGCTCCGGACGGTGGCTTTTGGTCGGTCAGCGCACATCCATCGGGTTCTGATCCGGAGAGCCTCGTCCAGGCCGTCTTTCGCCAGATGCAAGAGGAATATCGCGATCTCGACACCGAGGGGGCCAGCGACGAAGTGGCAGGTCACCTGCTCAGCGGCTTCGATTTTAACTTTTACTGCCTCGATCTCACGAACACCGCCCAGGTGCGGGCTCTGGCAACGCCGGCCGCGACCTATGTCGTCTTCTGCCAGGCGGAAGATCGGGAGTGGGATCGCATTAGCCCGGTCTTTGCGGCGATGACCGCGAGCTTTGCGCGATCACTGCCGTAAGCCTGGCGACTCGGGGCAAACGTTCCGTTGTGACGCGCTCCGGGTTGCCCGTACCACATAGCCGGACGATCGCGGAGGGCATCGTGCCCTCCGCTCACTCGGATGCAGACGGCGCTTCGCAATCCTTGCTGCGGTTGTCTGCACACGCCGGCTCCGTGGTACGGGCAACCCTTCGCCGAGGCCACGAGGGCGAGGCTCGCGTGAAACTTGTCTCATCGTCTGCCCGCGTATTCCTTTCTGTTTACGTGTTTTGGGCAACGATCTAAGATTCTGGATTGCTCACGTTTGCTCGTGACCGATGTCAGTTCCTGTTGAAAGTAAATCTCTTGTTCCCAACCGCCGCGCTCCTCGCCGATGCCGCACTCGCTGCCACGCCGGTTGTACCCACCGGCGACAGTCCGATTCAGATGATCCACTGGCTCATCTTCGGGGCTGCGGTGGCCGTGCTCCTCGTGCTCGATCTGACGGTCTTCCACAAGCACTCCCACGAGCCGAGCCTGCGAGAGAGCGCCTTCTGGACCTGTTTCTGGTCGGCGCTGGCCCTCTGCTTCAACGGGCTCGTCTGGTGGTGGCTGGGGCCGCAGCCGGCAATCGAGTTTCTCACCGGCTACCTCGTCGAGTGGTCGTTGTCGATGGACAACGTGTTCGTCTTCGCCGTCGTCTTCGCCTACTTTGGCGTGCCGCTCAAGTATCAGTACCGCGTTCTCTTCTGGGGGATCCTTGGTGCGGTGATCATGCGGCTCACGTTCGTGCTGCTGGGGGCTGAACTGGTGGAGCGGTACAAGTGGGTGCTGTGGGTGTTCGGGGCGTTTCTCGTCTACACAGGACTGAAACTCGCCTTCAGCAAGGATGATCACGACCCGGGTGACAACCTGCTCATCAAGACGATCCGTCGTGTCATTCCGGTCGCTTCGCATTCCAACGGCGATCGATTCTTCATCCGTGAGAATGGGCGGCTGATGGCGACACCGCTGTTTCTCGTGCTCCTCGTCGTGGAAAGCACCGACGTACTCTTTGCCGTCGACAGTGTGCCCGCCATTCTGGGCGTGGTGTCGAAGGGCACGCACTACATGCGGTTCATCGCCTTCACGAGCAATGTCTTCGCCATCCTCGGCCTGCGGGCACTCTATTTTCTGTTGGCCGGCGTCATGGATCTCTTTCGCTTCCTGAACTATGGCCTGTCGGCGGTGCTGGTTTTCGTCGGTGGTAAAATGATCGCCGAGGCGGCCCGGCACAACGAATGGCTGGCCGGGCTCGGCGGCTGGGATGCCCATGCCAAGGGGCACCTCGTCCACCCGGCCGTATCGCTCCTGGTGATCGTGACGCTGATCGGTACCAGTGTCGCCGCCTCACTCATGTTTCCCGAGCGACGCGACGGCGGCGAGATCGCCGGGCATGGTGATCGGTCACCTCCGGCCTGACACGATCTGGCGATACAGGCGAACGTGGGCTGTGGCCATGTGATCGGCCAGATGGCGACGCCGGGCAAGGGCGTGACCATGGGTGGCCATCCGTTGCCGCGCATCGGGATCGTCGAGTACGTCGATGATCACGCTGGCAAGGTCGGCCACATCGCCCGGTGCATGGAGTCGGCCGGCCTGTTCTTCGTCGAGCAGCTCAGGAAACGTGCCATGAGCCGGGGTGACGACCGGCACGCCCGCGGCCATCGCCTCGATGACAGGGATGCCCTTGGCTTCTGGAAAGACCGTGGGCATCGCGAAGAGGTCGATCGAATCGAGCAGGGCCAGCTTCCCCCCGCGATCGACCTGGCCGAGCCAGGTGATCTGTTCCGCCACGCCCAGCTCCGTGGCGGTTTTCTGGCAACGGGCGATGTAGTCGCGCTCGGCATCGACTACGGCGCCAGCGACACGGAGCGTCACGTCGTGCCTTTTTCGCACGAGCGGCAAGGCCCGGATGAGAAGGTCGAGGCCCTTCTCCGGGCAGGCCCGGGCGAGTGATCCGATCACGTACCGCGGACCTGCAGACGCTGCACGAACCGCCGCCGGAAATCCTGTCGGATCGATCCCATGTGGGATCACCGCGATCCGCTCCCGTGGGACGGCAAGATACTCGGTCATGAACTCGGCGAAGAAATAATTGAGCGCGACGAAGCAATCGACGTCGCGGGCCCGTTCGCGGAGCAGATCGCGGATCTGCGAGTAGGCCGGCTCGGGAATTTTCTCGATGAAGATGTCTTCGCCCGAGAGGCTGCAGGCGATGCCCGCGCCCGTCGCCTCACGGATGTGGCGGGCCATACCGAGAAGCAGCGCGTTGGAGAGGTGGACAACGTCGGGCCGCAGCTCGTGGGCCAGCAGTCGAGAGAGCTTCTCGATCTCCTTGCGCTGATGGCCGCGCTCGCCTTGGAGCGATGACACCGTGAGCGGGCCGAGGTCGGCCGGTCGCATGTCACCCGTGCGGCTCGACAGCCACCCGAGCAGCCGGGGTGAGTCGAGGATCCGATCGAGAAACCAGGGCGTGTGGCGAAAGAAGGCAACGTTCTCCTGGAGCCAGACATTCACACCCCCCATCACGATCCGCGGCTCGGCGACGTTCTCCTCGTCGGTCGTCGTCGGCACGTAGGCGGGCAGCAGGACGGCGTCACACCCCTGGGCCTGCAGCGACCGCACGAGCGTGTTGTCGTGGAGGCACGAGCCGCAGAGCCGCCCCCCTGCCCCGGCTGTGATGTGAACGATCCGCATCAGTCAGGCCCCATTGTTTTGCTGGCCGTTTGGTCGGGCTCGGGGTTGCCCGTACCACGTCGCCGGACGTTCATGGAGGGCATCCTGCCTCCGCTCGCTGCCAACGCCGGCTCCGTTGCACGGGCAACCCCTCGCTCAATCACTATATGTTGCCTGGCCGGAAAGCAGGCCTCTACCACCGTGGCGATCGAGGGAGACGAGCACGAGCGCGAGGTCGGCGGGTGTGATTCCGCTCATCCGGCCGGCCTGGGCCAGCGTGCGGGGTCGGATGCGTTCGAGTTTCTCACGGGCCTCGGCCCGCAGGTGCCGCACGGCTGCGTAGTCAAAACCGTCGGGGATGATCCGCTCGGAGAGCAGCTGCCGTTTCGCAATCCGTTCCCGCTCGACGGCGAGATAGCCGGCATAGCGGATGTCGGTCTCGATCTGGCTTGCCACGTCCCGCGGCACCGCCGCCAACTCGGGCCGGGCCGACACGACGTGCTCCCAGCGGACTTCCGGTCGCTTGAGCCGGTCGGCGAGCGTGACCCCCTCGACGCGATGCGTGACGAGAACTGCGAGCGTGGCATCAATCGCGGCCAGTTTGCCCTCGAGTCGTGCGATCCGCTCCGGCTGGGCGAGTCCCATCCGGATGGCCGTGGGTGTGAGCCGACGGTCGGCATTGTCGTGCCGCAGGGCAAGCCGATGTTCCGCACGACTCGTGAACATTCGATAGGGCTCATCGACGCCGCGGGTCACAAGATCGTCGATCAGCACGCCGATGTAGGAGTTTTCCCGTTCGAGGATGAGGGGGTCACTCCCGGTGACCGCACGGGCCGCGTTGGCTCCTGCGACGAGCCCCTGGGCCGCCGCCTCCTCGTACCCGGTGGTGCCGTTGATCTGGCCGGCACAAAAGAGCCCGCCGACCCGCTTGCTCTCCAGCGCGGGCGTAAGCTGGTCGGGGGGGCAATAGTCGTATTCAACCGCGTAGCCGTACCTCATGATCCGGGCCTGCTCGAGCCCCGGCACCATGCGGATCATGGTGTCCTGCACGTCGCGGGGCAGGCTTGTCGAGATACCGTTGACGTAGATCTCCTTCGTTCGCCGCCCCTCGGGCTCAAGAAACAATTGGTGGCTTTCCTTGTCTCGAAACCGCACCACCTTGTCTTCGATGCTCGGGCAGTAGCGGGGACCCCGTGACTCGATCTGGCCCGTGTACATCGGAGCCCGATGAAGGTTGGCCCGGATGAGTTCATGAATCTCCGGACTCGTGCGGGTGATCCAGCAGACCATCTGTTCCTGAT
>CAMCYH010000018.1 GCA_945883745.1 Candidatus Kuenenia stuttgartensis
GTCGACAGCTCGATCCATTACATCACCGCCTTCCGCCATCGCCTGCATAACGGTGACGCCTTTCATGCGGCGATCGGGACGGCCCATCAGACGGCGGGGCGGGCGATGATTTTTTCAACGTTGGCCTTGGTGGTCGGATTCCTCGCCCTCACCACGAGCGGCTTCATCCCGACCGTCTCCTTCGGCACGCTCTCCTGCCTGACTCTCATCGGAGGCCTGTTCGGAAATCTCGTCGTCCTGCCAGTGCTCCTGACGCTGCTGGGAGGGCGGCTTTGCGGTAACAAACCTGGTTGACAAGCTAAGGACTTGTCAGAAAACCGGCTCGGGGGCGGCGAAAGTCTCGTCGCCGGGCGAGGATACGCCAAGGCTCCTCGAGCGTTCGCCGACCCCCGGGCCTCCCTCGGTTTGTGTGCTAGCCTGCACGAAAATCGTTACAACACTGCGACACTTCAAGGAGTATTGGCATGACGCGTGAGATGATGTTGGGAACGCAGGCAGCGACGGTGAAGGCGGCGCCGGCGGCAGCACTCGACACGATTGTGGCCGACGTGATCGTTGTCTTCATGACCGAAGGGGGCGTGGCTGCTGGCATGGCGGCCGAGGTCGATCGGGCGACTGGCGGTCTCCTTACGCGGCTGGCTGACAGCGGTGATCTCACCGGGAAACGGTATGAGACCGTGCCCCTGTTGGCGCCCCCCCATCTCAAGGCCGGCCAGTTGCTCGTGGTCGGCCTGGGGAAACGTGAGGAGGTGGATCTCGGTACCTGCTTCCGTGCCGCTGCCACAGCCGCACGCATCGTGGCCGCCCGGCCGCGGGCGAAGGTGGCGTTTCTCCGGGAGAGTTTCTGGTCGGATGCGCAGGCCGAGCAGGCTGTGGCCGGAGCGATCACCGGCATGGTGGGCCAGGATCTCTACCGTGCGGAGAAGAAGCGGACGCCGTTCGGTGAGACGCTCTGGATTGGCACCTCAACCGAGGCAGTGGCCCGGGGCACAATCCTCGGCGACGGCGTCAACCTCGCCCGCTACCTCGTGAACCTTCCACCCGATGACCTCTACCCGGAATCGTTCGCCGAGCAGGCGGCCACGGTCGCCGGGCAGACCGGGATGGAGGTCGAGATCTGGGACGAGCATCGACTCTCCCGCGAAGGCTGCCGAGCGATGCTCGCCGTGGGCCGCGGCAGCGTCCGTCCACCCCGACTCGTACTCCTCACGTACCGTGGACGAGGCGGCGATACTCCGCCCGATCTGGCGCTGGTCGGCAAGGGAGTGACCTTCGATTCCGGCGGCCTGTCGCTCAAGCCGTCGGAAGGCATGCTGACGATGAAGTGTGATATGGCTGGTGGGGCAACGATGCTCGCCGCCGCCGCCACGATCGCCACCCTGAAGCTGCCGATCAATCTGGTCGCCGCTATCGGACTGGTCGAAAATATGACCGGTCCGGCTGCCTACAAACTCGGCGACGTGATCACCGCCCGCAGCGGCACGACGATCGAGATCCACAACACAGACGCCGAGGGCCGCGTGGTTCTGGCCGACGTGCTGGACGTGGTGCGTGGCCTCGGTCCGCAGCGAATCGTCGATGCGGCAACGCTCACCGGCGCCTGCGTGGTGGCCCTCGGCCTCGACGTGGCCGGACTGTTCACCAATGACCAGCCGCTCTGCGACGCCGTTGCCGACGCCGCCCGAGCCATGGGGGAGCCGGTCTGGCAACTGCCTATGTTCCCGGAGTATGACGAACAGATCAAAAGTGAGGTGGCCGATATCAAGAACGTCGGCGAAGGCCGCTGGGGGGGCGCGATCACTGCTGCTAAGTTCCTGGAGCGGTTTGTGGGCAGCATCCCGTGGACGCACGTCGACATCGCTGGGCCGGCCTTTGCGGAAAAGCCGAAGCCATGGATCGACGGCGGCGGCACCGGCACCCTCGTGCGAACCCTCGTCACCCTCGCCCAACGCCTCTCACAGTAACCCACCCAACTCATCGACCAGTTCACCGAACCGGGTGAGGGCCGTGGCGACGGGCTCGGGCTGCTCCAGGTCGACGCCCGCATCCCGGAGGAGATCGAGGGGCCACTTCGAACAGCCTCCCCTCAGGAACGCCTGATAGGCGGCCAGCTCCGCGGGGCCTCCTTCGGCGACCTTCTTGGCCAGCGTGATCGCGGCCGCCAGGCCGGTGGCATACTTGTAGACATAGAAGGCGTTATAGAAGTGGGGAATTCGCAGGCATTCCAGCTCCAGCTGGGTGTCGACGGCAAACCGTGGGCCAAAGTAGGCGTCGAGCAACTCGCGGTAGATGCCGCGGATCCGCTCGAGCGTGAGTGGCTCACCCGCCTCCACCGACGCGTGGCTCTTTCGCTCGAATTCGGCAAACATCGTCTGTCGCACGATCGTCGCCCGGATCGAGTCGATCTCGCGGGAGATGATCGCCGCCTTCTCCAGGGGCGAACTGGCCCGCTGAAGAAGGAGCCGGGTGAGCAGCTGCTCGTTGAACGTGCTGGCCACCTCGGCCACGAAGATCGTGTAGCCGGAGTACTGATAGGGCTGAGCCTCGCTCGACATCCGGGTGTGCATCGAGTGGCCAGCCTCATGGGTCAGCGTGAAGACGTGCTCGATCGCCTCCTCCTGAAAATTCATCAGGATGTAGGGGTCGGAGTCGTAGGTTCCCGAGCTGAAGGCACCCGACTGCTTGCCCGTATTGGGATAGCGGTCGCACCAGCGGCCCCGCAGACCCTGCGCCAGCCGCGTGCAGTAGTCCTGCCCGAGCGGCCGCAGTGACTCGATCACGACAGCGACCGCCTGGTCCCAGGTATGCCGCTGTTCCAACTCCGGCACGAGCGGCACGTAGCAGTCGTAATGGTGGATCTCATCGAGCCCGAGCACCCGCTTCCGCAGATCGTAGTACCGATGGACGGCCGGCAGGTGAGCCCGCACCGCGGCGATCAGCTGATCATAGACGGCCAGCGGCACGTTGTCGGCAAAGAGCGCCGCCTCGACAGCGCTGGGATAGTTTCGCACCCGCGCGGCATAGACATCTCGCTCGTTGGAGCCGGAGAGCGTTGCGGCCAGCGTATTGGCGTGGGCTTGATACTGGTCGTAGAACTGATGAAACGTCGTGCGACGAACCTCGGGCGAGGTGTCGTGGAGGAGTGTGACGAACGTGGCATTCGAGAGCTCGACCTGCTCTCCCCGTCCATTGGCGACCGCACCAAACTTCAGGTCGGCGTCGGTGAGCTGCCGAAACACCTTGCCCGCCGTGCCGGCGAATGTCCCCTGCATCGCAAGGAGCTTTTCCTCCCGCTCCGAGAGCACGTGCGGCCGCGTCCGCACCAGCCGTTCGACAAGGAGCCGACAGTCGGCGAGCGCGGGCCGGCCAAGCCATTCGGTGAGCGTGGCCGCGGGAATCGCCATGATCTCAGGCCGAATGAAGCTCGCCTTCTCCCCGGCCCGCGTGGCCACGTGCTGGAAGCGGCCCACCATTCGCTGCGCTTCAGGGGCCGCCTGATCCTCGCTGGCCCGCAAATGGGCATAGGTGCCGATCCGATCGCCCTCGCGATCCATCTCCAGATCAAATTCCAGGCACTCGGCCAGCCGCTCCGCACTCGACGCAAGCGTGCTGGCAAACGCCTCATACCCCGGAATTCGCTGCTCCCACGCCCTGAGCGCCTCCTCCCACTCGACATCCGAGCGAAACAGGCTGGCCAGATCCCAGGTATCCCCCACGGCCACATCCTTCCGCGCGGGCAACGTCTTTACGGCTGGAGCATTCATGAAGAGCACCTTTCCTTTCAAGTATGAGCCGGACAATCAGGCAAAGCGCGCATGCCCGGGTTGGTGACGCGGCGAGGGGCTGCCCGTACCACATCGCCGGACGCTCACTACGGGCATCGTGCCCTCCGTTCGCTCGATGCCAGCTTCGCTTTCGGCATCCTGCCTGCGCTTGCTGCCAACGCCGGCTCCGTGGCACGGGCAACCCCTCGCCCATATCCAAAGATGAGGCGGGCAAACACCTGGGATTCTTGTTTGGTGAAGGCCGGGATCGGCGGATGCTCGACGAGCGTTAGGAACTTTCGAGCCGCAGCAGGTGGCACCCGCCATGCGACGGGCAAGCGAGGAAGTTTCTCCGCGAGGAGACATCTGCCGTCCCGGCCGGTTGGGCGAGTGGAGCAGGTGGGTCAGCATCACAACCTCCACACGGCACTCCCCCAGGCGAGCCCGCCACCGAAGCCACACACTACGACGGTGCTCCCCGGCCCGACGCGGCCGGCCCGCCAGGCCTCGTCGAGGGCCAGCGGGATCGACCCGCTCGAGGTGTTGCCGTAGCGGTCGAGGTTGATCGCCATCTTCTCCGCCGGGATGCCGAGCGCCGCCCGGGCTCCCTCGATGATGCGGGCGTTGGCCTGGTGAAGCACGAACAGGTCGATTGCCTCCAGCGGCAGTCCCGCACGCTCGACCACCTGGCGAACGTTCTCCTCGACCAGTCGAATGGCCCACTTGAAGACCGCACGACCATCCATCTGCATGAACTGCTCCCGCCGCGTTGCGCCCTCGGCCGTGATGGGCTGCCGGGAGCCGCTCATGGGGCAGGCGAGCAGGCCCGCCCCACGACCATCGGAGCCGAGGGCGGAGGCGAGCAGCCCGCGATCCGGGCCGCCGGTCGCCTCCAGCAGCACCGCGCCGGCACCGTCGCCGAACAGTGGCCAGGTCTTGATGTCGGCCGGGTCGACCACACGAGAGTTCGTGTCGGCGCCGACAACGAGCACGAGGTGACTCGTTCCGGCCGCCAGGAATTGCGCCGCCGTCACCAGCGCATAGGCGAAGCCGGCGCAGGCCGCCGTGACATCCATCGCCGGGGCATCGAGGCCGAGCGCTTCCTGCACGATGCACGCCGTCGAAGGGATGCACATGTCGGGCGTGAACGTGCCGAGCACAAGCAGATCAATCGCCGCCGGGTCGATGCCAGCCATGGCGATCGCCTCCCGAGCCGCCGCCGTGGCAAGATCGCTGGTGGCGATGTCCGGGGTCGCATGCCGCCGCTGATGGATGCCCGATCGCTCCACGATCCACTGCGGATCACAGCCGAGGTGGGCCAGGTCGGCATTCGTCACGACCGACGCCGGCACATGGCTGCCGATCCCAGCCAGACGAAACCCCACGGCCCGACCGAAGCGGGAATGGCGCGGCGAGGTGAGAATTTCGGACATCGGTAGCCGCTGCGGTTATTTGCTGTCGTCGGCAGGCTTTTTCTGGATGACCGCATCCCGGCCAAGACGAATCTTCTGACACTCCGCATCGGAAACCACGTAATACCAATCGGCGAACCGGGCGTTGAGCTCGCGAATCCGCTTTTGGGCGGCCTTCACCTTGTCGTCGTACTCCTCCTGTTTGCGGCGGTTCTCGCGCTCCACCCGCCGGCGTTCCTCAACGGCCGCCTGGGCCTTGGCCTCCTCTTCGTCGGCCTTCTTCAAAGCGTCCGCCGCACCTTCCGTGGCCGCACCGCCGGCCGTTTCGTCCTCCTTCGAACCCTGCCCTTCCGAGTCAGCTTTCTTGTCACCGTCTTGCTTTTTCGCCGACTCACCAGCCTCCGGCAGGTCAGGCACCGGCTCGAGTTCAGGCCTCGGGAGAATCGCTTCGTTGTAGCGAGCCATCACCAGCAGGTAGCGGCCGCTCGTCTCACCGCCGTCAACACTCGAATCAGTCTTCTTGCCGACGTCCGACTGCCCCTCGACCGCCGTAGTGGGGGCACCAAACCGCAGCACGTACTCGACACCGTCCTTCATGCCCACGATCGTCTGACCGTCGGTCGAGAGGATCTCACCGCTTGGCAGGGGCAGAAAGCCTCGCTGTTGCATCGAGGCTACCGCCTCGGGATCCCCGGTAAACTGCTCGGCCGCCCTCAGGTCGGCGCTCAGCCCCGAGGGCTTGCGGACGACGTCGATGATCTTGAGGTCCCCAAGCGCGTTGCGGAGGTCGTTAAGTTTGGCCGAGGCAAGCTCTTCGCCTTCGGCCAGTGACTCTTCTTTCGCCTTCTTGTCGTTGCCGAAGACCTCGAGCAACTCCAGCGACCATTTCCCCTCCTTGTCGTCATACGTGAGGTCGATCCGGCTCTTTCGCTGCTGATCGACCATCAGTCGCCCATTCGACTCGACGGCCCCGAGCGTGTAGTCATCAAGGACGATTTTCCGGACATCCCACGGCGAGAGCTGGAGCAGGTCCTTCTCGATCCAGTCGCCAAATCGACTCGAAAACTTTGACGTATCGAGTTCCACCCGATAGACCGGGTCCTGCCCCGCCTTGCGAACGAACCGCAGCGTGCGTCCGCCATCGGCACCGGCGGGCTGCTTGTCTTCCTTGCCGATGATCAAGCGGGCAAGCTTCGTACCTGCGGCGTCGCGGATCTCCACCAGCTGACCGACACCCGTCATGCCCGGCTTGATCTTGTCGGCGTCAGGCTCGATCACACCATAGGTCTCGTGATCACCCGGGGACGTGCTCACCACCTCGAGGATCGGCCGGTCGATAAGTTCGGTGGCGGCCACGGCAAGCTGATCCTTCGCGTCGGCCGGGTAGTTTTGCTGTGACGGCAGCACCCACACGCCGCCCGACTGCACCACCTTGAAGGGCTGGAGCGTGGCCAATTCGTCGTCGTAACTGAGGATCTCCAGACTCGCCGCCTTGCCCGCGTCGGAAAACTCGGGAAACAGCAGCCGCTCGGCTTCGGGTTGAACGTCGCGGCTCTTGAACCGCGGCTGGGCGATCGCACCCAACAGCAGCATTCCCAGGCCCGCCAGCACGAAGATGGCGGTCTTTCGCATGACGGGCGACATGGGATCGGTGGCACTGTGCTCATCCATCACAAAACTCTCCGAAAAGGATCTGACTTTGTTCCGCCGGCAATCATCGCAGCCGTGATTTCGCCACGCCTTCCCGCTCCTTGGCCCGGCGTCGGAAGAACACCATGAAGGCCACCACGAGGGGCGGTATCGGCGGTAGGAGCACAGCCAGCCACTTCTGCCGATCCTGCTCCTGGCGGATCTTGCTCTCCAGTTTTCGCTCCACGGCGTCGACCTCGGCGTCTCGCTTCCGTTTCAGTTGCTCGATCTTCGTGTCGAGCCGCCGTTGTGCCAGTCGCTGTCGACTGGCCAGTTGCTGGACGGCCTGCATGGCCGCTTGTGGATCACTGTCTCCCTGCGCCTCCATGTCCTTGATCTTCTGCTCGAACTCGCCGATCTCCTTCTGCATCTCCGAGTTGGCATCCCGCTCGGCCTTGTCAAACTCTGCGAGGTAGGCCGCCCGCTGGAGATCGGCCTGCTCGCGGGACTCGGCCACGGTGTCCTCGATCCGCTCGAGCGTGCGATGTTTCGGCTTTCGCTTGCGAATTTCCAGGAACCGGTCGTCACCGGCGAGATGATCAAGAATGTTCAGCACAAACGTGACGTTGTCGAAGTCGAGGCCGAACACCTCGTCGGGACGGTTCCGCAGACCGAAAATTCGCCCATCCATCAGGTCGATGTCGGTGACCACCACCGCCCGAATCGGTCGGGCCGTGCCCGCTTCTTCCCCGCTCTTTTCGCTCGTGTCGGTCGTCGGCTGTCGCTCGATGAGGGCGGCGAGCACCATCGCCTGCTTGCCCGGCTGTTCGAAGTTTCGCAACGCCCGCATGTCGCCTGGATTGGCCATGATCTGATTGACCTCGATCGTGCCCGACCGAGTGCCAGTCTGCACCAGTGGCACCCACTCGATGTTGGCGGCATCGTCCTTGGAAAGCGCGCCCGGAAACGGGAAGAGCACTTCCTGCAGACCGGCCGTGATGGGCTGCGTCTCATTGAAGCCGGCTACCGACCTGCCCTTCTCGACGTCGCTCAGATTGGCGTCGATGAAGACAAACTCGCTCGGCAGCTCGAGTTTCACGTGCGGGTTGTAGTCTTGCCAAATGACGAACGGATCGGAACCCGTCTGCCCCATCGCCGGGCGACCGCCCGAAGCAAGGTTCACCCCGAGTGCCCGCCAGAGCTGATTCAGGTCGCCTTTGGGCTGCCCCTGCGGACCAAACATCGCCATCGGCCCCATCGGGCTGCGCCGCGGCTGCGATGTACCGGGCACGCCCATCATCAAGACCGGGAGCGGATCCTCGAAGATGGCCGTTGGCTGGCCGGCCTGCACGGCTGCCACGAAATGCCCCATCTGCTCCGGCCCCAGCGACGAGGGCTGCACTGCCAGGAGCACGTCGTAGGTCTCGGTGATCGGTGCTGCGGGGTCGACCTGGACCACGTCGTACTGCTTTTCAAGCTCCTCGAGCACCGCCTGCCGCGGCTGCTGCTGGCCGTTGGCCATGTCGAAGCCGCCGAACAAATTGGCGTCGGTCGTGAGCACACCGAGCCGCTTCCGCTTTTGCTGGGCGGCAGTCGCAATCGATCGGATCAGCTCGTATTCGACCGGTGTGCCCTTGTCGAAAAACGGCACCACTACCTTCTCCAGGCCGCACTGGATCGCACAGCCGAGAAAGATCTCCTCCTCGCGGTAGGCGCCCCGCACCCGGGAGAGGACGGTGACCGGCTCGATGCCGAATTGCTGGCTGGCCAGCGAGGCCGCCTCGGTCTTGGGCTCGGTATCGATCACATCGACCCGTACCTTCCCCCGCCCGAGCCGCTGGAACTGCCGCAGCATGTTGAGGAGCGTGAGCCGCGTCTGGGCGTAGTCCTCGGGAACCGTCGGACTGATGTAGGCAGTGATATCGATCGGCCGCGGCGTCTCGAGGGTGTTCAGCAGCCGCCGTGTGTCGGGGGCCAGGGAACTGATCCGCTCTGCCGACAAATCAGCACGAACATCCATTCCCCGGAAGAGCAGCACCGCCCCCATCGCCGCCGCCGCGACACCGAGCGTTCGCACGAGGTAGTGTACGCCCATCTGGTTGCCATCACGTCGACCGGTCCAATGCCGCCGACCGATGAGCACCATCGCGATGTAGAGACAGATCGCGGCAATCCCCAGGAAATAGGCGATGCTCGACAGGCTCAGCACACCGCGGCCAAAGTCGGAGAAGTGCTCCGCCAGACTCCAGCCGCGGACCCGCTCGGCCAGCCGCGGGCCCATCACGCTGCTGGCCTGGTCGGCGACGGCGAGCGGTGCGTTGAAGAGCAGGCCCAGGATAAAGGCCACCGTGAGGTTGCTCGTCAGAAAGCTGGCTACCATCCCGATGGCGAGCATCGCTAGCCCGGTGAACCAATATCCGAGGTAGTTGGAGAGAAACAGGCCCCCGTCGGGTGTTCCCCAGCGGAGCAGGATGACGAGATTACAGATGCAGGAGAACAGCAGGGCCACCGTATAGATACCGACCGCGGCCAGATATTTGCCGAACACCACCTCCCAGTCGCTCGCCGGAATCGTCAGCAACAGCTCGTCGGTGCCCTGTCGCCGCTCATCCGCCCACACACTCATGGTGATGGCGGGCACGAAGACGAGCAGGATGTACGGCAGGTAACGGTTGAGCTGGTCGAGGTTGGCGAGGTTGGAGTTGAAAAACTCCGGCGGCCAGAAAGCGGCCAACGATCCCAGCAGCACGAACACGCAAATGAAGACGTAGCCGGTGGGATTGGAAAAATAGGAGACAAAATTCCGCTTGAAGACCGCGTCGAGTACGTGCCACTTCATGGGTGAAAATCCTTTGGCCGGCTTCAGGCCGCGCCGCTCCGGGTGAGTTCGTGGAACCGTTCGTCGAGGCTGCGGCCGTCGCGCCGCAACTCGGCGGGCGTGCCGTCAAACCGCAGCCGTCCCTCAGCAATGAGGATGACACGGTCGGCCATGGCTTCGACTTCCTGGAGGATGTGGGTGGAGAGGAGGATCGTCTTTTGCTGGCCGAGCCGGCGGATCGTGTCGCGGACCTCGCGAATCTGATTGGGATCGAGGCCACTGGTCGGCTCGTCCAAAATCAGCACGTCAGGCTCGTGCAGAAGCACCTGCGCCATGCCCACCCGTTGCCGATACCCCTTGGAGAGCTTGCCGATCGCCTTGCCGATCACACTTCCCAGCTCACACTGCTTCACGACCGCCTCGATCCGTTCCTCACGATACGTTCCCGAAAGCCCCCGTGCGTCGGCGAAGAACTCGAGCAGGCTGCGGGGTGTCATGTCTGGGTAGAGGGGGCCGTTTTCCGGGAGGTAGCCAAGGTGGGCCGCAGCTTTGAGCCGGTCGGTTGACATGTCGTAGCCGGCAATTCGGGCGGTGCCCGCGGATGGCGCCAGGTAGCCGGTGAGCATCTTCATGGTCGTGCTCTTGCCGGCGCCGTTGGGTCCGAGGAAGGCGACGATCTCGCCCCGGGCGACGCGAAAGGAGATGTCCTCCGTCGCGATGAACTGGCCGTAGTATTTGGTCAGCCCGTCGGCCTCGATCATCGCCGGCAGGCTCGCGGAAGCATCGGTCATCACAGCTGTTCCTTGCGGTGGAACCGGCATGACACAGTCGCGGGCCGGATCCGACGGAGTATTTTTCACACGATGGCGATTCGCGGCAATCCCCCAGCGGCCATTCGGCCTCGGCTAGGCGTCGCTCACCCCATGAATCACATGATCGCCGCAGCCGACTCGCAGGGGGAAGCAGCCGACGGCACCGGCTCCATCTGCGGCTCGCTGCGGCCGCGTTGCCAGCCAATATGCTCCCGCCAGCTGTCCACGGAGTCGGGGTGATCGCTGCGGCAGTGGACACCGCGGCTTTCTTTCCTGGCAATCGCTCCGCGGATCATCAGCCGCGCGACCTGCAGCATATTTTGGAGCTGCCAGCCGGAGGGATCGGCAAATTGACGTGGCAGTACATAGCGACACCATCCCTCGACGGCCTCGAGGGCCTCGGCAAGTTGTGGGCCGTTTCGCTCGACGCCGACCTGCCGCCACATGAGCGCCCGCAGCGAATTGCGGATGTCGCCCAGATCGAGCCCTTCCGACGCAGCTGCCGCGGTAGGGCCGTCCTGTTTGGGATTGGCGATCGCCGGCACGTGAAACACATCACGGTCGAGAGTGCCCCCCTCGGCGACCACTTCGGCACTGGCCGTCTCACCGGCCCGGGCCCCGTACACCAGCCCCTCGAGCAGACTGTTGCTGGCCAGGCGATTGGCGCCGTGCAGGCCGCTGGAAGTCACCTCACCAGCGGCAAGCAGGCCGGGCACGCTTGTTCGACCGCAGTCGTCGACCGTGACCCCGCCGATCATGTAGTGGGCACCGGGCCGCACCGGAATGCGGTCGCGAGCCAGATCAAGACCAAACTTCGCGCAGGTTTCGGCCATGCCGGGAAACCGCTGTCGCACCAGGAGCGGATCGAGGTGTGACAGGTCGAGATAGACATTCGAGTGATGCGTGCGGTGCATGACTTCGGTGATCGCCCGCGAGACGACATCACGCGGGGCGAGTTCCGCCCGAGCGTCGAAGTCCGGCATGAACCGCAGCCCTTCCCGATCGACAAGATGCGCCCCGGCACCACGCACAGCCTCGGTGATCAGGCTGCGGGCGCCGCCGGCAATGTAGAGCACCGTGGGATGAAACTGCATGAACTCCATGTCGCGGATTTCAGCGCCGGCCCGCCAGGCGAGGGCGATCCCGTCGCCGCTGGCCCCCGGCGGATTGGTCGACTCGCGATAGATCTGGCCGACGCCGCCCGTGGCGAGAATCGTTCGCTTCGCCCACACGAGCGTCTTTCCGTGGGCCTGGTTCCAGACGAGCGCTCCGCGGCACCGCCCCTCGTGCGTGACGAGATCGATCGTGAAGGTGTCGGGCCAGACCTCGAGGTTGTCGAGTGTCCGGGTTCGCTCGATCACGGCTCGCATGACCTCGCGACCGGTGGCATCACCAAGCGCATGAACGATGCGGTGATGGCTGTGGCCACCCTCGCGTCCCAACTCCAGCGCACCATCACGGGCATCGAATCGCGTGCCCCAGGCGATCAACTCATTGATCCGCATGGGTGCTTCGCGGACGACTGCATCGACCACGTCTCCGTGACACAGACCGCCACCGGCGGTGAGCGTGTCGGCCACATGGTTGTCGAAACGGTCCTCGGGATCGACGACACCGGCGATACCCCCTTGCGCCCATTGGCTGGAGGAGCCCCGTAGGTCGTCTTTCGTGACGACGGTGACTGACAGTCGTGGATCGACCGCCAAGGCGGCCCGCAGACCGGCCAGGCCGCCACCGAGAATCAGCACGTCGGTGAAACAGTGCGGCACCCGCTTGGGGCTGAAGGCGACGAGATACCTCGGCCCCTCGTACATGTCGCTGCCAATGCGATTCATTCGCCGCTTGTGCCCTGGAGGAAGGCCCGTACCTGCTCGCGATATTCGCTCGGCGGGCGGCTGCGGCGGCCCTCGGCCTGGCCCCCTTGGACGTCGGCTGGCACGTCGCGAGACGATCGCGTGCCACCGGGCCGCAGGCCCAGGCTGCGAACCGCCCTCTCAAACTCTCCGCGCTCCCGGGGGTCGCCGCTGTCGGCAAGCCGGCGCATCGCCTGCCAGCGATCGATAAAGGACTGGGCCTGCTCGCGAGTCCAGCCCAGTGCGTCGAGCACATCCGTCTCGCCAGCAGCGACCGAATCACGCAGATGTTCTACGGCGAGATCGGCGGAATTGCGGGCGTGCGACAGGTCCTCTTCGCCCCATTCCATTTCCCGTTGCTCCCGCTCTCCCGCCAGGTCAGGGCGGTCGATCTTCTGTGGCGTGCCATCGCCACCGCCCAGAGCGCCGTTACCGGTCTCGCTGCCGCCTTGCGGCTGGCCGTCACCTGGCTGCTTCACCGGCTGGCCGCCACCTGCTGACTGGTTTCCTTCGCCTGGCTGCTTTCCTTCTCCTGACTCTTTTCCTTCACCTGCCGTTCCGGGCTGACCGGCGGACGACTCACCGGGTTTTGTACCTCCCTGTCTTTCAGGACTGTCCTCACCCTCCGCCCCTTCGCCTCCCGGTTGGCTGCCCGACCCGCCTTTCTGACTGATCTGCTGACCACCTTGCTGCTGACCACCTTGCTGCTGACCACCCTGCTGCTGGCCACCCTGCTGCTGGCCACCTTGCTGCTGGCCCGGTTTGCCCTGTTGGCCACCCGGTTGCTGACCACTCTTCTGCTGACCGCCCGGCTGGTCACCTCCTGGCTGCTCACCTTGCCCTGACTGCTGACCATCTGACTGGTCGCCCTCACTGCCGGCCTGGCCGCCGCCAGATTGCCCACCAGCCCCGCTGCCTCCCTGCTTACTACCTCCCGGCTTCGATCCGCCGTTGCATGTCGAACAGCCTTCTTTGCCGCAGGGTTTGCCATCTTCACAGGAAGACTGTTCCTTCGGCTGGCTTGCTTTCTGTTGCCCAGCGTTGGGCTGGCCATCGTTTTGTTGACCTTTGTTGGAGTTCCCCTTGTCGGGCTGGCCATCCTTCGCCTGCCCATCTCCGGGCTCTTCTTGACGCTGAGCCTGTTGGCCCGGCTTTTGGCCAATATCCTTTTGCTGCTGGTTTTGGTCTTGCGGCCGACCGTTGTCTCGCTCCTGCTGCCGCCGGTGCTCGAGAATCCGTTCCATGGCCTTGCCATCGTTCGTGCCGTCGGCGGCGACAGTGTCACGAGGCGGCTGTTTCTGCTCGCCCCGACTCTGTTTCGACTGCTGACCGGCTCCTGACTGCCCGCCCGACCGCTCCTGCTGTGTCGCCCCCTCCTGCGAACCCGGCTGCCTGGCCCCCGGCTGCTTGCCTCCAGACTGGCTGTCACCAGGTTGTTGCCCGCGAGCATCCTGGCGATCGCCGTTGCGTTCCTCGCCCGCCTGCGCACCGCCTTGTTGCCCGCCCTTGTCTTGCCCGCCCTTGTCTTGCCCGCCCTGATCCTGCCCGGACTTCTGCCCTGGCTTGCTCTGCTCACCCTTCTCGCCTTGCCCCTGCCCTGCTTGAGCCTGTCCATCGCCAGACTGTGCCTCTCCGGCTTGCCTGTCTTGAGGCTGCTGGCCGCGGTCGGGCTGTTTGTCGCCCTCGGGCTGCTTGCCTCGCCCTTGCTCACCATCGCGCTGATCCGCGTTGCGTTCGCCCTGCTTCTCTTCGCCCTGCTTCTCTTCTTGTTGAGCCGGGTCGCGCATGTCGCGGTCACGTTGGCCACCAGCCTCCGGCTGGTTCTTCTCGCCTTTGCCTGGCTGCTCCCCCGCACCGGCATCCGCCGGCCGCTCTTTTTCTGCTCCGTCGCGAGGGTTCTCCTGCGGCTGTGGCCGCGGTTCACGAGCCGGCGCCGTCTGGTCAATGATCAGGGCTTGCCACTGCGTACGGGTCTCGTTGGGTCGCTGCGGCCGGGTATCGATCGCCACTCCCCGATACTCGAGCGTCGCTCCCGGCGTGCCGCCAAACTGCCGCGGCACCAGCAGCGAACCGCCTTGGAATGGACCCCTTTTTTCCTCGGCCAAGAGGATGATCTCCTTGCCTGGCAGCCCATCTTTGAGTCGCACTTCCAGCCCCACCCGGGCGAGCCCGAAATCGGGGTCGGTCGCACGCACCCGAATTCGCACCGGCGCGTCGGGCGGCACCCGCAAGGGCGATTCCTTAGGCTCCTCGAGCGAAATCTCCGGTGCCATATCGGGCAGCACCTCGATCCGATGCTGCAGGTCCTCCGTGATGAGCCCGAGTGACTCACCGGCCGACTCGCGGGGCTCGAAGAGCAGGCGATACGAGGCCTGCTGCGCGGCGGCATCGAGCTGGAGATCGAACGACACCGATGCCCGCGACGGGTCGCCCGCAGTCACGACCAACGGCTTGTCGCGACGGCCATCACAGCCGAAATCGATCCATGCGCTGCCGATGGGTCGATTCGCCACGGCCACGAGCGTGACCTTCGTGCCTTCTACGGCGTGAAGATCCCCCTGCCAACGAATCACTTCAGCGGCCTGCCGCGTGTAGGCCGGGTAGTCATAACGCACTTCCTGAACCAGCAAGGACGGTGCGTCGACCGCCATCACTTTCAGCACTTCGGTGCGGGCATCACCAGCCGTGAGTGAAATCTCCACCGAGCGATCCAGTCCGCGAGCCGCATCGGGAAGCACTGCCACAAATCGCCCGGTGGCATCGCCAGCGCGCGGCCGTTGCATCACGACCTGCCATGGCTGCGCGGTGGCGTCGACCGACCCGTCGTCTCGCAAGGGCCGCACGGTGATGGTCGGCTGCTCATGGTCACGCAGCCCGCGAAAGTCAGTCGCAACCAACAATTGGCGGCCCCGGACGATCGTCGCACTGGATCCACGGATTTCGATTGCATGGCCATCAGGCACGTCATCCGTGGTTTTCCGCTCATCCCCCGGCACCCGCCACGACAGCTGCAACGGCGTGATCTGCACACGGGATGGGGCCGCTATCGACGTCCACGGCGCGAGCAGCCGACCCGAACTCGTCAGCAGGCTTTTGGGCGCGAAGACCTCGTAGAGACACGCCAGGCCGACCAGCAACGCCACGGCATAGGCCAATTTCACGGCCAGCGACCGATCGACAAGGCTGTCGTCGGCGGGCAAGCCGGAGAGCTGCCGCGCCGCCCGCCGCTTGAGCGATCGCACCATTCGTGGGCTCGTGCCTTCCTCGTCGCCTCTCACAAGCACCGCGTTCACGAGGTCGTTGTGCAGATCGGGGTACTCTCGCTCGATCGCCCGGGCCGCATAGACGAGATTCACGCGGTAGCGAATCAGAGGCACGACCCATCGGACGATCCCGATGACGAGAGCTGCCAGTCCGATTCCCAGCCAGGCCCAGCGAGCCCACCGCGGCAGTCCGCCCGGCACGAGCCAGTGTTCGGCAAACACGCCGACAGCCAGCCACACGAGCGCTGTCGCTCCCGCCCCCAGCAGGAAACTGGTGATCGCCACACCCTTGTAGTCAGCCCCGGCGGCCGCCAGCCGCTTGGCGAGATAGCGGTCCGACTTGGAGTCGGAATCACGACTCGGCTCCCACGTGCCGACGGCGAGCGGATGGGAGGGTTCATTGGAAACGGTAGCCATCGCCAGACTCCCACGGTCAGGATGGCGTCGACGAACCCGGCGCCAGACATGCCTCGACTCACGGTGAAGTATATCGGCCAATCATCCAGCCCGCCGCAAACGCGTTGACGACACGCCTCACAAGGCCCCATGCTGGGAAGCCGTGGCTGGGCCACCACCAGGTTCCGGCCGTGAGGGACGATCTGCATGTCGCTGCTGCCCGATGCCACCTCGTTCAAGCGGCTGGTCGACGGATCGGCCGACGGTCTGTCGGCGGCAGCCCTGCGGTGGGCATTACGAGGATTGGCCGCCCCGTACGCTGCCGCCGTTTTCGGCCGCAACAAGGCGTATGATTTCGGTCTTCTCCCGATCAGGGCCTGCGCTGCGCCGGTGATCTGCATCGGCAACCTGTCCCTTGGTGGCACGGGCAAGACACCCCTGGTCGCCTGGGCAGCGCGGCATCTGGCGGGCCTCGGCATGCGGCCCGCGATCGTCAGCCGTGGCTACGGAACTGGCCGCGGCCAACTGAGCGATGAGGCTGCCGAGCTGGCCCTGCTCGTGCCGGGCGTCCCTCACCTGGCCGACCCCGATCGCGTGGCGGCTGCCCGCAGGGCCGTAGCCGCCGGGGCCGACGCGGTCGTGCTCGACGATGGCTTCCAACACCGCCGGCTGGCCCGCGATCTCGACATCGTGGCGGTGGATGCCACCGATCCATTTGGCTGTGGTTTTCTCTTTCCACGGGGATTGCTGCGTGAGCCCCTGTACGGACTTGCCCGCGCCGATGCCATCGTGCTCACCCGCAGCACACTGGTCGATGCCTCGCGCCGTGCGGAAATCCGCGCGGCGCTCTCCCGCCTTGCGAGTAGCATCCCACCAGTGTGGGCAGAAGCGACGCATCGCCCGACAGGGCTGAGGCAGGCAGGTGGTGCGACGCTGTCGCTGGACTCACTGCGTGGGCAACGGATCGTCGCCTGCGCCGGCATCGGCAACCCAGCCGCGTTTCGCCTGTCGCTCGAACAGTTCGGCGCCGACGTGGTGGCGTTCAGGGCCTTTCCCGACCACCACGCGTACTCGCCACAGGATCTCGATGATCTCGGCTCATGGGCTCAGCGGGCACAGGCCACGATGCTCGTCACAACGCTCAAGGATCTCGTAAAGATCCAACGCGACAACCTCGGAATCACGCCCGTCGCGGCCGTCGAGATCACGCTCGAATTCGTGGACGGCGGCGACGAAATTGCCACATTGCTCGAAAGCGTCAGGCCGCCGGCAGCTACTTCTTCTTCTCGACGTGAAGCGTGTGCTTCCGCAGGCGGGGAGAATACTTGTTGACCTTCAATTTCTCGCCGCCCGTCTTCCGGCGAAGCGTGTAGTTTTGGTCTCCTGTCTCCTGACAGACTAGGTGGACCACCTCGAGTTTTCGCTTACCTTTTGCCATTGCCGTTTCTCACACGCTCTCGCACAGCGGCCCACAGGCGGGGCCAAGGATTTTTCCGCCTCCGCCCAAGAATAGCCGCTTCCGCACACGCTCGCCAGCACAACGGCGAAAACACGGCAATTGAGCCACTTTGAGCCTGTTCCATATTTTGATCGCGATCTGCTGCCGCGATACAATCAAATCAGGTCGGGCTGAAAGGGATACTTCATGAAACAAGCGCCTGCATGGCTCGTCAGCATGCTACTCCACGTTGTGGTGCTGTTGTCGTTGGCACTCGTCGTGACGCCCCCTCCGCCGGACCATGCGGGCATCAAGACGATCGATTCGCCACCGACCGAGGCTCTCAAGGAAGTCGAAGAGCTTCAGGTCGTAGACTTGCCTGACGATCAGAAGTCTGTCGAAGAGGTACAGGATGTCGCGGTCGCCCCCGATTCCGTGGCCGTGGAGTCCGTGGAGGTCGTCTCGGATGCCTCCGATCTTGCCGCTGCCCAAATGTCGGTCGAGGTCACCGACATCAGCACCGACATCAGCATGTCGACCGACCTCCTCAAGACAGTCGGCAAGTCCGGAGGCACGAAAACGGGATTTGGTGGCCGCTCCAGTGCTGCCAGCCAAAAGGAGATGATCAAGGCCGGAGGCGGCAACCCGGAAGAGATCATCGTGGCCGTCGAGACCTCCTGCGACTGGTTCAAGAGGCATCAGATGCCAGACGGCGGCTGGTCATTCGATTTCCGACAATGCCCGGGATGCATGGGGAAGTGCAAGAATCCCGAGGCCGACAGTTTTCTCAATGACCGGGCTGCCGCGACGGCGCTCGCACTTCTGCCGATGCTCGGCCAGGGCTTCACGCACAAGGCTCAGGGCGAGAAGGCCAAATATCGTCAGCAGGTCGATGCCGGCCTTGCATTCCTGGCCCAACGGGTGATGGCGGGCAAGGGACAAGCCTATGGCGGCGCCAAGGGAGGCAACATGTATTCCCAGGGAATCACCGGGATCGTGCTCTCCGAAGCCTACGGCATGACGAAGGATCCTCGGCTTGCCGCACCAGCGCAGGCGGCAATCGACTTCATCATGTTGGCCCAGGATCCGGTTGGGGGTGGCTGGCGGTATACGCCCCGGCAGCCCGGCGATACATCGGCCGTCTGCTGGCAGGTCATGGCCCTCAAGAGCGCCAACATGTCAGGGCTCAGGGTCGATCCGTTGGTCGTGAAAAAAATATCGACTTTTCTCGACTTCGTTCAGTCGGACGACGGAGCGGCCTACGGCTATGCCGATCCATCCAAGACCTTCCGGCCCGCATTGACGTCCGCCGGACTGCTGTGCCGCATGTTTACGGAATGGAAAAAATCGAACGAAGCCCTGATCCGCGGTGCAAAAAAGCTGGCCAAGGGTGGCCCGTCCAAAGACATGTACACGTCGTACTACGCAACGCAGGTGCTCTACCACGTGAAGCAGCAACTGCCCAAGGAATGGGATGACTGGCAGAAAAAGATGTCCGCGATGCTGGTCAAGGCGCAGATCACCGCGGGACACCAGGCCGGGAGCTATTACGAGGGCTTCGAGTCGGGCCACGCCCCCCACGCGGGCGGACGCATCTACGTCACCTCGATGGCGACGATGACGCTCGAGGTCTATTTCAAGCACGGCCTGCCGCTCTACCAGGACGTGAAGGAACCGACCGACGACTTCGTCGAATGACCGACGGCCTTCAGGGCCGTGAAAATCGGACCATTCTGCTCCTCCCTGCACTGCCGAGCAGACGACGGTCGATCTGACTACCGTGGGGGGAGGACGTCACCGTTCGTGTTTGTAGGCTGCCGGCAGGATCGGCAATCGTGGTTTCGCTTCTCTGCCCCGTGCAATCCGTTTATCCGGACTCCCCATGCCGACCGCCCCCCGCCCACCGCTGATTGACCGCGTCGTGGGCCATCCGGTCGTGCGTTCTGGCTACGCCAGCCTTCTGGCCCACGTTGTGATCGCGATCGTGCTGGCCGTTTTGGCAAGCCAGCAGCACTCTCCGCCGCGGCCCCCGCCGTTGCTGCTGGCCTTCGGCGATGACCATCTCCGCGGCGTCGATGACGATGCCCTGCACATCGATCGCGCGGTGGAAATCGCTCCGGCCGACGCCATTGAAAAAGCCCACGCGGATGTCATCGATGTGGCCTCGCCTCCCCCACCGCAGATTGCCGTCGCCGCGCCCGAGGCAGACTCGCTGCCAATGGTCGCCATCGTGCCTCCAGCCGTCGCCGCGGCGACGCTGCCAGCCACGGTGGCAGTCACGCGGCCGCAGTTTCATCCGGCATCGCTCCCGGCCATGCCGCCAACTCCTGAGAGGCGGCCTGCCGAAAAGCCGGCGAGAGGGGCACCAGCGACACCCGGGCATGCAGCCACTCCGGGATTCGCGGCCCGCCGCGGTGAGGCACGGGCCGCGGCGGTGAAAGCCCGCGGCGGATCGGCGGCCAGCGAGCAGGCCGTGGAGCGGGGGCTGGCCTGGCTAGCCGAGCACCAGGCGGTCGATGGTTCGTGGCAGTTCGACCTTTCCGGCTGCCGCTGTCAGGGGGCTTGTCGTCACCCGGGCACGCTCAAGAGTTCCACCGCGAGCACCGCTATCGCGCTGCTGCCGTTTCTGGGTGCGGGCAACACGCATGTCGATGGCCCCTATCAGCAGACGGTATCCCGCGCGATCTATTATCTCATCAGCCGCATGCAGCCGACGCCGCGTGGCGGTGACTTCTGCGAAGGCACGATGTATGGCCATGGCGTCACGACGCTCGCCCTCGCCGAGGCCTACGGCCTGGCGGGCGACGAGATGCTGCTGCCCTATCTTCGCGACGCGATCCGGTTCATCCAGACGGCCCAGGATCAGCACAGCGGCGGCTGGCGATACCTGCCGGGCCAGTCGGGCGACACGACGGTGACGGCCTGGCAGGTAGCAGCCCTCAAAAGTGCTTCGATCGCGGGCCTCGAGACCCCGTCGCCCGCGATCGAGGGGGTGCGACGGTTCCTCGACCGCGTGCAGGCCAACAACGGCGCCGCCTATGGCTATCGCACCCCCCAGGCCAAGCCCTGCACGTCGGCCATCGGACTGCTCTGCCGCATGTACACGGGCTGGGAACCCACGCAGGAGCCCCTTGTTCGCGGCGTGACGATGCTCGCGAAAACCACCCTCAATCCCGATGCGATTTACCAGAATTTCTATCTGTCGCAGGCGTTGCTCCAGATGAACCACGCGGCCTGGCCCCGCTGGAATCGCCAGCATCGTGAGCAGCTCGTGGCGCGACAGGCCACAATCGGCCACGAAGCGGGCAGCTGGTTCTTGAACGATCCTGACACGGCCCCCGGAGGCCGCCTGGCCCACACGGCGCTTGCCGTGCTCACGCTCGAGGTCTACTACCGGCTCCTGCCCATCTACACCGAGAAGGCAGTCCAAGACGCATTTTAACCAGCGGCTACAATTGGCGCTGGAGGCACGCATGCGGTTGGTGACCTACTCTTGGCTGACGGTCGTCATCGCCGTAGCCTGCGCAGCAATTGGCTGGCTCGGGCTGGCCGGCTGGATGGCGACGGTCGTCGTTTTGGCGAGCATCGCCATGCATGTGGCCGGCAACGCCATCGGGACCCGGATGCGAGAGGCCGCCGATCGGGATCGGGCGACGCGCCCCACCGCATTTCGCCCGGCGTCGGCCCCGCTGCCTTCGTCGGCTCCCACACGACTGGAACGTCATGAAACTCTCGGCCGACTGGTTCCAGTGTCGGCAGGCATCGGGGCGACCGTCGGCGGCGTGACGGGCACGCTGATGCTTGCGATGGTGACCCAGAGTTCGCCCGCCGGAGCCATTTTGGGCGGGGTGTCTTCAGCCGTCATCGGCGGCTTATTTGGCTTTCTCGTGGCGAGCTTTGTCGAGATTCTGCGATCGAGCATCCGCGACGCAATCGCCGCCGAACGTTCTGCCGCTCCATCTGGGATGCCCGGCCGCCAATGAGCCGCCCGCCGCTCCGCGAAGGCGATGGAAGCCAATCCGCCAGCATGGTACAACCGTGCCATCGGTCAGTTTTGCCACCGTTCCCAAAGCCTTCCGGAGATTTTCATGGCCAAGCCTCATCGCGGCCTCAAGAAAGCCAATCACGGCGCCCGTCCCGCCAACAGCAAGGCTCGCAAGGCCAAGCGGAAGCACATCAAGACCTGAGCCGTCTCGTCCGACCCGCCGCCAGCCCGACGGAGCGTTTGCCGTGGCCCCTCGCGACTACATCGTCCATCCCAGCGAATACGATCTGTCGAATGTCATTGCCGACATCGACGAGATCCGTCGCTGGAACAAGCAACGCTTCGAGATGGAGCAGCTTACGGCAATTGTTCACGAGGATCATTCACGGGGCCTCTGCGTGGGCTACAAGGATGTCACCCCAGATGAGTTTTGGGTCCGCGGCCACTTTCCTGTGATGCCCGTCATGCCAGGAGTGATGATGTGCGAAGCGGCGGCCCAACTATCAAGCTATTACACGCAAAAGCACAACCTGCTCCAGGCGAGTGTGATCGGTTTCGGCGGCATGGAAGATGTCCGCTTCCGTGAGCCTGTGGTGCCAGGCGATCGGCTGGTGATCGCCGTGGAGCGGGTCCGTGTGCGACCCAAAGCGATGATCGTCTGCCGCTTCCAGGGCATTGTTCGGGACAACATTGTCGTGGATGGCGTGATCAAGGGGGTGCCCTTGCCGGTCGACTACCTCCGCGAAACAGCCGCGGCAAAGTAGGGCAGGATGCCGCGGCGCGCCCCAAAAAAACCCGCCCCCTCCGTCGATCTCTCGACGCATCTGCTCTCGCTGACCGACCTGCCAGAGCCATTTCAGCCGGGCTCGGTCTTTCCAACCATCCTGCCAGTTGAATTGGAAGTGGGGAGCGGGAAGGGGCTTTTTTTGCGGTCGGCTTCGGCGGCCCATCCCGCCACGAACTTTCTCGGCATCGAGATCGCCGCCGGCTACGCCCGAATGTCCGCCGGTCGGCTGGCTGTGGCCGCGGCGACCAACGCCCGCATCATTCACGGCGATGCACAGCGGCTCGTCCGATCGATGCTGCCGGACGCGTCGCTCGCGGCGATCCATGTCTACTTCCCCGATCCATGGTGGAAAGCCCGGCATCGCAAGCGGCGGGTGCTGAGCGAGCCATTCCTCCAGCATGCGAGGCGGGTGCTCCTGCCTGGCGGCCGGCTCCACGTGTGGACCGATGTCGAGGACTATTTCAACGAAGCCATGGAGACGGCCCGCCGGATCGGCTGCTTCAGCGAGCCCGAGGAGGAGCCAGCCCTGCCAGCCGAGCACGACCTCGACTACCGCACCCACTTCGAGCGTCGCACCCGCATGGCCGGCCAGCCGGTCTGGCGGGCCGTGCTGCACACGCTGCGATGACTACTTGACGGCCTCATACGTGCGGCCCGACTCGCCGCGGGCCACCTGACTCAGGGCGATGTCGTACAGTCGCTCGCCGGCCGGCGTCGGATACTGCCCGGTGATGCAGGCCTGGCAGAGCTCACTGCTCTCAAACCCGATGGACCGGGCGACCGATTCGACAGGGAGGTACCGGAGCGAATCGGCACCGAGACGGGCGGCCATCGCGGCCTGTGCCTCGTCGGTGGGCCGCCCCGCGTCGAGGAAAGCCGGGGCGAAGAGCTCGTCGATCGTCGACATATCAATGCCATAGAAGCAGGGAGCGATGATCGGTGGGCAGGCAATACGCACGTGAATTTCTCGTGCCAGCCCCAGCGATCGCATCCGCCCCAGCAGCACCTTCATCGTGGTCGACCGCACGATCGAATCTTCCACGAGGATCACTCGCTTGCCCTCGAGCACTTCGCGCAGCGGCGTGTATTTCGATTCCGCTTTTTGCCGGCGGCTGGAGGCGCCATCGATGAACGTCCGTCCGGAATAGCGGTTTCGGATCAGGCCCTCCACCGATGGAATGGAGAGCCGATAAGCCATCGCGTCGGCAGCCGCCTTGCTGGTGTCGGGCACCGGCACAACCACCGTGTCGGCGTCGATCGAGATCGTCTCGAGTCGGGCCAGTTCCTCCCCGAGTCGCTTACGGGTGAGGTACACACTCCTGTCGTCCATCGTACTGGCCACGTTGGCGAAGTAGATCCACTCGAAGAAGCAGTGGGCCCGTCGGGGACTCTCGGCAAAGCGTTCGATCCGCACGCGGCGCCCATCGATGATGAGGGCCGTGCCCGGCTCGAGCGTACGGATGGATTCCGTCGGAAAACCGAGATTGAGCAGGGCCACGCTCTCACTGGCCGCAGCGACAAGCGAGCCGACGTGGGCATACTCCATGGGACGGATGCCCAACGGATCGCGGGCCACGATCATCCTTCCGCAGGCGTCGAGGATGGCGAGGTTCCAGGCCCCGTCGAACCTCCGCGAAATGGCAGCGAGCATGTCGATCGGATCGGGATCGGCGTCGCCGGAAAGTTCACGGCCGATCGCATGCATGATGACTTCGGTGTCGTTGTCTCGGGCCAGATGGTTGTCGTCGTCAGACAGAATTTCGGCCCGCAGCTCCGGATAGTTGGCGAGCTGACCGTTGAACCCGAAAGCAAACCACTTTCGCTTTTGGATGTGCGGCCGTTCCAGCGGCTGGGCGTAGCCGCGGTCCTCCGCACCGCAGGTCGCATACCGCACGTGGCCGATCGCCGCCCGGCCCGCATGCTGCTCCATGAGGCTTTCGTACTTGCCGCGATGGCTCATGCGGAACACCTCGCTCACGCTCCCGACATCCTTGAGCGTCGCCAGGAGGTGGCTGCGGTCCGGATTCCAGACCGTCATGCCGGCCGAAAGCTGGCCCCGGTTTTGGATATCGAGGAGCATCCGCGGCACGAGCCGCGACACTTCCTCGGGCCCCTGGGATGGGCAGAGCGGGCTCGGTTCGCCCCCTGCAAGGTGGTAAACGGCCGCCAAACCGCATTCGTGATGAAGGTCACTCACCGAACGTGCCCGCAGGCCCCAACAAGAAAAAAGATGATCGGCCGGCGGCTGCACTATACGCCCTGCGAGCTGGAAACCTCAACGCACACCCCGGGCGCACGGGCCAGACAGACTCCCTGCCACCCGTCGGCAACGACACCCTGTGGCCCCCTCGCCGGAAGGCAGGGTACGATGCGGGGAACCATGAGCGAACACCAGCCCGATTTGCCCAGGGAGACGCTTGTCGGCACCGCCGGGTTCCTTGTAGTCAAGGTGGGAACCAGGGTGCTTACGCGGCCGGACGGCCTCCTCGATACCGATCGGATCGAATCGCTGGGTCGGCAATTCAATACGCTCCTGACTGCGGGAAAGCAGGTGGTGCTCGTCAGTTCCGGTGCTGTTGGAGCCGGCATGGGTCGCATGGGGCTCACGCGGCGGCCCGCGGAGTTGGCGCATCTACAGGCTGTTGCCGCCATCGGGCAGAGCTGTCTGGTCGAGGCCTATGAGCGGGCCCTCCGCGCCCAGGGCCGACACATGGCACAAGTGCTCCTTGTAGCGGACGATTTCAAGGATCGGGCTCGCTACCTCAACATTCGCAACACGCTGCGGGCCCTGCTCGACTATGGAGCCATTCCGATCATCAACGAAAACGATACCGTCAGCGTCGAGGAGCTGCGGACGAGTTTCGGCGATAATGACCGGTTGGCGGCCCTCGTGGCGACGCTTCTCGGAGCGCCGCTGCTGGTGCTCCTGTCCGACGTGAGCGGGCTCTACGACCGCCATCCGGATGAGCCTGCTGCCAGACCCTTGGCGACCGTGCCACGCATCGACGGTGATGTCGAGGCGTTGGCCCGCGACCGTCTGGGAGGCCTTTCCAAGGGGGGCATGGCCAGCAAGATCGCCGCCGCGAGAATCGTGACCGAGGCCGGTGGTCACTGCATCATCGCCTCCGGCCGCGATGACGACGTGCTCCCGCGCATCGTGAATGGCGAAACGGTGGGCACACTCTTTCCCGGCCGGGCTGCCGCGATGCCAGCCTGGAAGCGCTGGCTCGGCTGGTCGGCCGACGTGCGCGGTACGGTCACGGTCGACTCGGGTGCCCGCGACGCCGTGGTGGACACCGGCCGCAGCCTGCTGGCCGCCGGCGTCCGCGACATCTGCGGCACCTTCACGACCGGAGACCTGGTGGCACTTGCCGACGCCGAGGGCCACGTGTTTGCCCGTGGGCTTGTCAACTATTCATCGGAAGAACTGGTGCGCATCCGTGGTTTGAAAACCGATCGCATTGCCGCCGTGCTTGGCTACTGCCCCTATGACGAGGTCATCCACCGCGACAATCTGGCGGTCATCCGCCGCGACGGCATCACCCATCGATAGTTTCCGAGGATAGTGTCCGAGAATGCTTCCCGAATTGTTCATCGTCATCGCGCTGATCCTAGCCAACGGCTTCTTCTCCGGAGCTGAAATGGCGATCGTCGCCAGCCGTCGCGGGCGACTTCGGCAGCTGGCGGACGAGGGGGATGTCGCGGCCCGCACCGCGCTTGAACTGGCCTCCAGCCCCGATCGCTTCCTGCCCACCGTGCAGGTCGGAATCACGCTCGTCGGCACACTGGCAGCGGCCTACGGTGGTGACCAGCTCGTCGAACCCCTGGCAGCATGGCTGGCCGCCAACTCGCCTCCCATGATCGCCAACGCCGCCACGCCGATCGCGCTGACCGTCTTCGTCGCTCTCCTCTCTTTCTTCACGCTCCTTTTCGGTGAACTGGTCCCCAAGCGGCTGGCCCTCCGCAACGCCGAGCGGTTTGCCAGGATGGTGGCACCGGCGATGCATCTGGTGTCCCAGCTCGCCAAGCCGCTGGTCTGGGGGCTGGGGCGAGCCACGTCGGCGGTGCTCTTTCTTCTCGGAGCGGGCAAGCAGGAGGGACCGTCCGTATCGGTCGATGATATCGAGCACCTCATGGAGACGGGGCGTGCGGAGGGCGTTGTTGAGCCGGTCGAGCAGGCGGTCGCCATCGAGGCCTTGCGGCTCGGAGAACGGACCGTCCGCGACATCATGCGGCCCCGGATCGACCTCGACGCCCTCGATGTCGAGACACCGCCTGGAGAGATCATCGGCGCTATCGCGATGGCCGGCTACTCACGGTTACCAGTCTACGAAGGATCGCTCGACCACATTCTCGGCTATGTATTTTTGAAAGATGTGCTGCGGCACACATGGATGGGTTGGCCGATCGAGCTTCGCAAGATTATGCACCGCGCCCTCTTTGTGCCGGAGACGATGCCGCTGGATCGCCTCCTCGAATTGTTTCAAAAAGAAAAGAACCAGATGGCAATCGTGCTCGACGAATACGGCGGCACGGAGGGCCTGGTCACGCTCGAGGACATCCTCGAGGAACTCGTCGGTGAGATCCATGACGAGCACCGCGCGGCACGACACACGGCCTTCGTACGTCGGGATGACGGCTCGTGGCTCGTCGACGGCAGTGCGAGCATCGAAGACATGGCCGAGACGGTCGACGTCAGGCTCGACGGCGTGCCGCGTGACTATTCGACGGTATCCGGGCTTGTCTTGGCCCGGCTGGAGCGGATTCCGGCCACGGGCGACGTGACGCAATGGCAGGGTCTCACGATCGAGGTTGTCGACATGGACGGCCGCCGCATCGACAAGGTCCTCATTCGCAAGAATGACGATGGGCAGGGGCCTGTCGCGTGATGCCTACTCCAAAACATCCTGCAGGATGAACGGCTTCGGAAACGGTTCGTCGAGTTGCTCGAGAACTTTCCGGTAGCGGTCGACGAGTTCCTTGATGTCGTCAGCCGTCAGAGAGTCTTTACGGAGCACCTCTGACGAATCGAGCACTCTTCGCCATGCCTCGAAGGCCTCCTCGTAGGCCTTCTTGGCTGCCTGGAGGCGGGCGTTCTCGAAATCCCGCTCGGCCCGCCAGGTGGCCTCACGGGCCTTGAGCATTTCATCGGTCACTTCGGCCTCGCACGTCGCCCGCCAGAAGTCGAAGTTGACGATGTCCCGATAGCGGCCGATGATTTCGGCCGTCTCGTTGGCCTCCACAAATTGACGAGCGAGTTCCTGTGCCCTGGCTTTATCATCGGCCGGTGCTTCGCGGGCCACCATCGGCCAGGTCACCCGCAGCGCCGCCTCGGCGGCAGCCACCACCTGCTGCTGTTCCTCAGAGCGGTCCATCGCCGGCACCGCCAGCGCCGCACGCTGGTCGGCCGCGAGTGATTCCCGCTTCTGCTCCTCGAGCGCCTTGAACCTCCCCGGCAGCAGTTCCTCCAGTTCCTTGGAGAGGCGATCAGCCCGGGCCATTTCTGCTTCTCGCAATCCAAGGCGGATCGGCACGTCCCACGTGGTGGGAATTTCCCGAACCGAGTACCGGCGCATCTCGTCACCAGCCAGCCGCCAGGAATCGCGGCCGGTGTCCCCAAAGACACCGTCCTCAGCGAGCCCCCGCGCATGATTGATCGCCGTCATCATGGGCTCACTATGGAAGATAAGCGGCGTCGTATTCAGCGGCGCACCGGAATCGGCCAACTGCTGGGCGGCGAGGTATTTCTCCCGCGCCACGAGCCAGTTGTCCCGCTCGGGCAGCGTCCTGCCGGGACGATCCCGCTCGTGAAAATCATCATCCGCCTTGAAGAGCCGCCGGTACTGTTTTTTTTCATCGGCTCGGCCGATCTTTTGGCCGATGAACCAGCCCATGCGGCCCAACAGCCTCGGCTCTCGCAGGTTGAGCGCAATGCCCTGACGGAGAAATTCGATCCCCTTCATGACCCAGGCGTAGCGATCGTGGTAGTCATCGAACTCGACCGAGATGTTGTAAGACAGATTATGGGCCTGAAAATCCCAGATCGAGTAGAAGTTGGGCTGCAGCTTCGTCATCTGTTCGAGCGTCGCCGAGAGATTGGTCCAGTCTTCGACCTTCTTGTAGTGATTGGCCCGATCCCACAGCAGCGTGACGGCGATGTTCTTGAGCCCCAGCGAGGCCAATCGCATTGTCTCGCTGGTGGGGTCGATCTCACCCAGATTGGCCTGCGAGAGGCCGTATTGCGTCCGCAGTCGGGCCAGAGTGCCACCCGGGCTCGAAGAATCCGCCGGCTGACTGAGCATCGACAGCGGCACCAGCAACACCGCGATCGCCATCAGCATGACGAGGGTGGCCGGCCGCAGGCCAAGCCATGTTTTGCCATGATCAGAAGCCCCGCGGCCCCGGCTCGTTTCCCGTGTGCTGTTCATGACGAGGCCACCTCCCGAGCCCGCAGGCACATGGCCCCGGCAATGAAAAAGGCGATCAGATAGCCGAGCGTCTCCATCCCGTGCTCGGCCAGAAGGTCGAACGGAATGTCGAATCCACCGGCCAGAAAGTCACTCGTGCCGAGCGATCCGAGTGACGGAAAGAGCGCCGCTCCCAGCCGCATCGGTGCCAACAGGAACGTGTCGAGTGTCTTGATCAATTGGGCAGCGGGCGTCAGTTCCCATTCTACGGTAATGCTCTCCTGCGTTGCGATCCGGACAAGCGACTCGATCGGCCCGCCACCCGGCACGATCGAGAAGTCACCAGTGACCTGGCTCTCGAAGAGACGGCGGATGAAATCGCGGAATTGCCCCACCATCACGACCGAGAGCGTCGCCAGCAGTGCCACAGGCCCGGCCAGGAACGTGCTGAACATTACGCCCATCGCCGTTGTCAGGAGCATCGAGAACCAGATCCCGAGGCAGCTCTTCAGGTAGTTCATCACGAACGACCCCTCGCCGGCCCGCAGGTAGAAGTCGGCCTGTGCAACGCCGTAGTACTGGGCCGGCTCGAGGCACTGGAGCACGACCTCCACCCGGCCATCGGCCACCATGTCACCGAAGAGATCGACCTGCCGCGTGCCACCGTCGGCCGATGTTGCCACGAGCTTACGCGGAATGAGCAGCGAGTCGATCGTGAACTCCTTCGCCGTGAAGTAGAAGGGATCGCTCTGAAGGCCACTGACGGGGTTCTTCACCCGCACGCTCCCCGCGATCCCCTTTTCAATGTCGCCCTTGTAGGTCCGAAACACCCGCACGAGCATCTCCAAGGGGAGTCCGTCGGGAAACTGCTGCTCGCTGATGCCGGTGAACGTCCAGATCGCGGCGGCCAGCGACCCCCCTTCGATGTACTGCCGGTAGGACCATTCCGCCCCGACGCTGATGCCCTTCGTGCTCGGCCGCCCCTCGCGATCGAGGAAACGGAGCGTGCCCCGCAGCGGCCGCCGGGCCTCGAGGATTCCCTCGGGCGGTCCGATCTCATAGGTCGTCGTGCCAGCCGAGTCGACACGGCGGATACGGTGGCGGTGCCCCTGCTCATTCTCAGTGAAGCCCGATCCATCGGCAGCCAGCGCGACCCGGTGGCGATGGTCACGGTCGAGGCTGGTACGACCCTCGCGGCTCACCACCCCCCCGTCCTCACCGCTGATTTCGACGAGATCATCCGCTGTCAGCGTGTGGCGGTGGTTGACGCTCCGCACGACAAACGCCCAGCCTACGCCGCCCATGATCGCCAGAAGCACGGTGCCGACTGCAGCGAAGCCCAGCATGCGGCCAAGCACGATTTCACCCGTCCGCACCGGCTTGGTCGTCACCGTTTGAATCGCCTTGGCCTTGATGTCGGCTGGCAGGCTGAAGACGGAGAGCACGAGCACCACAAGACACACGAGCAAGTTGGTCGAGGCGATGATGAATCCAATGTAGAGTTTGCCGGGATTGGTACTGGCCGGATCGAGAAACCAGCCGGCAAAGAGCACGAGCAGG
Organism: Candidatus Kuenenia stuttgartensis; assembly: GCA_945883745.1. Classification (GTDB taxonomy): domain Bacteria; phylum Planctomycetota; class Planctomycetia; order Pirellulales; family UBA1268; genus CACORA01. The sequence goes on from CAMCYH010000018.1 coordinate 30,125, forward strand.
GCAAACAGCGGCAACACGACGAGCACGTTTCGCCGCAAAGACTCCTGGACTGCCAACCGCGCCAAAGCCCCGATCCTTCGGAGCGACATTCCAGCGAGGTCACCGATGCCGGAGAGCAGCCCGCGATAGACCTTGTCGCCGGCGACCAAGGGACCATAGAGCACAGACTGCACGAGCCAGGCCATAGCTGCCACGATGACGACCACGAGCGCAGCAGCGAAAAAATACCAGGTCAACGCCGGGCCGATCCACGCCGAGAATGCCGGGATTTCCTCTTCGAGCACCATGCGCGTGGCCTACCCTTCGCGAGTTCCGTCGGAGCCCGTGCTTCGCGCCCGCCGGCCAGGCCGTGCCTGCGTATCACGGATAATGTCGAGGAAGAGATCCTCGAGTGTTGTTCGTGGGTTGCCAATCTCGGCATCCGTCGATCCATGCCGCTGAAGCACCGCCCGAATTTCCTCACGGGCAGCCTCGGAGAGCCCGGTGGCCCGGATCTGTGTGACGTCGGTCACCCGCAAAAGATCCTCCACACGGCCGAGTTCTTTGAGTTCGCCCTGGTGCAGGACGGCAATGCGATCGCACACGTCCTCCACGTCGGCCAACAGGTGGGAACACATGATCACCGTCTTGCCACGGTTCTTGAGGTCGATGATGAGATCCTTCATCTCGCGGGTTCCGATTGGATCGAGACCACTGGTCGGCTCGTCCAGCATGACGAGTTCCGGATCGTTGATGAGGGCCTGCGCCACACCGATGCGGCGGGTCATGCCTTTGGAGTATTCCTTCAGTTGCCGCTTCTTGTCTCGGCCGAGGCCCACCATCTCGATCAGCATGTCGGCCCGCCGCTTTCGCTCCTGGGGCGGCATGTCGAAAAGCCGCCCGTAGAAGTCGAGCGTTTCCTCGGCATCGAGGAATTTGTACAGATACGATTCCTCGGGCAGGTATCCGATCCGTTCGTTCTTCGAGACGTCAGTGGCGTCACGACCAAACACGAGCGCCTCGCCCGACGTGGGAAAGATAAGGCCGAGCAGGAGTTTGAGCGTGGTCGTCTTCCCCGACCCGTTCGGCCCGAGAAGGCCGAAGATCTCGCCGCGGCGAACCTCGAGGTCGAGCGGCTTGAGGGCGACTTTCTTGCTGCGGCCCCAGAAGTCGCGATAGGTCTTTGACAGGTTGCGAGCCTCGACCACCACCTCGTCACCGATGGGTGGGCGGGCAACGGTTTGGGGTGCGGGCGGGCGTGCAGTCGACATGCGAAACCCTCAGAGTCGTTCGAGCCTCGTGAAAATCCCTCTCCGGCTCGCGGCGCGATGCGACCGTCGGACTGGGTCCAACTGTTCCCGAAGACTTCCGCCGCGAGATCCGATTTTTATGCGGCCCGACCGATTTCGCAAGTTTCAGGGCGAAATCCCGCTGGGAAATCGCCTTGTGATGCGTCCGATCCGCGAGCCTCTGCTCAGTAGCTCGACGAAGCAGGTGAGGCTACAGGCTCGGAGTTGACCTGCTTCGCGATCGCCTTCACGACGCGGTCGGCCGCCATCAACTCCGCCGGTGCGAAGTAGGCCTCGTCGGGATAGCCACCGGCCCGGTCGATCTTTTCGGCCGCTAGTTTCTGCCACGAGAGCCCACTGCAGAGGTGCCAGGCGACAGCCTGCGTCACCTTTTGCGAAAGTTCACCGCGGCCGAAGGCCTCCAAAACGGCCGACAGTTGGGGATCGGACGAAAAGGATTCGACCGCCACGAGCCTGTACGGCAGTCGAGGGCTCGGCTCGGGCTTGCCATACTCCAAGCAGACTGTGGCGACACGGACTGTCCGCACCTTCTCTGGAGGCACGGAGAACATGCCGCCTCCCATGCCACCCATGCCACCTCCCATGCCACCCATGCCGCCTCCCATGCCACCCATGCCGCCGCCGCCCATGCCACCGCCACCGGTCGCTTGGGCGCCCGCGCCACCACCCATGCCACCGGCGCCCATGCCGCCGCCACCCATCCCGCCGCCTCCCATGCCACCCATGCCCATTTGGGCCAGTACCGGCACTCCAGCGAATGCCGTCGGCAATCGCAGCGTGAGCGGTTTGTCGGATTTGTTCTCGACGACGATCTGCGCTGATTTGGCGTCATTCGGTATGTACTTGACGCTCACCAGCCCACGGGCCTCGGCCTCAAGCACATCGAGGACCGCAGGCAAACCCGCCTGGGCGGCCGTCCGCATGGGCTCTCTGCCAAGGAGCGGCGCAGAAAGCATGAACCCAAGGGCCCACACGGCCAAGACGGAACCAACGAATCTCACCATGACAGCACCCTGAAGCGACATCCTTCGTGACATACCCGACAGTCCAAGTATGCCTTCGGCACCGTGGAAGTCGAACTCGCAGACCCCAATGAAAGATCCGTTTCTGCGGCCCGGTCGTAGCGGCTTTGAGGTTTTTTAGGAAAAGCCCGCCAGCTAGCCGTACGCAAGCCTCGCCATCCTGGCCTCGGCTCGCTTGGCGACCGTCCGGGCGCGAGCCCGGAGACCAGCAGCGACCCTGGTTGAACGTCGTCCCGCCAGCTGCCGCCGACGGCCTGCTGCAGGCGACCGACTAGCGCTTGCTGAACTGCGTGCCGCGACGGGCTCCACGCAGACCGTACTTCTTCCGCTCCTTCATACGGCCATCACGGGTCAGCAACCCGTTGTGGCGAAGCGATTCAGCCAACTCGCCATCAAATGCCTTGAGTGCCCGGGCGATGCCGAGCCGACAGGCTCCGGCCTGACCGGTGGGACCACCGCCGTCCACGGTGATGTTCACGTTTACCTCGGACTGTTTGCCGACCTGCTCCAACGCGCCAGCCACCAGCATCCGGTCCTTGATCGCAGGAAAGTAGGCCTCGAGTTCCCGGCCGTTGACAGTAATGCTTCCGGTGCCCGGGCGAAGCCGAACTCGAGCGACCGCCGTCTTCCGGCGGCCGGTTGCGATGAACTCCGAAACTGTCGAATTCGCTGCTGCTGCCATGATCTCGTTTCTTTCTACTTCGCTCCCACTTCAAGTGGCTCAGGCCGCTGGGCTTGGTGGGGGTGCTCCGTGCCAGCGTAAATCTTCAGTTTGTCGAGCATGACGCGTCCAAGCCGTGTTTTTGGCAACATCCGGCGGACGGCCTCATGAAGGATCAATTCGGGCCGCCTGTCGCGACGGTGCTCCGCCGTTTCCGATCGCAGGCCGTTGTAACCGGTGTACCAACGGTAGAGCTTTTGCTGCCACTTCTTGCCGCTGAACTGCACCTTCTCGGCGTTGATGACGACGACATAGTCGCCGGTGTCAACGTGCGGGGTGTACGTCGGACGGTGCTTGCCCATGAGCATCATGGCGATTTCCGTGGCGATCCGGCCGACCATCTTGCCCTCGGCGTCTACCAGCCACCACTGCTGTTCAACCTCGCCGGGCTTCGCCATGAACGTTTTCATGATTCAAAAATCCTCTTTCTTTCCGAGTCCCGAATGCTACCAATCGAGTCCACCTCCAGCAAGCGGCCCCCGCCCGCCACGAAACTTTCGCGACTCGGCCATAAAGCCGGTGCCGAACAGCCTCAAAAACCAGGCTCCAGTTGCCAGGTTCTCGACTGGCAAGCACACTGTTGCGATTCCGCCGCCCAGGAACAGGCTTCTCCATGAAGGTTGCCGTTGTCAAAGAACGTTTTCCAGGTGAACGCCGGGTCGCCCTGGTTCCCGCAGCCATTCCTCCCCTGATCAAGGCCGGGCTGGAAGTGGTCGTGGAGGAGTCAGCCGGATTGGCGGCTGGATTCCTCGATGATGACTATCGGGCGGCGGGCGGCCGCATCGGCACGCGCGACGAGGCCTTCGCCGCCGATTGTGTGCTGACAGTGCGTACGGCGGCGGCTGCCGGCGATGCCTGGCCTGCCGACCGCGACCGTCTCCGACAGGGGCAGATCGTGATCGGCATCTGCGATCCGCTTGGTGCTCCCGACGCCTGTCTTGAGGCTGCGGAACGGGGTGTGACGCTGTTTTCCCTGGAACTCGTGCCGCGGATCACGCGGGCCCAGGCGATGGACGTGCTCTCCAGCCAGGCCAACATCGCCGGGTACCGCGCCGTGCTTCTTGCCGCCACTGCCCTGCCGCGCATCTTCCCCATGATGACAACGGCTGCCGGCACGGTGAAACCGGCCAAGGTACTCATCCTCGGGGCTGGCGTGGCGGGCCTGCAGGCGATCGCCACCGCGAAGCGGCTCGGGGCGCAGGTGAGCGCGTATGACGTGCGACCGGCAGTGAAAGAACAGGTGCAGAGCCTGGGAGCCAAGTTTGTCGAGCTCGACCTGGAAACCGGCTCGAGTGAGGTGGCTGGCGGATACGCCAAGGCGATGGGTGAGGAGTTCTACAAAAAACAGCGGGAACTGCTGGGCAAGGTAATCGCCGACAGTGACGTGGTCGTCTGCACGGCGCTCATTCCCGGCCAGAAGGCCCCGACGCTCGTGACCCGAGAGATGGTCACGAAGATGAAGCCGGGCAGCGTCATCGTCGACATGGCCGCCGAGCGTGGAGGCAACTGCGAAGCGACCACGTGTGGCGAGACGACGGTGGTCGATGGCGTGACCATCCTCGGGCCCACCAACCTGCCGGCTGAAGTCGCCACCCACACCAGCCAGCTCTACGCCCGCAACATTGCCACGTTTCTCACGCACCTGGTCAAATTAGGACTTCCCGAGGTTTCCCTCGACGACGAAATCTGTCGCGACACGCTCGTGGCGCGGGGTGGCCAGCTCGTCCACCCGAAGGTACGTGAGCGGGCAGGCCTCGCACCTCTCGATCAGATCGCTACCCCCTGAATCTGCCCGATCAACCGGAGTTTTCGATCATGTCCTTGCCCGTTCTGCTTGCCGAAGCGGCCGCAACCGAGGATCCGGCGGCCCGCTTCATCCGCCTGCTGACCGTGTTTCTGCTCGCAATGTGGGTGGGCTTCGAGGTGATCACGAAGGTGCCGCAGCGGCTCCACACGCCGCTCACAAGCGGCTCCAACGCGATCTCGGGCATCACCGCCGTGGGAGCGATCGTCGTGGCGGGCGCCCTGTCCACAGCCACCAGCACGGTCCTCGGTTTGGCCGCGGTCGTGCTCGCAATGATCAATGTCGCCGGCGGCTTCGTGGTGACATACCGGATGCTCGAGATGTTCAACCCCAAGAAGAAGTAGCTGCGCATGTCGAGCCAAGCCTGGATCAATCTTGCATATCTTGCCGCCGCGATGCTGTTCATCGTGGCCTTCAAGATGATGAGCAGCCCGCGGACGGCCGTGCGGGGAACGTTTCTCGGTGCGGCCGGCATGGCGATCGCGATCATAGCCGCCTGCTTCGAGGCGCCGATCGCGCAGAGCGTCGCAAGCCGCGGTGCATGGCCGCTGCTCATGCTGGCCGCCGCAGCGGTGCTCGGGGGAGGCGTCGGGGCCACGATGGCCCTCCGCTATCCGATGACCAGCATGCCCCAGATGGTCGCGCTCCTCAATGGATTCGGGGGCGCAGCATCGGTGCTTGTTGCCGGAGCGGAACTGTCCGGCACCTGCAACCTTGCGTTTTGTGATGCCGACCCGCGAGCGGCGACCGCCGCGGCCAGCCTGCTGCCGTGGACCCAGTTCTCGATTGCCACGGCCCTGACAGGACTCATCGGCGCGGTCACGTTCTGGGGCAGCCTCGTCGCGTTCGGAAAACTCGAGGAACTACCGCAGTTCAAGAAGGCCTGGACAGACCCGCGTCGCCACTGGATCAACCTCGCTCTGGTGGCCCTTACGCTCCTGCTCACCTGGGGCTTCTGCACCAACCCTGACTACACCATCCTTTTCTGGCTGCTCGTGGTGGTGGGCAGTGCCCTCGGCGTCACGCTCACGCTCCCGATCGGCGGCGCCGACATGCCGGTCGTCATCTGCCTGCTCAACAGCTACTCGGGCTTGGCCGCAGCGGCGGCTGGTTTCGTGATCGACAATTCCGTACTCGTGATCGCCGGCTCGCTCGTCGGAGCGTCAGGCCTCATCCTTACGGCGATCATGTGCCAAGCGATGAACCGCTCGCTTGTGGGTGTGCTCTTCGGCGGTCTCGGTACCACGGCCGCCGTGAGCGGAGACGATGTCTATGCAGGCAAGGTGAAGAGCGCCGGCGCTGAAGAGATCGCGATGGTGCTCGAGGGCGCCGACAAGGTCGTGATCGTGCCGGGCTACGGCCTCGCCGTCGCGCAGGCCCAGCATGCGGTCCGCGAGTTAGCCGACGCGCTCGAGGCCCGCGGCGCGAAGGTGGAGTACGCCATCCATCCGGTGGCCGGGCGGATGCCGGGCCACATGAATGTGCTCCTGGCCGAGGCCGATGTGCCCTATGAAAAGCTCCGCGAGATGGACGACATCAATCCGGAGTTTGCGGAGACTGACGTCGCCATTGTGATCGGGGCCAACGACGTGGTGAACCCCGCCGCCCGTACCGACCCCTCCAGCCCGATCGCGGGCATGCCGATCCTCGACGTCGACAGGGCCCGCACCGTCGTGGTGGTAAAGCGGTCGCTCTCGCCGGGCTTTGCCGGTATCCCCAACCCGCTCTTCGCGGCCGACAACACGCTCATGTACTTCGCCGACGGCAAAAAGGCGATCCTCGATCTCGTCGCCGCGCTCAAGTAGTCAGTACGTCAGCCCAGAGCGAGTCCGACACGAGGAGGCCGGCGCGGGTAAGCCGCACCGTTACTCCGTCGTCGGTGGCGAGCCCAGCCGCGGCCCAGCCCGCGACGGTGGACCCGACCAGTTGGTTAAACTCGTATCCGCTTGCCGCGAGGAACACCGCCCGATCGATGCCGGCTCGTCGCCGGAGACCGACGACGAGCCGTTCGCGGGCCGCCTGCTCGGCCGTCATCTCATCGATGTCACCGGTCGCATCTTCGCCGGCGAGCATCTTCGTGATCCAGGTCGTCGCGCTGCGATGATTCGTGATCCTCGTGCGGCCGTCGAACCGCGCAGCCCCCGGCCCGAAGGCCTCCCAGGGCCGGCAGTCCCAATAGGCCTCGTTGTGGCGGCAGCGATAGCCCGGCCGGCCAAAATTGCTCACCTCATAGTGCTCGTAGCCAGCGGCCTCGAGCCGATCGATCGCCAACTCAAACATCGCCCCTTCGAGCGTTTCGTCCACCGGACGCAGATCGCCCCGTCGCCGTGCCGTTTCGAAGGCCGTGCCTTGTTCCCAGGTCAGGCAGTAGACCGAGACGTGCTGCACGCCAAGGGCCACCGCCGCGGCGAGGTCGGCCTCGACAGCGGCGAGCGCCTGCCCGGGCGCGGCCGTCATCAGGTCGAGATTCACGACGAGCCCGGCATCGAGGAGACGCGCCACGGCAGCCCGCACGTGGGCAGGCACATGGTCGCGATCGAGCGCCCGGAGCGTGGCCGCGTCCAGCGACTGCCCCCCGAGGCTCACCCGAGTCACGCCGCACTCAGTGGCCGCCGCCACAAACTCTGCGGTGACATCGAGAGGATTAGCCTCCACGGTGACTTCGGCATCAGCAGCTCTTCCGAGCTTTGTCGAGAGCAGACCGAAGAGCCGTCGCAGGCCGTCGGGCCCCAGGTGCGACGGCGTGCCACCACCGAGGTACAGCGTGTCGGTCTCAAGCGGCTGGCGGACGCGTTCCAACTCGCGAGCCACGGCCTCGAAATAGCGGTCGATCAGATCGTCACGCCCCGCCACGAGTGTGAAATCGCAGTAGCCGCACCGGTGGCGACAAAACGGGACATGAACATAGGCGTGACGGGGGCTCCCGGGCATGAAGTCACTATACGCCAAAAGCTCAGGCCTACTCGCCCAACCCGGCTCAGGATTGCCCGTGCCATATCGCCGGACGCTCACTTCGGCCCTCCAGGCCTGCGTTCGCTCGATGCCAGCTTCGCTCTCGGCATCCATGCCTCCGCTCGCTGCCAACGCCGGCTCCATGGCACGGGCAACCCCAAGCCTTGCTCGCATCAGGAAGAGGTAGGATTCGTGCTACCCGCACTCCGAGAGCCGGCGTAGCTGGCAAGCGCAGGCATGATGCCGAAAGCGCAGCCAGGTCCGAGTGAGCGGAAGCCAGGATGGCTGAAGCGAACGTCCGGCGACGGAGTGCGGGTAGTACGAAGCCGGGTTGGGCACGTTGAGCCCAGAACAGCGAACCGTCACAGCCAGATATGCAGCCGGCCATCGAGCATGTCGGGGAGCTTTTTTGCCACGATGCGGCGGATGCGGTCGTCGGTGTAGCGGGTGGAGAAGTGCGTGGCGATGACGACCTCGTTCCGAAACCGCTCCCGGCGGGCGAGCAGATCATCGAGGTGCATGTGGCCGTATTTGTGGATCTTCTCCTTGCGATGGGAGTGGGCCACGAATGTGAGTTCTGTGATCAGAATCATCGCTTCGAACATGGCCGGGCAGCGATCGAGTCCTTCGGGGGAGCTGTCGCCGAGGTAGGCGACCAGCGGCGTGCGGGCCTCCTGGGTCACCTCGACGCCGGAAAGCCGCAGGTCGCGGATCTTGTCGCCCGGCAGGCCGTGGTATTCGTGCTTGAGTTTGCGACGGCGTTCCCAGACCACGAAGCCGACGCTCGGCAGCGTGTGGGTGGTGCTCGAGACCGTGACGACGTGTTCCCGGGAGAGCTCGATCTCGTCCCCCGGCCGGGCCGGCAGGAGTGTGCAGGGGAGCCGGCCCCGGTCGAGGCGACTGACCGCCCGGAGCAGTTTCTCGATCGGTTCGATCGACGACTCGGGCACGTAGATCGTGGGGGGTTCCATCTTCATCATCCGCCGCCGCGCCACGTAGACCGGCAGGGCGGCGATGTGATCGAGATGCGTGTGGGAGAGGAACCAGGTGCTGGTGGCCATGAAGCCCCAGGGCTGGCCACCCAGATCGAAGCCGAGCTTGAGCTCCGGAATCCGCCAGTAGCTTTGCACGGCGGCCCGCGAGTAGCCCTCGACCGTGAGCCCCTTGTGGGTGATGGTGCGGACCGGGGCGTTTTCGATCATGCCGCGACTCGGGGCGGGGTGGTGGCGGGCTCGAGCCAAATCTCGTCGAAGAGCTGCTCTTGCGTGGCCGAAAGCCGACCACGGCGGACGAGTTCCAGCACAGCCAGAAAGATACCCACCATTCGCGACCGCGACATGTCCTCCTCGAAGAACTCCGTGAAAGCCGCCCTCCCCTTTTCCTGCACGACCGCTGCGACCCGCTCCATGTGCACCTCGATCGGCGTGTCGTCGTGGACGATCTGCCGCGGCTTCCGCCGCTCCTTCTTCCGCAGCACCCGTGACATCGCGCCGACGAGATCCCACACGTGGGCATCGGCGATCGCCACTTCGGGCGGTCTCCCCTTCTCCACCGGCTCCTCCACAGGCAGACGGGAAAACCGCAGCTCCCACTGCCGGGCCCGATCCTCGAGGAGCACGGCGGCATCGCGATACTGCTTGTATTCGAGGAGCCGCTGAACCAGGTCCTCTTTGACCAGTTCCACCTCTTCTTCAATCTCCTCCGGCCGCGGCACGAGGGCGCGGGCCTTGATTTCGAGGAGCACGCTCGCCAGATCGACAAATTCGCCGACCTGATCGATGGCCAGATCCTCGAGCACGTCAAGGTAGGCAACGAACTCTTCGGTGACCTTCGCGACGGGCACCTCGGTCACGTCCACCTCGTGCTTCTTCACGAGGTAGAGCAGCAGGTCCATCGGCCCGGCGAAGACATCAAGGGCGACTTTGAATTCCATCCAGCCATTTGCGGAAACCTGGGAACGTACGTCAATACGGAATCACTCGCGCCCTTTTCACACACACAGCGAGGGGTTGCCCGTGCCACGGAGCCGGCGTTGGCAGGCGAGCGAAGGCAGGGATGCCGAAGCGAGGCTGGCATCGAGTGAGCGAAGGCCGGGATGGCCGTAGCGAACGTCCGGCGATGTGGCACGGGCAACCCCGGAGCCCACCAGAGCCAAATAGGTCATGTTCAAGTACGATACGACTCATGACTCACGAAACCCTCTGGGCCCCCTGGCGGCTCGGATATGTGCAGGGCCACGACAAAGGCGAGCCGGCTGCAGCGGTCGAGCCGCGGCAGTGGCGGCCGGGATCTGACCGTGACTGTTTTCTCTGCCTGGCGGCCGCTGCCGAGCCGGACCACGACCGACAGCTCGGCGTGCTGGACCGCACCGGTTCGAGCATCGTCGTGATCAACCGC